>JBQGCL010000066.1:0-73421 GCA_052038485.1 Thermoleophilaceae bacterium | reverse complement strand
GCGTCGTCGGCGACCTCGTAGGCCGCCCGCTGGGTGAGCAGCTTCGCCTCGGTTACCTCGCGGATCGCGTTCTCACCGGCCGCGAACAGGCGCAGCGCGTGGTAGGTGAGGGACCGTGACGCCTCGTGCTTGATCGCCATCTCGGCGACCTTGTGGCGGATCGCCTGCTTCTTCCCGATCGGCTTGCCGAACGCCGTGCGCTCGTTCGCGTAGGCCACGCTGCGCTCGACCATGCGGCCCATCGAGCCGACGGCCCCCAGCGCCATCACCAGCCGCTCCCACTGGAAGTTGGCCATGATCAGGTAGAAGCCCTTGTTCTCCTCGCCGAGCAGGTTCTCGTCGGGGACGAACACGTCGTCGAAGGCAAGCTCGGCCGTGTCCGAGGCGCGCCAGCCGAGCTTCTCCAGCTTCTTCGACACCGAGTAGCCGTCCATCTCCTTCTCGAGCACGAGGAACGACAGCCCCTGGTGGCCGCCCTCCTCGGTCGTCTTCACGGCGGTCACGACGAAGTCCGCGCGCACCCCGTTGGTGATGAACGTCTTCGAGCCGTTGACGACATAGCCGCCGTCGACCTTGCGCGCGAACGTGCGGATGCCGGCCACGTCCGAGCCCGCGCCCGGCTCGGTGATTCCGAGCGCGGCGATCCGCTCGCCTCGGATCGCCGGGGCGAGGAAGCGCTGCTTCTGGTCCTCGGTCCCGAACTTCCAGATCGGTGGCGTGGCGATCCCGATGTGCGCCCCGATCCCGGCCGACAGCCCACCCGACCCGGCGCCGGTGAGCTCCTCGACGAGCACGGCGTCGTGGACGTAGTCGCCGCCCTGGCCGCCGTACTGCTCGGGGTACTTGAGGCCGAGGTAGCCCAGCTCGGCCATGCGCGTGAACACCTCGTTGGGGAACCACTCGGCGTCCTCCCACTCGGCGACGTGGGGGCGGAGCTCCTTGGCGACGAAGCGCCGGATGGTCTCGCGCAGCTGCTCGTGCTCGTCCGTGAAGGGCGGCAGCGGGCGCCTTGGCGCCGCGGCCGGCAAGCCCTTCTCGGCGAGCGTCACGACCCGTTCGGCAGCACGTTGCGGATCACGAAGTCCGCCAGCGGGTCCGTCAGGTCGGCCAGCTCGGCCGTGCGTCCCTCTTCCACGCGCGTCGACACCAGCTCCAGTATCGCGCCAACGACGCCGAGCGCGACCTCGCCGGCGAGCGGCCCGATCGTCGGGTCCTCGTCGCGCGCCTGCCGGTTGACCTCGAGGTACCGCCCGGCGAAGACCTGGAGCACGGCCCGGCGGCGGGCGAGTCCGGCCGGCCCGACCGCGTACACCTCGAGCACGATCGCGCGGCAGAAGGCGGGCTCGTCGGCGAGCACTGTCAGGAAGGTGCGCAGCCCCGCGATCAGCCGCTCGCGCGGGTCCTCGGCGGCCTCGAGCGCCTCGGTCAGTCGGCCGACCACGAACGCGATGCCGGTGTCGTACATCGCCAGGAAGCAGTGCTCCTTGTCGCGGAAGTGCTCGTAGAAGGTCTTGCGCGACACGCCCGCCTGCGAGACGACGTGGGCGATCGTGGTCGCCCCGTAGCTGTGCTCGGCGACTGCCTCGGCCATCGCGTCGAGCAGCCGGCCGCGCTGCGACGCGAGTACTGCGTCGCGAGTTAGGGAATGACGTCCCGAGGGGAGCGGCCCGTCGACGATGTCGGATAGGGGAGCGGGTCGGTCTTGCACGTTCATAAACGCTAGCGTACTATTCGGAAACTGTGCGGTTTACCAACGGGGAGGGGCCTTGAAGGGGAGAGCCGTCGTTGCGCTGGTGCTCGCGATCCCCGGTCTGGGAGCGCTCGCGGGAGGGGCGCAGGCACGTGACGCCACGGTGCGGTCGTTCGACCAGACGGCCATCAACTTGCATTTCTTCCCCGCAAACGGAGCAAAGGCACCTACCGTGCTCGTCGGGCCGGGCTGGAGCATGGCCGGGGAGACGGACGACAGCTCGTCCTCCGAGGAGCTGTTCGGGGGCATCGGCGTCGGCACGCTGCGCGCCGCCGGCTACAACGTGCTGACCTGGGACCCGCGCGGCTTCGGCAAGTCGGGCGGCACGGTGATGGTCGATCACCCCGACTACGAGGCGCGCGACGTGTCCGCCCTGATCGACTGGCTCGCCATGCAGCCGGAGGCCCAGCTCGACAAGGCGGGCGACCCGCGCGTCGGCATGAACGGCAGCTCCTACGGCGGCGGGATCCAGTGGGTCACGGCGGCGCGCGACGCGCGCGTGGACGTGATCACGCCGAACATCTCGTGGAACTCGCTGGTGACGAGCCTCAACAAGGACGGCGCGCTCAAGTTCGGCTGGGGCAGCATCCTCTGCGGCGCGGGCCTCGAGGGCTCGCTGGTCCCGGGCGGGCTGATGAACCCCGACGGGCTCCAGCTGATGCGGCTCGACCCGCACGTGTTCAACACCTGCGTGAGCGGCATCGCCAACGGCTCGATGGCGCCGGCCGACCAGGCCTGGTTTGCCGCCCACGGGCCCGACTTGCTGCTCTCGAAGGTGAAGATCCCGACGCTGATCACGCAGGGCACCGCCGACACGCTGTTCACGCTCAAGGAGGCGATCCGCAACTACGCGTCGCTGCGCAGCCGCGGAGTGCCGGTGAAGATGGTCTGGTTCTGCGGCGGCCACGGCGTCTGCCTGACCGGCAGCGGCGAGGCCGGCCACGTCGAGAACGCCGTGATCACCTGGCTGAACCGCTACCTCAAGCGCAACACGGCGGTCCAGACCGGCCCCCGCTTCGAGTGGCTGGCCGACGACGCCAAGTGGCGCTCGGCGGCCGACTACCCGCTCGCGCGCAAGGGCTCCCTGACCGCGATCACCGGCCAGAAGACGCTGCCGATCGCACCGGTCAGCCCGTCCGGCGGGCTGATCTTCGCGACGCCCGCGGTCAACGCGGTCGAGGTGGCGCTGCCGGCGGCGAGCGAACCGGCCCACCTGGTCGGGGAGCCGACGCTCAAGCTCACCTACAGCGGCACCGCGCTGCCGGCGAAGACGCACGTCTACGCGCAGATCGTGGACGGCGCGGGTCATGTCGTCGGCAACCAGGCGACCCCGATCCCGGTCACGCTCGACGGGCTCACCCACACGATCGAGCGGCCGCTGGAGGCGATCGCCGCCGAGGCGGTGGCGGGCTCGAGCTACAAGCTCCAGATCACGCCGGCGACGACGCTCTACACGGCGCAGCGCTCTGCGGGTGCGGTCAGCTTCGGGCGGATCGAGGTGTCGCTGCCGATCACGGGCTGAACACGTCCAGCGGCAGGGCGGCGGAGACGAGCGCGTTGGGGGCGTCGACCAGCTCCGAGACGCGCAGCTCCGCCGCCACGCTCATCAGGACGTAGGCGGACGCGCGAGAGAGGCCGTGCTCGGCGGTCAGCCAGCCGAGCAGCTCGAGCAGCGCGCGGCGGGTGGCGAGGTTGAGGTCGAGCAGCCCCTGCTCGCCCGCGTCCGTGAGCGGGATGCCGGTGGTGGCGAACATCGCCCGCGGCGGCCGCGGCGGTGCTTGGTAGGCGGGGAAGGTTGGGCGCCAGGCGGGCGCGCCGCCCGCCTCCGAGCCGGTGCCGCGCGGCTCCCGGAGCTCGCGCCGGACCTGCACCCGGAACGTCGCCGCGCCGCCGGTCTCGATCGCCGAGATGCAGACCTCGCCGTCGCCCTGGGCGAAGTGCAGGTCGCCGACCGAGAGCAGCGCGCCCGGCACGTGCACGGGCAGCCACAGGCGCGCGCCGGGGCCGAGGTCGCGGATGTCCATGTTGCCGCCGTTCTCGCGCGGCGGATAGGTGCGCAGGCCGTCGGCGGCCGCCGGGGGCCAGGCGAGCTCGACCGTGGGCGGGTTGGGCGCCCCCGCGGCGGCCTCGCGCGCGCGGGCGCGCTTGAACAGATCCCACGAGGGGGCGACGCCGATCGTGCCTGCGTGCACGCAGGCCGGGACGGCCACGCCGGGCAGCTGCTCGGAGCGCGCGTGGGCGCCGTCGAGCTCCCAGCGGGCCAGGAAGGGAGAGTCGAACAGGTCGCCGAGGAAGCCGGAGCCGGGCCAGATCGCGGTCCAGGCGAAGTCGTCGGTCTGGTAGCCGAGCACCTCGAGCTCGAGCAGGTCCCCCGGCTCGGCGCCGGCCACGGCGACGGGGCCGGTCAGGGGATGGGCGATCGAGGGGGTGTCGAGCAGGTCCTCGTGCCCCGACCCGTGCCCGAGTTGGCGATCGCGCGAGTCGCGCACCTCGAAGGTGACCTCGTCACCGGGCTCCACCGTCGCCACCGGCTCGAGCTCCGGATGCCAGCGGTTGTGCCCCCGCGCCGCGCCCTCGTGGAGCGGCACTGCGCGATCGATCTCGATGCGAAGTCGTCGCAAATGTGTCTCGTTTCGTCCTCAGGCCCCCCGGCACAATCGCACGCATGTGGTGGCGCAGGCAGCGGGCGTGGCTGCGCCGCGACGACGGGCCGAGCGCGGCCGGCCCCAGTCCCGCCTAGAGCCCGTACGAGCGGCCGATCACGTCGAGCATCACCTCGTCGGTGCCGGCGCCGATGCGGTTGAGGCGCATGTCGCGCCAGGCGCGCTCGATGCCGTACTCCTTCATGTAGCCGGCGCCGCCGTGGATCTGGAGGCACTCGTCCATGACCTCGCAGGCCATCCGGGCCGTGTAGAGCTTCGCCATCGAGATCTCGCGCACCGGGTACTCGCCGTTCTGGAAGCGCCAGGCCGTCGTGTAGACCATCTGGCGGCCCGCCTCGATCTTGGTCGCCATGTCCGCGAACTTGTGGCGGATCGCCTGGAACTTGCCGATCTGGCGGCCGAAGGCGGTCCGCTCGGTCGCGTACTGGAGCGTGCGGTCGAACGCCCGCTGCGCCCCGGCCACGCACCCGGCCGCGCCGATCAGGCGCTCGCCCTGGAGCTCCCACATGATGTGGTAGAAGCCCTTGCCCTCCTGGCCCAGCATCGCCTCGGCCGGGACGCGCACGTCCTGGAAGGCGAGCAGCGCCGTGTCGGACGAGTGCATGCCGAGCTTCTCGAGCTTCTTCTCGCGGATCACGCCGGGGGCGTCCATGTCGACCAGGAACAGGGTGAAGCCGTCGTATCCGGCGTCCGGGTCGGTCTTCGTGACGAGCACGATGAAGTCCGCCCGGTGGCCGTTGGTGATGTAGGTCTTGGAGCCGTTGATCACGTACTCGTCGCCGTCGCGCACGGCGTGCGTCTTGATGCCCGCGACGTCCGAGCCGGCATCCGGCTCGGTGATCCCGAGGCACGAGATCTTCTCGCCGCGGATCGCCGGCACCAGGTACTCCTGCTTCTGCTCCTCGCTGCCGAACAGGAAGACCGGCGGGGTCGCCATGTCGGTGTGCACCGCCACGCCCATCGCAAGCCCGCCCGAGTTGCAGTGCGTCATCTCCTCGGCGAGCACGAGGTTGCAGTAGTAGTCGCCGCCCTGGCCGCCGTACTCCTCCGGGTAGGACAGCCCGAGGAAGCCGAGCTCGCCCATGCGCCGGAAGACCGAGTCTGGGAACGTCGTCTCCTCCCACTCCTCGGCGTGCGGCGCCAGCTCCTTGGTCACGAACGCGCGGATCGACTCGCGCAGCTGGTCGTGCTCCTCGGTGAAGATGAAGTGCTTGCGCTTGGTGAGGTGGTCGGGCTTGAGGACGGCGTCGGCGGTGGCCATGCGGCGAAGCTACAGCAGGGTTCCAGGAAAGTAAACAGTGGCACTTCCTACTTGCTGCTCAGCGTTGACGTTAGGGTCGGCCGATGGAAGAGGCTTCGGATGTGACACAGAGCTGGCGGCGCTTCTGCGAGCGGCTCACCGGGGGCGACGCGGACAGCTTCGACGAGCTCGTTTCCCGCGAGGCGACGGTGATCATCGGCACCGCGCCGGAGGAGTGGATCGACGATCGCGCGCGTATGCGCTTCGGCTTCGAGAGCGAGGGTGTCGGGCTGACGCCGGTCGATCCCGTCGCCTGGGCGGAGGGGTCGCTCGGCTTTGTGCTCGACAAGCCGCGCTTCACATTCCCGGACGGGGCGGGCATAGACACCCGCGTCACCGCGGTGCTGAAGCTGGAGGACGACGTGTGGCGGATCGTGCACGCGCACTTCTCCGTCGGCGTGCCCGACGCTGAGGTCGCTCGTCTCCAGGCGGCCTGGGAGGGCTAGGTACCGTGCGCGCATGAGCGAGCGCGAATTCGACGTGGTGATCCTCGGTGCCGGGCCAGCCGGCGAGGTCTGTGCCGGGCGGCTCGGCGAGTCCGACCTCAGCGTGGCGATCGTGGAGCCTCACCTGATCGGCGGGGAGTGCTCGTTCTATGCCTGCATGCCCTCGAAGGCGCTGCTGCGCCCGGGCGAGCTGCTGGCCGAGGTGCGCCGCATCCCGGGCGTGGCCGAGGCTGTGACGGGCGACCTCGACGTCGGCGCGGTCCTGAAGCGGCGCGACGAGATCATCCACGACCTCGACGACAAGCACATGGAGCCGTGGCTGAACGACCGCGGCGTGACGATCTTCCGCGGCGCCGGCAAGCTCGACGGCGAGCGCCGCGTGGTCGTCGGCGACGACACGCTGGTCGCCGGCAAAGCGGTGGTGGTGGCCACGGGCAGCGGCCCGGCGATGCCGCCGATCGACGGTCTGCGCGAGGCGCGCACATGGACGAACCGCGAAGCGACCACCTCCAAGCAGGTGCCGGGGCGGCTGACGATCCTCGGCGGCGGCGTCGTCGGCGTGGAGATGGCACAGGCTTGGAGCACGCTTGGCTCGGAGGTCACCCTGGTCGAGGGCGGCGAGCGGGTGCTCTCGCGCGAGGAGCCGTTCGCGAGCGAGCAGGTCACGGACTCGCTGCGCGACCAGGGCGTCGACATCCGCACGCACGCGCAGGCGACCGCCGTGCGCTCGCAGGGCGACGAGGTCGTCGTGGAGCTCGACGGCGGAGACTCGATCGCCGGCGACGAGCTGCTGGTGGCCGTCGGGCGCCGTCCGAACACGACCGAGCTCGGCGTGGAGACGATCGGCCTCGAGCCGGGCAAGCCGATCGAGGTCGACGACTGGATGCGCGCGCCTGGTAACGACTGGCTCTACGCGATCGGCGACGTCAACGGCCGCGCGCTGCTGACCCACATGGGCAAGTACCAGGCTCGCATCGCCGCCGACACGATCCTTGGCCCCGGCGGGCCCTGCCTGATCCTCGACGGCGCTCGGGCTCCGCGCGTCATCTTCACCGACCCTCAGGTGGCGGCGGTCGGCTACACGCTCGACGCTGCCAAGGAGGCGGGCATCGACGCGCGCGCAGTCGAGGTGCCCACCCAGGCCAGCGCCGGCGCCAGCTTCTACGGCCGCGACGACACGGTCGGAACATCGCGGTTGGTGGTCGACGACGACGCCAACCTGCTCGTCGGCGCGACCTTCACCGGGCCCGAGGTCAGCGAGTGGCTGCAGGCCGCCACGATCGCGGTGGTCGCCGAGGTGCCGCTCGAGCGGCTCGCCCACGCCGTGCCTGCCTTCCCGACCCGCAGCGAGGTGTGGCTCTACCTGATGGAGCAGCTGGGTCTGTCGGGACCCTGTCAGCGCGAGACGTGAGGCGCCAGATCGACACGTCTTCGCCGCGCGCCCGGGCCATGCTCGAGCGGATCCGGTCGATTCCGCGCGGCCGGGTGACGACCTACGCCGACCTCAGCCCCGAGGCGCCCCGCTACGCCGGGGCCGTGCTGGCCTCCTGCCACGACCCCGACATCCCCTGGCAGCGCATCGTCCGCGCCGATGGCTCACTGGCGCAGGGCGCGCGCCAGCGGGAGCTGCTCGAGGCAGAGGGCGTGCCCTTCGTAGGTGAGCGCGTCGACATGGACGAGGTGTGGATGCCGCCGGCGGATTGACAGGTCGGTCCGCCGGGCAAGCGGTCAGTGCCATGCCGATCGTCGGCCTGCACTGCTCGCACGAGCAGATCCCACCGAGCCGCCTCCTCACACACGTGTGCGAGGCCGAGGCGGCCGGCTTCGGCGCCGCCATGTCGTCGGATCACTTCTCGCCGTGGAGCGAGCGGCAGGGCGAGTCCGGCTTCGCGTGGTCCTTCCTGGGCGCGGCGCTGCAGGCCACGCGGTTGCCCTTCGGCGTCGTAAGCGCGCCGGGGCAGCGCTACCACCCGGCGATCGTCGCCCAGGCGGCCGCGACCTTGTGCGAGCTGTTCCCGGGACGCCTGTGGCTGGCGCTCGGTACCGGGGAGGCCTCGAACGAGCACATCACCGGCGAGGCCTGGCCACCGAAGGACACGCGCAACGCCCGCCTGCGCGAGTGCGTCGACGTGATGCGCGCGCTGTTCGGCGGTGAGACGGTGGACCATGCGGGGTTCGTGCGCGTCGACCGGGCACGCTTGTGGACGCTGCCCGCCACGCCGCCGCGGCTCGTCGGCGCGGCCGTGAGCGCGGAGACCGCCCGATGGTGTGGAGAGTGGGCTGACGGGCTCGTAACGATCAACCAGCCGCGCCAGACGCTCGAGCGGGTGATCGATGCCTTCCGAGAGGGCGGCGGTGACGACCGGCCGGTGTTCCTCCAGGTCCATCTCAGCTGGGCCGACGGCGAGGAAGAGGCGCTCCGCATCGCACACGACCAGTGGCGCACCAACGTCTTCCCGCCGCCTCTGTGCTGGGACCTCGAAACCGTCGAGCAGTTCGACCTCGCGGCTGCGCACGTGCGCCCGGAGGACCTGCGCGAGGCGGTGCTCGTGTCGGCCGACCCGAGCCGGCACGCCGAGTGGCTGAGCGAGCTCGCGGAGCTCGGCTTCGAGGAGATCCACCTTCATCACGTCGGGCAGGACCTGACCCGCTTCATCGGCGTATTCGGCGAGCGGGTCCTGCCGGAGCTGGCGGCTTGAAGCGCAAGGCGACCAGCGACGTCTGGTGGAAGAACACGGTCTTCTACTGCCTCGACGTCGAGACCTTCCTCGACTCCGACGGGGACGGCTGCGGCGACCTGCCCGGCCTCTGCGAGCGAGTCGACTACCTGACCGGGCTCGGGATCGGCTGTCTTTGGCTGATGCCGTTCATGCCGTCGTGTCAGCGCGACGACGGCTACGACATCACGGACTTCTACGGCGTCGATCCGCGCCTCGGTACCCACGGCGATCTGCTCGAGGTCGTGCGCGCCGCACGCGAAGGGGGAATGCGTGTGGTCGCGGACCTGGTCGTCAACCACACCTCCGATCGCCACCCATGGTTCGAGGACGCCCGGCGCGGGCGGGATTCGCCGTTCCACGACTTCTACGTGTGGCGCGACGAGAAGCCGGATGAGAAGCCCGGCGACGTCGTGTTCCCTGACAAGGAGAACTCGAACTGGGCGTTCGACGAGCAGGCCCGGCGGTGGTACATGCACCGCTTCTACTCGCACCAGCCGGACCTGAACGTCGCGAACGCGGAGGTGCGCGACGAGATCGCTCAGGTCGTCGGCTTCTGGCTCGAGCAGGGCCTGAGCGGGTTTCGGGTGGATGCTGTCCCGTTCCTGATCGAGCCTTCCGGCAGTCCCGAGGGAACATGCCAGGACCCGCACGATCTGCTGCGCGACCTGCGCCGCTTCATCGGGCGCCGCAAGGGCGAGGCGGTGCTGCTCGGCGAGGTCAACCTGGCGCCCGAGCAGCAGCGCCGGTTCTTCGGTGACGAGGACGGCGACGAGCTCCAGCTGGTCCTCTCGTTCACGGTCAACCAGGCGATGTTCCTGTCACTCGCACGCGAGGACGCCGGCCCGCTGGCCAAGGCCCTTCGGGCGCTGCCGCCCATTCCCGAGGACTGCCAGTGGGCCAACTTCGTTCGCAACCATGACGAGCTGACCCTCGACAAGCTCAGCGACGGCGAGCGCCAGGAGGTGTTCGACGCCTTCGGACCTCAGGCGGAGCTACAGCTATACGGGCGCGGGCTGCGACGTCGGCTGCCGACCATGCTGGAGGGGAACCAGCAGCGCATTCGCATGGTCTACTCGCTCGCCTTCTCGCTGCCGGGAACACCCGTCCTGTTCTATGGCGAGGAGGTTGGGATGGCCGAGAACCCGGCCATCGAAGGCCGCTACAGCGTCCGCTCGCCGATGCAGTGGTCGGGCGATCGCCACGCGGGCTTCACGGCCGCTTCGGACCCCTGCCGTCCCATCGTCGAGAAGGGGCCGTTCGGCTTTCGGGCGGTCAACGTCGCTCGCCAGCGCCGAGATCCCGACTCGCTGCTCAACTGGATGGAGCGGCTGATCCGCCGTCGCCGGGAGTGCCCGGAATTCGGCTGGGGCGAATGGATCCTGCTCGATGCCGGTGACCCGGCCGTCTTCGCTCAGCGCAGCGACTGGGATGGCTCGACCGTGGTCGCGGTCCACAACCTGTCCGGACGCGAGGCGCGCGCCAGCCTGGAGCTGGACGGAGACGGAGCTCTGGTCGACCTCTTCGAGAACCAGGATCACCGGCTGAAGGCGGGAACGGCGACGCTCGACCTGGCCCCGTACGGCGCACATTGGTTTCGCGTGCGCCGGCCGGGCGACCGCCTGCCGCCCTAGCTCCCGATCAGCCGTCCCGCTGATACAGCCTTGCGCTCTCCACCGCGAAGGCGGCCCTGTCGCCGCCGGGAGCCTCGCCGGCCTCACTGCGGCAAGCGAGCGAATCTCGTCGCTCAGGCGCCAAGGCGCGGGACGGGGCTAGACGGGTTCCCGGCGGCGCTCCCGAGTAGCGGCGGGATCTCGGGGTACCTCGAACAGATGAGGGTCTTTGGCCCAGGGACGGAGAGGGCTCTGATCGGCGTTGCCGTCGCCTTGGCCGGCGTCGCCGCCGTGATGGTGATGGTCGGCGGGCCGGGTGCCCTCGTCGTGACCGTGCTGGTGGCTGCCGTGGTCGCCGCCATCGCGGCCTGGGCTCGCGAACGGCGCGCGGCGGCCGCGCGCGCCGCGCTCGAGCAGCAGCGGCGCGGCCAGATGGACGAACGGGCGCGCGCGACCGAGGCGAGCCTTCGGCGACAACTGGATGAGCAGCGCGAGTCGCTTCGCCGCGAGCGCCAGCTCCGTGTGCGCACCGAACGAGCTCGCCAGGCCGAGCGCGAATGGTCGCGGGAGCTGCGCGAGCAGGTGCTGCGCAGCTATCGCGGTGGCCACGGATCCGGCGATCTTCACGAGCTCGTGCTGGAGGTCGCCGTGCGCCTCTCGCAGGCGAGGTGCGGCCTGCTGCTCTCCAAGAGCGATCGCGACGGTGACGGGCGACTCGACCTCGTCTGCCACATCGGGTTCCGCCACGACCCCACCAGAAGCTCGGTCGCGCAGCGCTTCGCCGAGAAGGTGCTCGAGCGAGACGAGATCGTGCGCGAGGACTCACCTGGTGACGGCATGTCCGCCGCCGACGACGAGATCGAGTCGCTCGTTGCGCTCCCCGTGTACATGAACGACGGATTCGAAGGGGTCGTGATATGCGCGAACCGCCGCGGCGGCTTCGAGGAGATCGACGATGACGTGCTACTCGCGCTTGGCGATCACGCCGGTGCCGTGCTCGAGAACCACCGCCTCCAAGGTCGCGTGCGCTCGTCCTACCTCGCCGTGGTCGGGATCCTCGCCGACGCGATGGCCAGCACGGACCTGTTCTTCGATGCAAACGCTGCTGAGGTCAGCGATTGCGCCGAGCGTGTCGCCCGCCGGCTCGGCCTCGAGCCGGCCCGGCGCGAGCAGATCCTGTTCGCCGCCCTGCTGCGCGATGTGGGCAAGCTGGGCATCAGCGAGCGCGTGCTCCTCAAGCCTGGCCGGCTCACGGCGGACGAGCGAGCGACCGTCGAGCTTCACCCGGAGATCAGCGCCCGCATAGTCGAGCGCGTGCCCGGACTCTCCGATCTCGCGTCTGCGATCCGTCACCACCACGAGCGCTGGGACGGGCAGGGATACCCGGACCGTCTCCACGGGGAGGAGATACCGCTCGACGCTCGCGTGGTGGCGGTCGTCGACTGCTTCTGCGCGCTCATCTCCGCGCGCCCGTACCGCCAAGCGTTCACGCTCAGCGAGGCGTGCGCGGAACTCGAGCGCTGCGCAGGGACCCAGTTCGACGCCGAGATCGTCTCGCTGTTCGTCGACGAGGTCCGACGCCGGCCGCCCCACCCGTCAGACGAGCGACCGGCGGCCCCCCTGCCGGCGCGCGTTCCGGCAGAAGAGGTGTTGGACACTGCCCGGCTGGGCGTCAGCTCGGCCGCCGCCAGTGACAACGTGACTCTGCTGCATTCGCATCGCCACCTGCAGGAGGTGGCGGCTCGCGAGGCGGAGCGCTCCGCGCGCAGCCACCGACCCTTCGCCGTGGCGATCGCGGAGCTGTCCGAACTATCCATGATCAACCTGCGCGAGGGCTATGCAGCCGGCGATATGGCGCTTCAGGCGGCCGCCCGGTTGCTCGAACGAGCGGTCGCCGGGGAGAGCGCGACGATCGGTCGATACAGCGGCCGGCGACTGGCGCTGGTGCTGACGGGCACGGGCGACGCCTCCGACCGCGCGGGCAGGCTGGCCGCGGACCTCGAGCGTCTCGATCCAACCGGCCCCCGGCTCCGTGTCGGCGTTGCCGCGTGGGAGCCCGGCGATCGCGGGGAGGACCTCTTCGCCCGAGCGCGCTTGGCGATCGAGCTGGCCCCCGCGCCGACCTAGGTCGTCTGGACGATCATCACGTCGCAGCCCGCCTTGTGCGACACCGTGTTGGGCACGCTGCCGAGCACGCGGCGCGCGCCCTGCATCCCCTTGCTGCCGAGCACGATCAGGTCGGCGTCGTACTCCTCGGCGGCCGTGAGGATCGCCGAGGCGGCGTCGCCCTTCGGGCCGTGCACCTCGACGTCGATGCCTCCGCCGCGGGCGATGTCGGTGGCGCGGTCCAGCACCGCGTCCACCTTGAAGTGCGGGGTGATCGCCCACTCGGCCGCCTCGGCCGGGGGGCGGTTGCCACCCACCGTCGCAGGTGCCGGCTCGTAGGCACTCACTACGTGCAGCGTCGCGCCCGTGAGCTTCGCCAGCTCGACGGCCCGGCTCACCGCGATGTCCGCGGTCGCCGTGCCGTTGGTCCCGACGACGATCGACTTGAACATGGCGGGACCGTAGCGCTGCGGGCAAGCTAGTACAACTTCGCCGGGTGTCCTACGAGACGATCCTCTACGACGTCCGCGACGACGGCGTCGCGACCGTCACGCTCAACACCCCCGACAACCGCAACGCCCTCTCGAACGAGCTGCTCGGCGAG
Organism: Thermoleophilaceae bacterium; assembly: GCA_052038485.1. Taxonomy (GTDB): domain Bacteria; phylum Actinomycetota; class Thermoleophilia; order Solirubrobacterales; family Thermoleophilaceae; genus JACVRW01. Next base: position 60,222 of record JBQGCL010000066.1, on the reverse strand, counting down.
CTGGCCGCGGCGTTCGAGGCGGCCCGCGACGACGCCACCGTTCGCTGCGTCGTGCTCGCCTCGTCGCACGAGAAGGTGTTCTCCGCGGGCGCGTCGCTCGACCAGTTCGCCGCCGACGTCCCACTCGTCCACAAGCACTTCGGGACAGAGCGCTTCCCGCGCCTGTTCCGCACGATCCTCACGCTCGGCAAGCCGACGATCTGCGCGGCCAACGGGCACGTGCTCGCCGGGTCGCTCGGCGTCGCCCTCTGCTGCGACCTGATCGTCGCCAAGGAGTCCGCCACGTTCGGCACGCCGGAGATCAACGTCGGAGTCTTCCCGTTCATGATCATGGCGCTGATCTACCGCAACGTCCCGCGCAAGAAGACCAACGAGCTGCTGCTGCTCGGCGACCGTATTCCGGCAAGCGAGGCGCGCGAGTTCGGGATCGTCAACAAGGTCGTGCCCGAGACCGACTTCGAGGCCGCGGTCGACGACTGGGCGACGAAGCTGGCGGCCAAGTCGCCGGTCGCCATGAAGCTCGGCAAGGACGCCATGTACCGCCAGCTCGACATGCCCTTCGAGGACGCGCTCGACTTCCTGCGCGCCCAGCTCTCCCTGTCGTTCACGACCGAGGACATCCAGGAGGGCGTGAAGGCGTTCTTCGAGAAGCGCGAGCCGAATTGGACGGGCCGATGAAGGTGTCACTGGTTGCACTCGTCTGCCGCACCGCCGACCGCACGCCCGGCGGCGTGCGCGGCGCCCAGACACTTGCCCCGCTGATCGGCAAGCGCCTGGGCGTCGAGCCGCGCACGATCGGCACGCCCGCCGAGCCCGAGGAGAATGGCTACGAGCAGGACCTGCGCGACTCGCGCGGCTGCCTGCTCGAGGCCGGCGGCCAGGTCGACGACGCGCTGAGCGGCGGCCGCGTGCCGGTGATCGCCGCCGCCGACTGCTCGATCGCCGTGACCACGCTGCCGGCCGTGCTGCGCCACCGCCCCGACGCGATGGTGCTCTGGCTGGACGCGCACGGCGACTACAACACGCCGGACACCAGCGGCAGCGGCTACCTGGGCGGGATGTGCCTGGCCGGTGCCTGCGGCGAGTGGGACGCAGGGCTCGGCGACACGATCGCCGCCGACCGGCTGGTGCTTGCCGGGGTGCGCGACCTCGACGCGGGCGAGCGCGAGCTGCTCGAGCGCAGCGACGCCACCGTGATCGGCGCGAGCGTGGTCGAGACGCTCGTGGCGGTCAAGAACGCGCTCGACGGCGCACCGGTGTTCATCCACCTCGACCTCGACGTGCTCGATCCCGAGGAGTTCCCCGCGGCCGTGCCCGCGCCGGGCGGGCTCTCGTCGGACAAGCTCTACGACCTGATGGAGGCCGTCGCCGAGGACAGCGAGCTGGTTGGCATCGAGGTGACGGCGTTCGAGGCTCCCGGCGACCCCGACGAGCTGGCCGACGCGGCAGAGACGGCCATGCGAGTGCTCGATCCAGTGCTTGACCGGATCGCGGCGGATGCGCAAGAGTAGGGAGTAGCGCTTCCTACTTTCTATGGCCACCACCGACCGCGCAGCCGCCGACAGCCTCGTCGCGCGCCCCTCGCTTCGCTCACTCGTCGACGACCTGCACGAGCGACGCGAACGCGCGCGCGCGGGCGGCGGCGAGGAGAAGATCGCCCGCCAGCACGAGCAGGACAAGCTGACCGCACGCGAGCGGCTGGCGCTGCTGATCGACGAGGGCACGTTCGTCGAGCTGGGCATCCACGGGCGGCCGCACTTCTCGCAGCGCGCGATGGAGGGCAAGGAGGCGCCCGCCGACGGCGTGGTGACGGGCTTCGGCAAGATCGACGGCCGGCTCGTGGCGGTCGCCGCCTACGACTTCACGGTGATGGCCGGCTCGATGGGCATGACCGGCGAGCTGAAGGTGTCGCGGCTGCGCGAGATGGCGGTCGGCAAGCGGATCCCGATGGTGTGGCTGCTCGACTCGGCCGGCGCCCGCATCCAGGAGGCTGCCGGGTCGCTGTTCGCGGGCTCGGGGCACCTGTTCCGCGAGGAGGTGGTCGCCAGCGGCGTGATCCCGCAGGTCGCAGCGCTGATGGGCCCGTGTGCGGCCGGCACCGCCTACATCCCCGGGCTGGCCGACTTCGTGCCGATGGTCAAGGGCCGTGGGTCGATGGCGCTCGCCGGGCCGCACCTGACCAAGGCCGTCACCGGCGAGGACGTGACGCAGGAGGAGCTGGGCGGCTCGCGCATCCACACGCGCGTGTCCGGCGTCGGCGACCTGGAGGTCGATTCCGACGAGGAGTGCATCGACGCGATCAAGCGCTACCTGTCGTACTTCCCGGCGAACTGCGAGCAGCCGCCGCCGCAGCGCGAGCCGGCCGACCCGGTCGACCGCGTCGACGAGGACCTGCTCGACATCCTGCCCGACTCGCCGCGCCACCCCTACGACATGTACGAGGTGAGCCGCCGCATCGTCGACGACGGCGAGTGGTTCGACATCAAGCCGCGCTGGGCGCGCACGATCATCACAGCGCTCGCCCGCATGGGCGGCCGCCCGGTCGGCATCGTGGCCAACCAGCCCAAGCACCTCGGCGGCATCCTCGAGAACGACTCCTCCGACAAGGCGGCGCGCTTCATCAACCTGTGCGACGCCTACGGAATCCCGTTGCTGTTCCTCATGGACGTGCCCGGGTTCATGGTCGGCACCAAGGTCGAGCAGGCCGGGATCATCAGGCACGGCGCGAAGATGCTGTACGCGGTCTCGCGGGCGACGGTCCCTAAGGTGACCGTCGTGATTCGCAAGGCCTACGGTGCCGGTTACTACGTGATGTGCGGGAAGGCCTACGAGCCGGACCTGATCGTCGCCTGGCCGTCGGCCGAGATCTCGGTGATGGGGCCGGAAGGCGCGGTCAACATCATCTTCCGCAAGCAGATCGAGGCGTCCGACGATCCGGACGCCGCCCGCGCCCAGATGATCGAGGGGATCCGCAAGACGATCGATCCCTACATCGCCGCGGGCAACGCGCTGATCGACGACGTCATCGACCCGCGCGAGACGCGCCCGACCGTGATCCGGGCGCTCGAGATGGCAGAGACCAAACGAGTGGAGCGACCTTGGAAGAAACATGGCGTGATGCCCGTCTGAACACGACCCGCCGCGGCCTGCTCGCCGGCGCCGCCGCCGGAGGAGCCGGCGTGCTGGTGCCCGGCACCGCCGCGGCCAAGCGGCGCAAGCGGCGCCGCAAGGTCGACGTCGCGATCGTCGGCGCCGGCTTCGCCGGGCTGACCGCCGCGCGCAAGCTGGCCGCAGCCGGCAAGGAGGTCTGCGTGCTCGAGGCGCGCGACCGCGTCGGCGGACGCACGCTCAACCACCGTGTGCAGAAGGGCGTCATCGCCGAGGTCGGCGGCCAGTACGTCGGCCCGACCCAGGACCGCGTGCTCGCGCTCGCCAAGGCCGTCGGTGTCGGCATCTTCCCGACCTACAACGAGGGCGACAACGTGCTGCTGCTGAACGGGCAGCTGTCGCGCTACCCGGCGACGCCCGGGCTGTCGCCCGATCCCGACTTCCAGGAGGCGATCCTGAAGTCGATCGGCCAGTTCAACGCCATGGCCGCGGAGGTCCCGGTCGAGGCGCCCTGGAAGGCGCCCAGGGCCGAGGAGTGGGACAAGACCACGCTCGAGCAGTGGAAGCTGCAAAACCTCACCACGGCGGGCTCGCGGGCGCTGTTCGACCTCGCCTGCGAGGCGATCTACGGCGCCGAGCCACGCGAGATCACGCAGCTGTACAACGCCGCCTACACCGCCGCCGCGGGCAACCCGCAGAACAAGGGCAACTTCGCACTGCTGGTCGCGACTCCCGACGGGGCCCAGGAGAGCCGCTTCGTGGGCGGCTCGCAGCGGGTCCCGATCCTTGTGGCGAAGCGGCTCGGCAAGCAGGTCGTCCTGAACGCGCCGGTGCACCGGATCCACCAGCACGGCGACCGCGTCACCGTGCATGCGAAGGGCATCGACGTCGAGGCGCGTCAGGTGATCGTGGCGGTCCCGCCGGTGCTGGCGGCGCGGATCGACTTCACGCCGCGGCTGCCGGCGCCGCACCTGAAGCTGCTCAAGAACATCACCCCTGGCCGCCTGATCAAATGGGAGGCCGTCTACGACCGCCCGTTCTGGCGCGACGCCGGGCTGAGCGGCCAGGCCGTCTCCGAGGTGGGGCCGGCCAACACCACGTTCGACAACACCCCGCCTTCGGGCAGCCCGGGCATCCTGTTCGGGTTCGTCGGCGGCGACCAGGCGCGCAGGTTCGCGAAGCTGTCGCGCGCCAAGCGCCGTGAGGCGGTGCTCGGCAACTTCGTCACCTACTTCGGCGACGAGGCACGCGACCCCAAGGCCTCCTTCGAGATGGACTGGACCCAGGAGGCCTGGACGCGCGGTTGCCCGGTCGGCCACTCGGGCCGCGGCATCCTGGCCCGCTACGGGGCCCAGCTCCGCAAGCCGTTCGGGCACGTCCACTGGGCGGGCACCGAGACGGCTACCTACTGGACCGGGTACATGGATGGCGCAGTGCGCTCCGGCGAGGCCGCCGCGAGTGAGGTGCTGAAGGCGCTGCGGCGGTGAGTCGATGCGCGATCCTGGCGCTGATCGCCGCCGTCATGGCGGCGGCGCTGGCGCCGGTCGGTGCGCAGGCACAGGTGACGCCGGGTCAGGCGGAGGCGCTCGGCCGCGAGGCCTATCGCTACGGCATCCCGCTGCTCGAGTTCCTGCGCATCCGGCGCGAGATGTCGAGCGTGAAGGCGGACGACGGCCAGGGCAACGCCCCGATCAACGCGCTCGCCAACGCGCGCGCGTTCGCAAGGCCGAGCGACCGCACGGTGGTCGCGCCCAACCACGACACGCTCTACTCGCTCGCCCAGCTGGACCTCGGCAAGGGGCCGATCGTGCTGAGCCACCCGGATATGGGAAAGCGCTACTTCGACTTCGAGTTCGTCGACCCGTTCACGAACGTGATCGACTACGTCGGCACGCGCACGACCGGCACCCACGCCGGGCGCTTCCAGATCGCCTGGACGCAGAAGCCCGGCAAGCGGATCCGGGGCGTCCCGGTGATCCGCTCGAAGTACCGCCGGGTCTGGATGATCGGGCGCACGCTCGCCACCGACGCGCCGGCTGACCAGCGCCGCGCGAAGGCCAAGATGCGCCGGTACCGGCTGTCGTCGGACCTGTCGTCGCGCTCGCGCCGGCCGGGCAAGCCGCGCAAGTACCCGCTTCCCACCGATGGCCTTGCGTGGCTGGCCGCGCTCGACAACGCGCTCGCGGAGAATCCGCCGCCGAAGCGCGACCGGCCGCTGCTGAAGCGCCTGAAGCAGGTCGGCGTGGGGCCCGGCCTGAGCCCGCGCGACGCGGGCCTCTCGGCCGACGCGCTCGAGGCGCTCCGCGCGGGGGTCGAGGCCGAGGCCGCCGAGCTGCCGAACGCCTCACGTGTCGCCGTGCTGGGCCGGGCGCTCAGGAACGGCGGCTGGCTCACGCTCGACCCGAAGGTGGGCCGGTACGGCACCGACTACCTGCTGCGGGCCCAGCTCGCGATCCTGGGGATCGGCGCCAACACGCCCGAGGAGTCCGTCTACCCGACAGCGCTGGCCGACTCGACCGGCGCGCTGCTCACCGGCGCGAGCTCGTACCGGATGGTGTTCAAGCCCGGCGCGCTGCCGCCGGTGCGCGGGTTCTGGTCGGTCACGATGTACGACTTCGACGGCTTCCTCGTCCCGAACGCCGCCCGCCGCTACTCGGTCGGACCGACGCACCCGCCGCTCGTCCGCCGCGGCGACGGCTCGATCGTGATCGCGATCCAGCGCACGCGGCCGACCGAGCGCGACGTCAACTGGTTGCCGGCGCCGGCCGGCGGCTTCCGGCTCAGCATGCGGCTGTACTGGCCGAAGCCGTCGGTGCTGCGCAACGTCTGGCGACCTCCGCCGCTGGAGCGCGTTCCGTGAAGCCGGCCTTCTTCGAGACGCCGGAACGGTTTCGGGCGTGGCTCGAGGAGCACCACGAGACCGAGAGCGAGCTGGTCGTCGGCTTCTACAAGAAGGGCTCTGGCCGGCCGAGCATCACGTGGCCGGAGTCGGTCGAGCAGGCCCTCTGCTTCGGCTGGATCGACGGCGTGCGCCGCAGCCTCGGCGAGGACGCCTACACGATCCGCTTCACCCCCCGCAAGCGGACCAGCAACTGGAGCCTCGTCAACGTCGCCAAGGTCGAAGAGCTCAAGCAGCGCGGGCTGATGTCGCCGGCGGGTCTGCGCGCGTACGAGGCGCGCACCGCCGAGCGCACCGGCGTGTACTCGTCGGAGCGCAAGCAACCGGCCACCCTCGCCCCCGAGCAGGAGCAACGCTTCCGGGCCCACCGAACGGCCTGGGAGTGGTTCTCGGGGCGGCCGCCGGGCTACCGGCGCACGGCGACGCACTGGGTGGTCAGTGCCAAGCGAGAGGAGACCCGGCTGCGCCGGCTTCAGCAGCTGATCGACTGCTCCGCGGAAGGGCGGAACGTGCCGCCGCTGGCGCGATGAGCGAACTGACCCTACCCTGGTGCGGTGACTCGCCGGGGGGCCTCCGTACTGGTGCTGACCGCTGCGCTGCTCGCGTTGGCCGCGGCGCCCGCGTCGGCGCGCTGGTACGGCAGCCTGCTGCGCGGGTCCCCGAACGCGAACTACGGCTGCGAGTCGGCCCTGACCCTGGCGCCGCTCGGGGGCGTGCAGCTGTCGCCGACCAACCAGACCTCCTGCACCTACCGCCACGGGGGCTACTACGGCTCGAACCGGTTCACGTTCGTCGCGCCGGGGAACGGTCGAATCACGGCGATCAAGGTCCGCTCCGGGCCCAACCCGGCCAAGCTGCGGCTGACGATCCTGACCGGCTCGAGCCGGATCGACACGAGGACCGGCCGCGACCTGCCCGGCACCTACACGTGCTGCACGGCTCGCTTCGTCGGCCGGGCGTTCCGCCCCAAGGCGAACGCCACGACGAAGAAGAAGGTCAACGTGAAGGTCTTCGACGTGCGCGACCGGCGGTTGCGCTTCCGGATCCACTCGACCGACGGCGTCGCGCTGACGGCCGTGGGCCCGGGGACGGTGCCGCTCCTGGTCCGCAACGACGTGGGCGGCTATACGCCCGGGATCCCGATCGCGGTCGGCTACTGGCCGTACACGCGCGTCGGCGAGCCGCGCTCCGCGGACGGCTACTCGATGACCGGGATCGACCTGATGTTCCAGTGGTACTTCAAGCGGCGCTAGCCGCTCCCTCGACGACACGGAGGCAAGCATGAGCCGGTTCGAGGACCCGGCGATTCTCGTCTGCTCGATCTCGGGCGCCGTCGCCAACCGCGAGCAGTGCCCCGCGATCCCCTACACGCCGGACGAGTACGCCGCTGAGGCGAAGCGGGCCGTCGACGAGGGCGCCACGATGATCCACATCCACGCCCGTTCGCCCGACGGGCTGCCGTCGTTCGAGGTCGAGGACTTCCGCAACATCACCGAGGCGATCAACGGCGCCGTCGACGACGTGATCGTCAACTACTCCACGGGCGCGATCGGCGTGCCGATCGAGAAGCGGATCGAGTACCTACGCGAGCTGCGCCCCGACGTGGCGGCGCTGAACATGAGCTCGATGAACTACGCGAAGTACTCGGAGCGGCGCAAGGAGTTCGTGTTCAAGGCCGTCTTCGAGAACTCGTTCGACACGATCGTCGAGTTCCTGCGTGCGATGAACGAGCTCGGCATCCGGCCCGAGCACGAGTGCTTCGACTCCGGGCACGTGGCCAACCTCGACCCGCTGATCGACATGGGGCTCCTGTCCGAGCCACTCCAGATCGACATGGTCATGGGCGTGACCGGCGGCATCCGGCCGACGCCGCGCAACCTCGCCCACATGGCCGACCAGGTGCCCGGCGGGCCCGAGGGCCGCAACAACTGGGGTGTGATCGGGATCAGCCGCGACCAGTGGCGTCTGGTGGCCGCGGCGGCTTCGCTGGGCGGCAACGTGCGGGTCGGGCTCGAGGACAACTTCTACCTGCCCGACGGCGAGATGGCGCGCTCCAACGGCGACCTGATCGCGCGGGCGCGGCGGATGATCGAGGACGTGGGCCGGCGCGTGGCGACCGTCGCCGAGGCGCGCGAGCTGCTCGGCACGCCCAAGCGCGTGGAGGCATGAACGCGCTGTCTGACATCAGGGTGCTCGACCTGTCGCGGCTGCTGCCGGGCGGCTTCTGCTCCCTGCTGCTGGCGGACTTCGGGGCGGACGTGCTCAAGGTCGAGGACACCGGGATGGGCGACTACGTGCGCTGGTCGCCGCCCTACTACGAGGGCGCCGACGACACCGCCAAGTCGGCGCTGTTCCTGTCGCTCAACCGCGGCAAGCGCTCGATCCGGCTCAACCTCAAGGAGGAGGCGGGCCGCGAGGTGCTGCTGCGGCTGGTGCGATCGCACGACGTGTTGCTCGAGTCGTTCCGGCCGGGCGTGATGGAGCGCTTGGGAGTGGGCTACGAGCGGCTGCGCGAGGAGAACCCGCGGCTGGTCTACTGCGCGATCACCGGCTACGGCCAGGACGGGCCCTACACGGCGCGCTCGGGCCACGACATGAACTACCTCGGGCTCAACGGGCTGCTCGGACTGTCCGGCGACGCCGGCGGCCCGCCGGTGCAGGCGGCCGGCCAGATCGCCGACCTGGGCGGGGGCGCGCTGATGGCGGCGTTCGGCATCCTGGCCGCGCTGCGCGAGCGCGATCGGAGCGGCGAGGGCCAGCTCGTCGACGTGTCGATGTTCGACGGGTCGCTGTCCTGGCTCGCGATGGTGGCGGCGCGCTACCTGGCCGAGGGCGTCGCCCCGGGTCGCGGCGGGCTCGAGCTCGCGGGGAGCCTGGTCTGCTACCGGCCCTACGAGTGCAAGGACGGCTGGGTCACGCTGGGCGCGCTCGAGCCGAAGTTCTGGCAGGCGTGGTGCCGCGGCGTCGGGCGCGAGGACCTGATCGAGAAGCAGTTCTCCGCGCCGGGCTCGGAGGCGCACGCCGAGGTGGAGGCGCTCTTCCGCGAGCGCACCCGCGACGAGTGGCACGAGTTCGCCGAGCAGCACGACTGCTGCCTCGAGCCCGTGCTCGGCCTCGACGAGGCGCTCTCCTCGGAGCTGGTCCGGGCGCGCGAGATGGTCGTCGAGGTCGACCAGCCCGGGACCGATGGCGTGCGGCTGCTGGGCGTGCCGGTGAAGCTGTCGCGCACGCCGGGCGCTCCGGCGGGGCCCGGGCCGGCCTTGGGCGAGCACACGCATCAGGTCCTCGCCGGCCTGGGCTATAGCGACGACGAGGTCGCCGCTCTGATCGAGTCGGGTGCGGCGGCGGGGGCGGCCGCTGACGCGCAGGGGAGCTTCCTGGGGTGAACGAGAACGGCCTGCTCAAGATGAAGGAGCTGGCCGAGGCGAGCGGCGTCAGCGCGGGCACGATCAAGCACTACCTGCGCGAGGGGCTGCTGGGGGACGGGCACGAGGTCGTCAAGACGTCGCGCAACATGGCCTACTACCCGCGCGAGTTCGTCGAGCGGATCAGGCTGATCAAGCAGCTCCAGGAGGAGCGCTTCATGCCGCTGGCGGTGATCAAGTCGATGCTCGACGAGGACCCGGAGCGGGCGGCGGCGCTGGTGGAGCTCGAGGACCGCATCCTCGAGCGGGCGCTGGCCGGCGAGCGCAAGCGCGTCTCGGCCGCGGAGCTGCGGCGCCGCTACGAGATCCCGCAGGAGGTGCTGGAGCGGCTGGCGGAGCTCGAAGTGCTGACGCCGACCTCGCGCGGCTACGGCCCGCGCGACGTGGAGATCGTGGAGGCGATCGGCCGCTTCCGCGCGGGCGGCTACGACGAGCGGATCGGCTTCACCGTCTACGACACGCTGCGGTACAAGCGCGCCCTGGAGGAGCTGGTCAAGGAGGAGGTCCAGGTGCTGATGGACCGCCTCGCCGGCGAGCTCGACCCCGACCGCGCGACGGACCTGATCGCGGCCGGGACGTCGCCGCTCAACGACCTGATCGCCGCGCTGCACCAGAAGGCGCTGGTGGCCGAGCTGCGCCGCCAGCGAGCCGCTCGCGGCTAGGCGTACGTGATGACCGTACGGATGCCTTCCTGGCGCTCCATCGCGTCGAACGCGTCGTTGACCTGGTCGAGCTTCACGCGGTTGGTCACGAGCGACTCGAGGTCGAGGTCGCCCTTCAGGTAGAGGTCGACGAGCTCGGGCACGCGGTCGCGGCCCTTGGCGCCGCCGAAGCTTGCGCCGGCGACGCGGCGGCCGGTGATCAGGAAGCGCGGGACGATCTCGAGCACCTCGCCCTTGCCGGCCACGCCGGCGACCGTGCACAGGCCCCAGCCCATTCGGGCCGACTCGACGGCCTGGCGCATGACGGCGACGTTGCCGGTCGCCTCGAACGTGTAGTCGGCGCCGAAGCCGTCGGTCATCTCCAGCACGCGGTCGACCGACTCGGGGCCGCCGACGAGCGTGTCGGTGGCGCCCTGGGCGCGGGCGTGCTCGAGCCGTTCCTCGGAGAGGTCGAAGACGACGATCCGCTCGGCGCCGGCGAGCCGGCAGCCGGCGACGGCGCCGAGGCCGACCAGGCCTGCGCCGAACACGACGCAGGTCGAGCCCGCCTCGACCTTGGCGATGTAGAGGGCGGCGCCGATCCCCGTTGTGGCCCCGCAGGCGAGCGTGCAGATGACGTCGAGCGGAGCCTCGGGGGCGACCTTGGCGAGGGCTATCTCGGGCATCACGGTGGCCTCGGCGAAGGTGCTGGTGCCCATGAAGTGGCGGATGCGCTCGCCGTCGCGGTTGAGGCGGGTGGTGCCGTCGGGGAGGTAGCCGAGGTTCTGCTGCTCGCGGATCGCCAGGCAGAGGTTGGTCTTCGGGGACTGGCAGTGGATGCACTCGCGGCACTGGGGCGAGAAGAGCGTGACGACGTGGTCGCCGGGCGCGAGGCCGGTCACGCCCTCGCCGATCGCTTCGACGACCCCGGCGCCCTCGTGCCCGAGCACGGTGGGGGCGTAGCCGGAGGGGTCCGCGCCACTGGCCGTGTAGAGGTCGGTGTGGCAGACGCCGCAGGCGGCCAGCCGCACCAGCACCTCACCGGGACCCGGACCGTCGAGCTCGACGTCCTGAATGACGAGCGGCTGGGCGAACTCCTCGAGCACGGCGGCGCGGATCTTCACGGTGCGCGGACCCTAACCGGTCGGGCGAATGCCGCGACGGCGCCCGGCCGCGGCCACCGTTCGCTTCCACGACAGCGAGCCGGGCCTGGCGGGCAGCACGCGGTAGTCCGGGTGGCGGACCCAGACGGGGATGTAGCGCACGCGCCTGGCCTTGACGCGGCCGTCCTTGGCCACGAAGTCGATCAGAGCGACGAGGCCGTCCTGCGACTCGGCCGGGCAGCAGGCGGCGGTCTGGTTGGAGACGAGGTTGCCCTCGCCGAAGACGACCGGCTTGCCATGGACCCAGCTAATCGGCTGGACGACGTGGACGTGCTGGCCGACGACGGCGGTGATCGCCGGGCTCCTCGTGAGCCGCTTGGCGAGCGCCCATTGCGACGCCGAGACGGCGTGGCTGAACTCGGTGCCCCAGTGGAGGTTGACGATCACGGCATCGGCCCCGCGGCGCCTGGCCTTGCGCGCATCCGCGAGGATGCGGCCGGCGCTCGCCCAGTTGAAGCTCCAGGGGTGGGGGACGACCTGGCCGTTGGAGACAGCGGTGAAGGAAACGAAGCCGACCTTGATCCCCTTGGCCTCGAGGATGGTCGACTCGGTTGCCTCCTCACGTGATCGCGCTGTCCCGGCGTGCCTGAGTCCGGCGCGGTCGAGGGCCCTCAGCGTGGTCCCGATGCCGTACTGACCGGCGTCGAGTGAGTGGTTCGAGGCGGTGCTGCACACATCCCAGCCGATCGCCTTGATGTCACCGGCGAGAGCGGGCGGTGTGCGGAAGCTCGGGTAGCCCTGAACCGGGCCCGGCACGAGCGGCGTCTCCATGTGACAGAGGGCGAGATCGGCACCGGCGACACGCGCCCGAATCGAGCGGAACATCGGCCGGAAGTCGTAGCGCCGCCCACCCCCGTTGGCGAGCGCCTGCGCGGCCACCGGAGTGTGGATCAGGAAATCGCCGCTGGCCGCCACCGTGAACTCGACCCTCGACGCCGGGGCAACCCCGACGTGCTGTGCAGCCATCAACGCAAGCGCAATCAGAGCGCTTTTCATTGCCCGAAACGTTACGGACCGAGGCCCACGCGTCGCACACATCCGGCCACGATCCGGCCATGTCCGGCGAATCCGACGTTGAGCACCCTATGGGTGTCAAACCATCGATTCGCGGGCGGGGCGAGGTGGATCGCGTCATCGCACGGCTCGCCGACGCGCAGCACGGCGTGGTCTCCCGGAGTCAGCTGTTGGGGAGGGGCGTCGGCCGGAATGCGATCGGGCGGCGGCTCGAGTCGATGCGTCTGCGTCCGATCCATCGTGGCGTGTACGCCGTCGGGCACCGCAAGCTCTCACAGGCCGGGTGGTGCAGGGCCGCGATCCTCGCCTACGGATTGGACGCGGTTCTCAGCCATCGCTCGGCGGCCACGCGGTGGGGGATCCTCGAAGGCTGGCGGACAACCGTGGACATAGCGCTGCCGCGAGACGTGAAGTCCCGGATCGGGATCCGGACCCATACGGCCGCCGTCGCCCCCGACGAGCGGACCGTCCTGGACGGGATCCCCGTCACGACGCCCGCTCGAACGCTGCTGGATCTAGCCGCCGTCCTCCAGCCGCATGAGCTCAACCGGGCGCTCGAGGGGCCGAGGCGCTGCGGCTGACCGACAACACTCCCCTGGTGGCCCTGCTCGAACGGCATGACCGGCGCCGGGGCACCGCGAGCCTGAAGGCGGCCGTGAGGGAGGGGCTCCGCCCGCTCGTCACCAAGAGCGAGCTCGAGCGGAGCTTCCTGGCGTTGGTGGAGCGGGCCGGTCTCCCGCTGCCGGATACGAACGTCTGGCTGGACGTCGGCGGCGACCCGATCGAGGTCGACTGCGTCTGGCGTGAGGCCCGGGTGATCGTCGAGCTCGACAGCCGCGCCTGGCATCTGACCACGGAGGCGTTCGAGCGAGATCGCGAGCGCGACCGCCGGGCTCAAGCCGCAGGCTGGCGCCCAATCCGCATCACGGACAGAGCGCTCACGCGAGAACCGGCTGCCGCGATTGCCGTCGTCGAGGCCCTGCTCAGTCCTGCTGGGCCAGGGCGATCCGCTTGAACGCGGCGAAGGCGGGCTTCGGGCGAACGCTGCCGTCCGGCTCGAGGACGCGGAGGCCCGAGAAGTCGAATGGGTTGGCGTGGTTGCTGTCTCGGGAGATCCAGTTCTCCCAGAAGATGCGTTCGATGCCGAGCCGGTGGCGCTCGCGGATGAGGAGCGGGAGGGCCGCGCTCAGTCGGGCGGCTTGGTCCTCGGGGGTCGTCTCGAACGGGGCCGGTGTCACGCCGGGGCGCTTGCCCGACGACCAGGTGACCTCGGTCAGCCAGAGCGGGCGGTCCGGGTCGCCGGCCTTGTCCAGCTCCCGGCGGGCGAACTCCACGATCCGCAGCACGTTGCGCACCTCGAAGGTGTACGGGTGGATCGCGACCGCGTCGAAGACCCCGCGACCGCCGGCCCGGTAGACGGCCGCGATCGAGTCCCATGACCGGTCCGCGAACCCCGACATCACGACAACAGCACCGGGGTCCGCCGCCTTCATTGCCTTCCGGGCAGCCCGAGCCAGCGCGACGTAGTCGCGCGCGTACGGCTGGTCCGACCAGTAGTGCAGGTGGTCCGGCTCGTTCCACAGCTGCCAGTGCCTGATCGGCAGCTTCGGCACGTCCGGGTGCTCCTTCCAAAACGACCCGGACGGCCCGTAGCGCCCGATCAGTGCGGTCATGAAGTCGGCGTAGGCCGAAGTCCCCGCCGGTGGCGAGTTGCGCTTCTCGGGATGGCGCGCCGCCCACGCCGGCGTACCGAGCGCGATCGGCAGCAGCTCGATCCCCGCCCGAGAGGCAGCTTCGACCAGCGGGTCGGTGCTGGCGAAGTTCGGCGGACCCTCCGCCGGTTGCAACGTCCACCAGTAGAACGGCGCTCGCAGCGCCGTCACCCCGGCCGCCTTCATCGCCCGTACCTCCGAGGCCAGCGGCGCGTCCTGCTCCAGCAGCGTTCCGCTCGTCACGCCCAACAGCGGCTCCGGCCGGTCCGGAGCCTGCTGGTCGTCTGACGAGTCGCCTCCTCCGCAAGCCGCCACAGCGAGGGCGGCGGCAATGGTCGCTGCTACCAGCGCACGTCGTGCCACTCCATCACACCGTAGCCCGACTCGAGCTCGAGCCCACCCGGTAGCTCCCCCTCGAACGAGCCGAACGGCTGGCGGTAGTCGCTGCGCATCAACAGTCGGTTGGTGTGGTCCTCGCGCGCGCACCACTCCGTGAAGCGCAGCCCGCCGACCGCCGACAGATCCTCGGCGAACTCCAGGGGCTCGACCTCGTGCGGCTCGCCGGAAACCCACACGGTGCGTTCGCTGGCGCTCGGCGCGTCGTGCACCCCGTCGACGAGGTTCCACGCGACCGAGCGGCCGTCGCGCAAGCGCCCAACGCCCGCGGACCAGCGCCACACCGTGTGCCGCGCGTGATAACCCGCCGACTCATCCACGAAGCCGTACTCGCCCTCGATGCTGTAGTTGGCGTGAGGCAAGCGAACGGAAGCAGTAACGGGGAGACCCGCTTGCTTGCGTGTCCAGATGTAGGAGTGGCCATGCGGCGAGACCACCTCGACGCCGGGCGCTTCGGCGAGCGAGAGTGAGATCGGCGTGTCGCGCGCCCCCTCGAACAGCCGCCCATCCGGCAGCGCCACCGCCCACCAGCGCTGCGCGACGCCGGCGATGCGGGCGTCGGCGACGCACAGCATCAGCTCGGGCGAGTAGACCGCCTCGTAGCGCCAGCGCTTGAGCGGGCGCAAGCCGCGAAAGGCGGGCATGCGAGCCGGGGGCAGCGGCAGGTCGAGCGCACGCACGCCGTCGCCCCGGATTGGCAGGGTGGCCATCGCGCGCAGTACACTCCAGATTGACTAGTCAGTCAATGTGTCTGTTAGGGAGGAGTGACGATCGAGTGCGCGCCGCCGCCGTGCAGCTCCAATCGACGAACGACAGGGACCGCAACCTCGAGGCTGCGGATCGTCTGACGCGCGCGGCCGCCGCGGATGGCGCCGAGCTCGTCGTGCTGCCCGAGCGCCTCGACCTGCGCGGCAGCGCGGCCGACTACGCCGACGGGGCGGAGACGCTCGACGACGGGCGCCCGCTCGAGTGGGCGAGCAAGACGGCCCAGGAGCTCGGCATCGACCTCGTCGCCGGCTCGATCGCGGAGCGCCGCGAGGGTCACGAGCGCGTGGCGAACACCTCGATCCACATCGGTCCCGACGGCGAGCTAAAGGCCGTCTACCGCAAGATCCACATGTTCGACGTCGAGGTGGGCGGGGTCGAGTACCGCGAGTCCGAGCACTCCGAGCCGGCCGACGAGATCGTGCTCTCGGAGACGGCCAACGGCACCAAGCTCGGCCTGACCGTCTGCTACGACCTGCGCTTCCCCGAGCTGTACCGGATCCTCGCCTTGGGCGGCGCCCGCATCGTCACCGTGCCCGCCAACTTCACCCGCGTCACCGGCGAGGCCCACTGGGAGGTGCTGCTGCGCGCGCGGGCGATCGAGGACCAGGTCTTCGTGATCGCGCCCGGCCAGGGACGCGGCCGCGGCCCCGAGGGCGACAGCTACGGCAACTCGATGATCGTCGACCCCTGGGGCGAGATCCTGGCGCGCGCGGACGGCGAGAGCGAGACGTTCGTCGCCGCCGACCTCGACCTCGCCCGCCAGGACGAGATTCGCGAGAAGCTGCCCAGCCTCGCCAACCGCGTTCCGGGCGCGTACCGCTGGCCAGAGGAGGCCAGAGTCTGATGGCCACCGCAGCCAAGCAGGGCGCCGTCGACAAGCGCCGCGTCATCCTGGACGCCGGCGTGCGCGTGTTCGCCAAGCGCGGCTTCCACCACTGCCGCGTCTCGGACGTCGCCGACGAGGCGGGCGTCGCCTACGGCCTCGTCTACCACTACTTCCGCTCCAAGGAGGAGATCCTCAACACGCTCTTCCTCGAGCGCTGGCAGATCATGCTCGACGCGATCGCCGAGATCGACGCGCGCGACCTGCCCGCCCGCGAGAAGCTGCACGCGGTCGCCTCGTTCATCATCGACTCCTACCGCCACGACCCCGATCTGATGAAGGTGATCATCGTCGAGGTCACCCGCGCGGCGAACTCGTTCGGCGCCATCCACCTGGACAAGATCCGCGAGGCCTACGAGGGCATCGCCGGCATCGTCGAGTCCGCCCGCGAGGAGGGCTCGTTCAAGTCCGGGATCCCGTCGGAGTTCGCCGCCATGTGCTTCTACGGCGCGATCGAGCAGCTGCTCACCGCGTGGATCTTCGAGGTGCTCCCGCGCACCGACGAGGACTACGAGAACGCCAAGAGCCTGGTCGTGGAGGCGATCTGCGGTGGCCTGGAGTCGGGTCAGAACGGCGCCTCCGCGCCGTCTGCTTGAATCAGCCGCCCATGCAGAACGACCTGACGAAGCGACTGATGTGGAGCGGCCTGCTGGCGGGAGTCGGGGCGCTCACCTCGATCGTCGCCAACAGGATCGCGACTGAGATCTGGGTGCGGGTCTTCAAGGAGGACCCGCCGGTCGACTGATGGCCGAGGAAGAGGTTCCCAACCAGGGAGCGACGGGTACGCGACCGCTCGGTGAAACGCCAATGCCCGTAGAGAACGAATCCGATCCCTTCGCCGAGCACCCCGAGGCGTTCGTGGGCGCCGCCTTCGCCGGCGGTCTCGCGCTCGCCCTGATCCTGCGGAGGTTGGCCAAATGAGCGTCAACGGATCCCAAGTCGACAAGAACCTCGGCGAGATCGTCTCGGAGGTCTCCGAGAAGGCCTCCCAGCTCGTCCGCCAGGAGATCGAGCTGGCCAAGGCCGAGATGACCAGCAAGGCCTCGAAGCTGGCCCGCGGCGCCGGCATCGGAGCGGCCGCTGGCGTCTTTCTGATCTTCGGAATCACGACGTTCTTCCACGGCCTCGCCTGGTTCCTCGACGATCTGCTCAACCAGGAGGACAACGTCTGGGTGGGCTTCGCGATCGTCACCGCGTTCCTCTTCCTGCTCGCCATCCTCGCCGCGCTGATCGCGATGCGCCTGTTCAAGAAGGGCGCACCGCCCACGCCCGATCTGGCCATCGAGGAGGCGAAGAAGACTCGCGAGCAGCTGGAGGCTCAGGTGCACGCGCATGACCAGCTGGAGAGGAGCACGAGCTGATGGCGTCCCAGAGCCCCGAGATGATCCGCGCGTCGATCGAGGAGACCCGCCGCGAGCTGGCCTTCTCGGTCAACGACCTGCGCTCGAAGGTCGCCGAGCTGACCGACTGGCGCAGGCAGCTGGCGGAGAACCGGCGCGGCGCGCTGGTCGGTGCGGCCGTCGCCGGCTTCGTGATCGGCGGTGGCGTCGCAGCCACCTTCTCGCTGATCAGCGGCCGCCGGCGTCGCTGACCGCCAAGGCGCCCTCCCCTTCCTCCGTGGGCCCGTAGAGCCGCCTGTGGATCAACGCGGCTACGGCGCCCGCCGGGATCGGCAGCCAGAACGACACGAGCCGGTAGCCGAGCGTCGCCACCACGGCCGCGCCCGCCGGAACGCCGGCGAGTGCCAGCGTTCCGGTCAGGCCCGCCTCCACGAACCCGAGCCCGCCCGGCGTCAGCGGCAACGTGCCCAGGAACTGGGCGGCACAGAAGGCGAGCAGCACGGTCGAGGGGCGCGGGCTGGCGTGTACGGCGGTCAGTGCCGCCAACAGCGTCAGGTAGTCGAGCACCCAGCGGCCGGCCGACAGCAGCAGCGCCTCCCACCAGCGCGCGCCGAGCACCTCGCGCACCTCGTTGCGCTCGCGGATCAGTCGGGTCGGCAACCCGACCAGTGGTGGCCGCCTGTTGCGCAGCACCCGGTTGCGCAGCGTCTGCGCCGCGCGTCCCACGGAGAGCAGCGGGCGGTCCCACAGGATCGCCGCGGTGCCCGCCGCGCTCAGCAGCACGAACACGACCCCGCCGATCAGCGCCGCCCGGCCTAGCCCGGGGTCGACCGGCGCCCCGAACAGCACGGCCGGCAACGCCAGCAGCGGCAGCGCCAGCAGGATGCCGAAGACCAGGATCGACGAGGCCGTCATCCCGGACGCGGCCTGCGCGGCCGGCACGCCGCCGCGCGCGAGCATCGCGTACTGCATCGCGCCCGCGGCGGCGACCCCGCCGGGCACGACCCGCCCGAACGAGTTGGAGGCGAGCTGCGAGGTGATCACCGGACCCCAGTGCTCGGCGCGCATCGCGATCTTCTGGACCGCCCACATGCAGGCGTAGCTGCCGATCTGGAGCACCACCATCGCGACCCACCAGAGCGGGTTGAACTCGTCGAGCCTGTCGTAGGCGCCGAACACCTCGAGCAGCGCCGGGGCTAGCAGGTACAGCGAGACGGCGGTGATCGCGAGCAGGACCCCGCGCCGTGCGAGAGCGCCTCGGCTCATGCGCGGAGGCTAAGCGCTACGCGGGCGCAGGGTCGGGTGGGGCAGGGGGAGCGGGCCCGGCGGGCGCCGGTGGCGGGCCGGACGGCGGCGGCTCCGACGGCGGCGGCTCCGACGGCGGCGGCTCCGGCGGGTGCGCCTTGATGCTCATCGTCCGCAGGTCGACGTACTCGCGCAGGAGGATCTGGATCGAGGCGGCGATCGGGATCGCCACCAGCGCGCCCAGCACGCCGAGCAGCGTCGCCCCGAACAGCACCGCGACGATCGTGATGAACGGCTGCACCTTGACGGTGCGCTTCTGCACCTGCGGCTGGATCACGTGGTTCTCGAACTGCTGGTAGCCGATCGCCCAGATCACCCAGATGATCGTCGTGGTCGGGAAGTCCTCGAACAAGGTGACGAGGCCGATCAGCACGGCCGCGATAGTGGCCCCCACCAGCGGGATCAGAGAGAACAGGCCCGCGATCAGCGCGAGCGGGCCCCGGAACGGCACGCCCAGGATCAGCAGCACGATGTAAGTGGCGACGCCGGCGATCAGAGCGATCAGCAGCGCGCCGGCCACGTAGCCGGCCACGGCCGACGCCATGTTGTCGAGCGCGCGTCTCAATCGGTCGCGTTGCTCGGGTGGTCGGGAGCGGATCGCCCCGTCGATCCAGCCCCTGCCGTTGCTCAGGATGAACGCCGTCAGCACGAGGATCGTGATCAGCGCGAACAGCGAGTTGACGATCCCGAAGCCGACGTCGCGCAGCGTGCCGGCCGCGCCTCCCAGCCGGTCGGGCAGCTTGCCCGCCTCCTCCTCGAGCTTGCTGGTGATGTCGTAGTCCTCGTTGATCTTGCGCAGGCGGTCGTTCTCTTTGACGTACTTGGTCACGTCGCGCGCGTAGCGAGGCACGTTGTCGGCGAAGTCGTTGGCCTCGGTGATCAGCGGCGGCACGATCAGGGCGATCAGCGCGATCGGGATCGCGAGCAGGCCGAGGAAGACGATCGTGATCGCGAACCCGCGGCGCATGTGGCGGGCGAGCACGTTGACGGGCGGCGACAGCGCGACGGCGAGGAAGGTCGCGATCAGGATCCAGCTGATCGGCTTTCGCAGCAGGTAGAGCAGGTAGAGCGAGATCGCCACACAGACGACCGTCAGCACGGTACGGACGATCTGCCTCGCCGAGGGCACCATCGTGGCGCTATTCGCGCCGTACCGCGACGTGCCTGCTAGCGCACGAAGTGCTGCGGGAGGCCGCCCGTGCCGAGCAGCCCGGGCCCCGTGTGCGCGGCCAGCACCGGACCGATCTCGCTGACGATCGTAGGCTCGGAGCCGAACAGCTCGCGCATGCGCGCGACGAGCGCGGCAGCCTGGTCGGGCGCGTTGATGTGCTGGACGCACCAGGCGTCCGCACCCGAGTCGCGCCGCTGCCGGCCGTAGTCGACCATCCGCTCGAAGGCCCGCCCCGACGTGCGCACGCGCTCGACCGGGGTCATCTCGTTCTCGACGGTCAGGATCGGCTTGACCTTGAGCGTGGAGCCGATCCACGCGCTGGCGGCGCCGATCCGCCCGCCGCGGCGCAGGAACTCGAGCGTGTCGATCGCGAACCACATCTTCAACTCGCGGCGCGCGGCGGTCACGTGGTCGGCGACCTCCCGCCCGCTCTTTCCCTCGCGCGCCGCCTTCACGGCCGCCAGTACCAGGAAGCCGAGCCCGCCCGCGGCGGTGGTCGAGTCGATCACGTGCACGCGGTCGCCGCCATTGTTCTCGCGCTCGAGCGCCTCCTTCGCCTGGCGCGCAGACTCGGGCGTGCCGGACAGCCCGCCCGAGATGTGGATCGAGACGATCTCGCGGCCGTCGTCGAGCAGGGGCTCGTAGGCGGCGCGGAAGTCGCCGACCGACGGCTGCGAGGTGGTCGGCAGCGTCTCGGCGGTGCGCAGCTCGTCGAAGAACGCGTCGTAGTCGGTGATCTCGGTCTCGGGCACCGTCCGGTCCCCGCCGAACACGACGTACAGCGGCACGACCGTGACGCCGTTCTCCTCGGCGACGCCCGGGGCCAGGTAGCAGGTGCTGTCGGTGACAACCGCGACTTCGCTCATGGCGACGGGGCAGCCTACCCTGATCGCGGGCTAACCTCCCGGCCACTTGGCTTCTGTTCTCGTCACCGGTGCGACCGGCTTCATCGGCTCCCACGTGGCCCGGCGACTCGCCGCGCGCGGCGACGAGGTCACCCTCGCGGTCGAGGGGGGCTCGCCGGACACGGCGATCGCCGACCTCGACCTGAAGAGGGTCAAGTGCGACGTGCGCGACCGGCGCGCGGTTCGGCGTGCGCTGCGCGGGATCGAGCGCGTGTTCCACTGCGCCGGCGTCACCTCGGTGCGCCCGCAGGACAGCGAGCGCGTCTTCGACGTCAACGTGCGCGGCACGAAGATCGTGATGGAGGAGTGCCTGCGCGCGGAGGTCGAGCGCGTCGTCTACACGTCGAGCGCCGCCGTGGTCGGGCCCGCCGCGTACGGCAAGACCGCCGACGAGTCGCAGCTGTTCACCGCCGGCCGGCTCGGCATCCCCTACGTCAACTCTGTGCACGAGGCCGAGGTCGAGGCAATGCGTGTGGCCGCCCGCGGCCTCCCGCTGGTCTGCCTCAATCCCGCGGTCGTGTTCGGCGCCGGCGACCACCTGCTCAGCTCGACGCGGCTGGTGCGGTCCTTCCTGCTCGGCCGCGTGCCGGTCTACACCGACGGGGCGATCTCGGTGGTCGACGTGCGCGACGTCGCCGAGGCGCACCTGCTCGCCGACCGGCGCGGTCAGCCCGGCGAGCGCTACATCCTCGGCGGCCGCAACTTCACGTTCGAGCGGCTGTTCGCCGACCTCGGCCGCCTGTCCGGGATCGACCCGCCCGTGCGGCTCCCGGCCGGCGCCGCCCGCCTGCTGGCCGCGGCCGGGCGCTCGTGGCCGCTCACGCCTGTCGAGGTGCGCGCGGCGGGGAACTGGTGGACGTATCGCTCCACGAAGGCCAAGCGCGAGCTGCGCTGGAGCGCGCGCCCGCACGAGGAGACGCTCGAGGCGACGGTCGCCTGGCACCTGGAGCGCGAGCAGGATCGGATCGCCAGGACGCGCAGCTCCCAGCAGTTCCAGCTGCGCCTCGCGGGCCTAGCGGTCGGCGCCGCGGAGACCGCGGCGGGCGTCGTACGGCGCTCCCTAGCATTGGGTAGGTGACCACGCTCTACCGCTGCAAGGCGCCGACCGACCTGGTCTGCCGCTGCGGCAAGGTCGCACGCCGCCTGCGCGGCGCGGGCATCGAGTTCGACGAGGTGCGGGTGGAGTTCCGCAGGCGCGACCGCCCCGAGATCGAGGAGTTGACGGGGCAGCGCTGGGTACCGGTCCTCGTGCACGAAGGCGAGGTCATTCACGACTCGCACCGAATCCTGGAGTACCTCGAATGGCGCGAACACAGGGCATGAGGCGGAACATCAGACGGGCCTGGCCGCTCGTGCTGATGGCGTGGGAGCGCTGGCAGAAGCTCCCCGAGCACGAGAAGGAGCGCTACAAGCGCCAGGCGCGCGAGTACGCGGGGCGCGGCCGCAAGCTGATCGAGGACCGGCGCCGCAAGAAGCGCTAGCGCGGATGGAATAAAGCACCGCGCGGTCCGTCTTCAGGGGCATGAAGACGTCGCAGCACCCCTGACCCGGGTACGTCCTGACTGCCGTGCCCCACAGCCCCACCCGAGCCACGACGAGCGCGTCGAGGCGGCTGGACCCAGCGCACCTGCCGGACCACGCGAGTCGCCTGTACCGCGCCGCCTACGCGCTCGCGGGCTCGGGCAGCGACGCGGAGGACCTCGTGCAGGAGACCTTCGCTCGCGTGCTGTCGCGGCCGCGCCGGGTCCGGCGCGGGGGTGAGCGGGCATACCTCATGCGCGTGCTGCGCAACACCTGGATCGACTTCCAGCGCGCCCGCGCCGTCCGGGTCGACCCGGACGGCGGCGACGCGATCGACTGGGTGCTGGACGTCGAGTCCGACCCCGGCGGGCTGGCCATGGACGTCCGGCTCGCCTACGAGGGCATGCGCGAGCTGTCCGAGCCGCAGCGCGAGGCGATCGTCGCGGTCGACGTGCTCGGCCTCGCATACAAGGATGCAGCCCGCGCCCTGCGGATCCGGCAGGGGACGCTGATGAGCCGGCTCGCGCGGGCGCGCGAGCGCGTGTCCCGCTACATGGAGGGAGCGGAATGACGCGCCGGTACGACGTTCCAGAGCATCACCTGCGCGTCGCTCACGCGCTCCAGAGCGGCGGACCCGCGGCCCCGGATTCCCTGTTGCGCCAGATCGAGCGACTGGAGGCCAGACCGATGCGCCGGCCGGCACGGTCGCTGCGGCCCGCCCTGGCGAGCGGCGTAGCGGTGGTGGTCGCGATGGCGGTGGCGGCGGCCCTCTGGCTCGGCGGGCCGGCGGGTCCGACGGTCGTCGACGCGGCCGCGCTGAGCCCGCTCCCGGCCGAGCGCCCGGCGCCGCACGGCTTCGCTGGAGTCGACTACCCGGACTGGTCGACGAGGTTCGGCTGGGTCAAGGTCGGCGGGCGCGACGACCAGCTGAGCGGGCGGCGGACGACCACGGCCTTCTACCGGCACACCCATCACCGGATCGGCTACACGGTGATCTCGGGGTCCGCGATCGAGCTGCCGGCGAGCGCGAGGACGATTACGGTGAAGGGGCTGCAGCTGCACCGCTTCCGCCTCGGCGCGCAGGACGCCGTCGCCTTCGAGCGCAATGGTCGCACCTGCGTGCTGTCCGGCAAGGTGCACGACCCGGACACGCTGGTGAAGCTCGCGGTCGCGGAATAAGAGCCGCGCGCCTCCGTCTCAAAGGGCATGAAAGTTCTCTACGCAGCACTGCTCACCCTGCTGATCGCGGCCCTCACACCGGCCGCCGCGGCTCCGCATCCGGGGCACGAGCCCAGCACCAAGAAGCAGATCCAGATCGTCCGCAAGGCGACCGAGCGCTTCCGCGACGTCCGCGTCGCGCGCCGGGCGGGCTACGAGCCCGCCGGCGAGTGCGTGGCGGGACCGGACGGCGGGATGGGGATCCACTACGGGAACCCGCGCCTGCTGGCTGACCCCAAGCTCTCGATCCGCAAGCCGGAGATCCTCGTCTACGAGCCCCGCGGCGACCGGCGGCGGCTGGTCGCCGTCGAGTACTTCCGGCCCGATGCGGACGGCCGGCTCGACACCGACGACGACCGCCCCTACCTGTTCGGGCGCGGCTTCGACGGGCCGATGGAGGGCCACGAGCCCGGCATGCCGGTCCACTACGACCTGCACGCGTGGGTCTGGAAGCACAACCCGGCCGGGACGTTCGCCCAGTACAACCCGAGGGTCACCTGCCCGTAACGAACTCTTAGCGCCGTCTCACAAACCGTCCCTACGTTGAAGCAGCATGCAGCCTCCCCTACAGAGCTACTTCGTCCGGGTCCGTGGAGAGCGAGTGGTGGTCGAGAACCTCGGCAACCACGAATGGGTTGAGTTGGACGGCCTTGATGAGGTCGGCGCCCAGATAGAGCGCTGGACCTACGCCGCTAGTCCAGGTGGTTCTCGAGTCCGATCGGACGCTGTGCCACCTCGGGCTGCGGCTCGGGCTCGGACTCCTCGGGCTGCTCCACTCCGAGCAGCTCGGCGAGCTCGCCCGACTCGAACATCTCGATGACGATGTCCGAGCCGCCGACCAGCTCCTTGTTCACGAACAGCTGAGGGATCGTCGGCCAGCCGGACAGCCCCGACAGCTCCTCGCGGATGCGCGGGTCGGGAAGGATGTCGAGCGCCGCGTACTGCACCCCGAGGGCGTTCAGCGCGGCGGCGGTGCGGGCGGAGAAGCCGCACGCGGGCTGGTGGGGCGTGCCCTTCATGAACAGCATGACGCGGTTCTCGTCGATCGCCTGCTGGATGAACTCGCGGATCTCGTCGTTGGTCACGGTGTGGCTCCGGGTGTCGAGGTCTTGATCGAGAGCGCGTGGATGGCGCCGCCGATCTCCGCTCCGAAGACGTCGTAGACCAGCTTGTGCTGCTGGATCCGGGACAGGCCCTCGAACCTGTCCGAGACGACCTCGGCGCGGAAGTGGTCCCCGCCGCCGGTCAGGTCGTCGACCATGACCTCGGCGCCGGGCAGCGCGGCTTCGATGCGCTCCTGAAGTTCTGCCGGTGTTGGCATCGCTGTCTTCAGGGTACAGACGGGATCGCCGATACAATTGGGGGCACATGGTCCAGCTGACCGACATCGCAGCCGAGAAGGTCCGCGCGTTCATGGAGGGCCAGACCGCCGAGGGCGGCGTGGGCCTCCGAGTGGGCGTGCGGGGTGGCGGCTGCAGCGGGTTCCAGTACGCGCTGGCGCTCGACGAGCAGCGCGACGACGACCACGTCTTCGACACCTCGGGGATTCGCGTGCTGGTCGACCCGGCCAGCCTCCGGTACGTCGACGGCTCCACGGTCGACT
Organism: Thermoleophilaceae bacterium; assembly: GCA_052038485.1. Lineage (GTDB taxonomy): Bacteria > Actinomycetota > Thermoleophilia > Solirubrobacterales > Thermoleophilaceae > JACVRW01. The sequence goes on along the minus strand of JBQGCL010000066.1, from coordinate 35,150 downwards.
ACACCGAGAACTTCATGGGGTCCGGCTTCGAGGTCTCGAACCCCAACACGGTCGCCTCGTGCGGCTGCGGCTCGTCCTTCCGCGTGGCGGACGAAGAGCCGTCCTGCGGCAGCGCCGCCTAGCCGTTCAGCCGGACCGGAAGCGTCTTCAGCTGGTTGATGAACGGCGACTCCGCGTACTGCGGCGTCCCCACCAGCTCGATGTTCGGGTGGCGCTTGAGCGTCTCCTCGAGCAGCACGCGTAGCTCCAGCCGCGCCAGCGCGGCGCCGAGGCAGAAGTGCCGTCCGCCCGCGCCGAAGGCCTGGTGCTCGGGGTCGCGCGTTACGTCGAAGCGGTCCGGGTCGTCGTAGCGCGTCTCGTCGCGGTTCGACGAGACGTACCACATGACGATCTTGTCGCCCTCGCGGATCTGCTTGCCGCCCAGCTCGACGTCGCGCGTGGCCGTGCGGCGGAAGTGCGCGAACGCGGGGTACATGCGCAGCGCCTCCTCGACGGTCCCCGGGATCAGCGAGGGGTCGTCGATCAGCATCTGCTTCTGAGCCGGGTTCTCCATCAGCGCGCGCATGCCGGCGCAGTAGGTGGCCTTGGTGCTGTCGTTGCCCGCGGCCACCAGCAGGAAGAAGCCCATCACGATCTCGTGCTCCTCGAGCCGCTCGCCGTCGACCTCTGCGTGCACGAGCACGCTGGTCAGGTCGTCGGTCGGCTGCTCGCGCCGCTCGGCGATCAGCTGTCCGCAGCGCTGGAAGATCTCGGGCACGTCGCGCTCCATCACCGACTGGACGCCCTCGGGGTTCATGTCCGGGTCGCCGGCGCCGAGCGTGTTGTTCATCAGCCGCGCCCAGATCTCGTCGTCCTCGGGCGGGATGCCCATGAAGCTGCCGATCACGCGCGACACCACAGGCTGGGCGACGTCGGTCACGAGGTCGCACTCGTCGCGTCCCTCGAGCCGGTCGAGCACCTCGAGCGTGATCGCCCTGATCGCGTCCTCGTGCTCGGCGATCCGCTTGGGCGTGAAGCCGCGCTGGAAGAGCTGCTTGAGCCGGTCGTGCTTGGGCGGGTCCATGCCGATGAACATCGCCGAGATCAGCTCGACCGGCATGATCGCGTTGGTCAGCGCGGTGATGCCGTGCGCCGACGAGTACGTCTCCCAGTCGAGGCTGACCTCGCGCACGTCGTCGGCACGCGTGATCGACCAGAAGCCGTCCTCCTCCGGGTACTCGGTGATCTCCGAGGTCCAGTGGACCGGGCACTTCGCGCGCAGCTCCTTGAACAGCTCGTGCGGCGGGCCGTCGGGCCACAGCTCCCGCTCGGTGACCAGAACTTCGTCGAGCGGTGTCTGGTCAATCGACACGTGCCGACCTTACACTGCCGCGCGTGCAGGGGCAGCCCAATCTCATCCTGCTGATCACCGATCAGCAACGCGCGCCGCAGCACTGGCCCTCCGACGCCGGCTGGCTCGACGCGCTGATGCCCAACGACGCCGAGCTGCGCCGTACGGGCGTCAGCTTCACGCGCGCGTTCACCGCGACCGCCATGTGCTCGCCCAGCCGCGCGAGCCTGCTCACCGGCACCTATCCGTCGCGCCACGGGGTCACGCTGACGCTGACCGAGGGGGACCTCTATCCGGACAACCGCAACTTCCCCGACGTGCTACGCACCCTCCGGCAGCTGTGGCGCAGCCGCGAGGTGCCCCGCCGGCGGCTGGCCGGCCGGTTCCTCAAGAGCCTGTTCCGGCTCGGGCCCAAGAGCGGCAACGAGCCCGAGCTGCCGCCTGGTATCGACACGCTCGCGACGATGCTGCGCGAGCGCGGCTACCACGTCGTGCTGAAAGGCAAGTGGCACCTCTCGAAGCCGGTCGACGGAACCGGCTGGAGCGCCGCCGACCCCGGGCGGATCGAGCGCGACTACGGCTTCGCCGAGTGGGAGCCGCCCGACGCCGGCGGCGACGCCAAGGCCGAGACGTTCGGCGGCGGCAACGCCGGCACGACGCACGAGGGCTGGGACGAGGACTACACGCGCCAGGTCGAGGCCTGGCTCGCACAGGAGCGGCTGCCCGAGCCGTTCTGTCTCGTCTTCTCTCTGGTCAACCCGCACGACGTGCTGGGCTACCCGTCGCAGTTCGAGCGCGGCGGCTACCTGGCCGAGCAGTTCCGCGGGCTCGACGTGCCGCTGCCGCCGACCGTCGACGAGGACCTGCGCACCAAGCCGACCGTGCACTCGCTGATGAAGCTCGGCCAGACCGCTTACATCGGCGCGCTCTCCGACGACGACGCGCGGCGCGACTACGTCAACTTCTACGCCTACCTGCATCGCGTCGTCGACGAGAAGATCGGCCGGCTGCTGGCGGCGCTGGGCGACCCGGGCGACCCCAACTCCCTGCGCTCGCGCACGGTGATCGCGCGCACCTCCGACCACGGCGAGCTGGGTCTCTCGCACGGCGGCCTGCGCCAGAAGATGTTCAACGGCTACGAGGAGTCGATCCGCGTGCCGCTCGTGATCTCCAACCCGGTCATGTTCCCGCAGCCGCGCGAGAGCGACGCGCTGGCCTCGCTTGTCGACCTGGTGCCGACGCTGCTCGGCCTGACCGGCGAGGCGGGCGACGCCGGGCGCTTCGACGGTCGCGACCTGGGACCGATCCTCAGCGGCGGCGAGGAGTCCGTGCGCGACGCTGTGCTGTTCACCTACGACGACCATCAGGCGGCGACGGCTTTCCAGGACGTGCCGGGTCAGCCCAACCGGATCCGCTGCGTGCGCGACGCGCGCTGGAAGTACGCGATCTACCTCGACCCGTCAGGCCGCCAGGCGCCCGAGTACGAGCTGTACGACCTCGAGGCGGATCCGCACGAGGCGGTCAACCTGGTCGACAAGCACACCGGGCGCGCGCGTGACGAGGCGGCCGAGCGCGAGCGGGTGCGCCTGCACGAGCGGCTGGCGCAAGCGTGCGCTGACAGCGGCACGCTCGCGCCACCCCTGCCACCGCCCTAGAACCTGGCGGACCCCTCCAATGAGACGACGCCGTTCTGCCCGTCCAGGGTGTTGTGGTCGTGAACCTGGAGCGTGCCGCTGGTGATGCCGCGGTACGCCCCGGTGCCGCCCGTGAAGGTCGCGGTGCCGCGGAAGTCGATCTCACCGCCGGCGATCGTGAACGGCATGTCGACGCTGCCGGTGATCGAGCCCTTCGCGAACAGCATCGTGAACGTGCCGGTCGCCTTGCCGCCGGCCAGCCTGACGACGATCTCGACCTTGCCGCGCCCGAACGGCGTGCCCGTGAGCGTGCCGTGGTCCTCGATCGTGCCCGGCGTCTTCGGCGTCTTGATCATCTTGGTCTTGCCGTCGATCGATACCGCGTGGCGCTTGCGGCGTCCGGCCGGCCGGGCCGTGCTGACCAGCTGGTAGGTGTTCTGGAGCTCGTCCTGGACGATCGTCGCCTCGCCCTTCGCGCCCACCGCGAGCGGTCGTTTCAGCACGCGCGAGCGATAGCGCCAGCCCGTCGGCGGGTCGAGCCGGCGGCCGAGCCCGCGCAGCTTCCCGATCGCGAGCCGGGGATCGACGATCTGCGAGTAGGCCTGCATCACGTAGACGTCCCCGCCCGGCGCGACCAGCTCGTACACGCGCCGCCCCTTCTTCCAATGCCAGACGTTGCCGCGCTCGATGACGCGATCGGTGTATGCCGTGCGGGCGAGGTCCGCCGCGCTGCGGATCGGGATCGTCGCCACCCGGCGCAGCTTCTCGCCGTGGAATGAGCGCACGCGGCCCGGCGTGGCGGTCACCGAGTCCATCAGGAAGTGGCGCGGGCCATTCAGCACGACCAGCGTGGCGCCGCGCTCCTTGGCGAGGTCGGCCGCGTCGAACGCGTTCCACCACGCGGCCGGGCACCCGTTCAGGCCGATCGTGTTCCAGACCGTGGCGGTCGCGCTCGGCGGCGCGCCCTTGAGCTCGATGATCTCGCAGTAGCGAGCGTCGTGGAGGCCGCCGAGGGTGGCCGCCGACGCCGGCGCGGCCCCCCACGAGGCAAACGCGCCGGCGGCCAGTAGGACGGCGGCCCTCACGGCGTGAGGTTGCACGAGCGGCCCTTGCACCGATCGAGCCTGGCGAGCTGTCTGGCGAGCTTCGCCTTGATCTGCGCGTAGGCCGGGTTCCCCGCGATGTTGGTCAGCTGGTACGGGTCCTTGCGGCGGTCGTAGAGCTCCTGCTCGCCGGTCTCCTCGTAGACGACGTAGGTGTAGCGGTCGGTGCGCACGCCCTTGTAGGGCCGGTCCCAGGCGTTCACCGGGATGTCGCCCTCGAACAGCCGCTCGAGCGCCTCGATCTCGATCACCCGGTCCGGGCGCTTGCGCGGGTTGCGGAGCGTCGGCAGGAGCGAGACGCCGTCCATCCTGCGGCCGGCCCTCGCGTTGGCGGCGTCGACCAGCGTGGGGGCGAAGTCGATGTTGGCCACCTGCCCCTCGATCGTCTTGCCGGCAGGCACGCCCGGCCCGCGGACGATCAGCGGGATGCGGATCGACTCCTCGTAGGGGAGGAACTTGTCGCCCGTGACACGGTGCTGTCCCTGGAGCCAGCCGTTGTCCGACAGGAAGACGATCAGCGTGTTCTTGAGCTGGTGGGTCCGCTTCAGGGTCCCGATCAGCTTCTTGACGTGGTCGTCCACCGCCAGCAGCGAGCCGATGCGGCCCTCGTAGTCGAGCTGGAGCTGCTGGATCTGCGCCGCCGTCATCACCTTCGCGGCGTTCTGCATGTTGGACGGCTTGTCGGCGAAGTCGGTCTCGTTGAAGCTGGGCGGCTTGGGCAGCTTGTACTGCGAGCTCTTGGCCGCGTAGCGGGGCGCCGGGCGCGGGTCGCGGCCGGGACGGCCCATCAGCGTCGTCGCCACGTCCTCTCGGTGCGGGGCGGCCGGTGACCACCAGATGAAGAAGGGCTTCTTCGACTTGGCCTCGGCGCGCACGAGCTGCTCGGTGATCCCGCCGGTCACGTCGGGCGAGTAGTCCTCGGGATCCTCGGCGCCCCAGTAGGTGTACGGCGGCGGGCCGAAGAACTTGCGCAGCTGCGCGAGCACCCCCTGCAGTCCGCCGGGGTTGGGGGTCACCTCGATCTTGGCGAACTCGACCAGCTTGCGCGCGAAGTCAGGGTCGCCCCAGCTCTTCAGCTTGCCGTTCTGGTTCATCACGAAGTTGTGGTAGTCGTAGGCCGACACGTCGAGCAGCCCGCGCCAGATCGTGAAGCCGTGCGGGACCTCGCCGTGCGCGTCGCGCGCCCCGTAGCCGTTCAGCCACTTGCCGATCAGCGCGGTCCGGTAGCCGGCCTGCTGGAGCCACGCCGGGAGGGTGTTGGCGCGGTGCTTCATGCCGTACCAGCCGAACGGCCAGAAGTTGCCTCCGACGCCGTGGTTGTGGGCGTACTGACCGGTGATGAACGTGGCTCGCGAGGGGCAGCAGAGGGGGAACGAGTCGACCGCGTCGGCGAACGTGGTGCCGCGCCGGGCGAGCAGGCGCTTGACGTTCGGCATGTGGGCCACGTCGGCCTGCGCCTGGTCGTCGGTCATCACGACGAGGATGTTCGGGCGACCGTCCTTGGCTGCCGACGCAGGGCGCGCCTGGGCCGCGGCGGGGAGCGCGAGGGAGGTTGCGAGGGCCAGGACGAGTGCGCGCCGTGCTGTCATCGGCGGCGCAGCGTACACAGTGTGTGACACGGTGTCAACTTCTGTATGATGCCTCCTCGAGATGGCCACCGAGACCCAGGCAGCGACCCCCATGCGGCGCCGCGCGAGGGCGCGACTGAGCCGCCGCGAGAGCCGCCAGCGGATCATCGCGGCCGCCACCGAGCTGGTCCGCACGCGCTCCTACGCGGAGCTGAGCGTGGACGCGGTGATGCGCGAGGCCGGTCTCGGGCGCACGATCTTCTACCGCCACTTCGACGACCTGCTCGACCTGCTGCTGGGCACGGCGCGCGAGGCCGTCGAGGGCATCTACCAGGCCCAGCTCAGCCTCGTTCAGGCGGGCACGGTCGATCCGGGGACGGCAACTCGCGAGGCGTTCGAGGCCGCCGTCGCGGTGTACATGCGCCACGGCCCGCTGCTCCGCTGCATCGGGGAGGCGGCGGCCGGCGACGAGGAGCTCGCGCCGGGCTACGCGGAGATGCGCCGCCGCTTCGACGCGCTCGCCGAGCAGGCGCTGCGCGAGCTCGGCTACGCGGGGCGCCAGCCGCCGGACAACCTGGCCGAGATCGCCCGCGCGCTCAACCGCATGAACGAGACCTACCTGACCGACACGTTCGGGCGCGAGCCGCGCGTCGAGCCGGAGGTCGCGGTGCAGACACTCACGGACATCTGGGACGCGGTCATCAGCCGCTGACGAAAGGACTGGGCCGATGGACGTCTTTCGCACACCCGACGAACGCTTCGAGGACCTGCCGGGCTACTCCTACGAGCCCAACTACGTCGAGGTCGACGGCCTTCGCCTGCACCACGTCGACGAGGGCAGCGGCTCGACCGTGCTCTGCTTTCACGGAGAGCCGAGCTGGAGCTATCTCTACCGGCACATGCTCGAGCGCCTCGTCGGCGAGGGGCACCGCGTCGTCTGCCCGGACCTGGTCGGCTTCGGCCGCTCCGACAAGCCGACCGACCAGGCCTGGTACACGTACGAGCGCCACTGCGAGACGGTCACCCGGCACCTCGACCAGGTCGAGCTCGAGGACGTGACCGTCGTCGTGCAGGACTGGGGCGGTCCGATCGGGCTGCGCTGGGCCGTCGAGCACGCCGATCGGGTCGGCCGGCTCGTGATCCTCAACACCGGCCTGTTCACGGGCCGGGTGAGCAAGGGCTTCATGGCCTGGCGCGAGTTCGCCGAGCGCACGCCCGACCTGCCGGTCGGGATGATCATCCAGGGGGCGACCACCACCGACCTGCCCGAGGACGTCGTGGCCGCCTACGAGGCGCCCTTCCCCAACCCCGAGAGCAAGGCGGGCGCGCAGCGCTTCCCGCTGCTCGTGCCGCTGTCGCCGGACGACCCGGGCGTGCCCGAGATGCAGGCGGTCACCGACGCGCTGCGCAGCTGGGACGAGCCCGCGCTGGTCGCGTTCTCCGACACCGATCCCGTGTTCCCGTTCCCGAAGGCCGGCGAGCAGTTCACGCAGCTGATCCCGACCGCGGGCGAGCAAGTGCGCATCGAGGGCGCGGCGCACTTCCTCCAAGAAGACCGCGGCTGCGAGATCGCGGACGCGATGCTCGCCGCCTTCGGGGCGCCGGCCTGATGTCGGTCGAGCCGGGAGCCGAGCAGTTCGCCGAGCTGGAGGCGCTCGCCGGCGGCGACGGCGACGTGCCGGTGGTCATGCTGAACCTCAACCGCTACCGCGACCGGGAGGCCTACCTGCGCTACGGCGTCGTGGCCGCCGCGGTGCTCCACCGCGTCGGCGGGCGCATCCTCTGGCACAGCGAGGCGAAGCTGACGGTCATCGGCGCGCAGCGCTACGACGAGGTGATCGCGGTCTGGTACCCGAGCCTGGCGGCGTTCAAGGAGCTCGCGACCGACCCCGAGCTGCTCGCCGCGCGCGAGCACCGGCTGGAGGGGCTCGAGGGGGCGGAGCTGATCTGCTGCGTCGCCGGCGATCAGGCCGGCGCGTTGTCGAGTGAGCTCCAGAGATAGAGGCACGCGAGCGTGCGGTGGGGCTGCCAGGGCTTGGCGATCTGCCGCATGCGCTTGGCGTCGGGGAGCTTGCGCAGGCCGTACTCGAGCTGGATCGCCCGGCGGATGCCCTGGTCGCCGACGGGCAGGATGTCGGGGCGGCCGAGATGAAAGATGAGAAACATGTCCGCGGTCCACTGGCCGAGCCCCTTGATCGCGGTCAGCTGCGCCGCGACCTCCTCGTCGGATAGGTCGGGCAGCCGCTCCAGCTCGAGCGTGCCCTCCTCGACGTGCCCGGCGAGGTCGCGCAGGTAGGCGACCTTGGCGCGCGACAGCCCGGCGGCGCGCATCTCGTCGGGGTCGGCCCCGAGCAGCTGGCGCGGCGTCGGCGCGTGTCCGCCGAACAGCTCGAGCACGCGCTTGTAGATCGTCGCGGCGGCCTTGCTCGACAGCTGCTGGCCGACGATCGCGCGCACCAGCGTGCCGTACGCGTCGCCGGGGCGCTCGCGTTTGAGGTCGCGGCGCACGAGCGCGCCGTTGGCCTCGATCAGCCGCGCCATCACCGGGTCGGCTTCGCGCAGCGCCGCGGTCGCCTGGCGCCCCGCCTTGGGAGCCATCAGGCGGCCGCGCGGCTGTGGAAGGGCTGCTCCAGCTCGCCCAGCGGCGTGGACGGGGCGTCGTCGAACAGCCACTCGCGCGCGATCCGGTGCCAGTTGGCCGTCGCCCCGAGCTGGCCCAGCACGCCCAGCGTGAGCGCCTCCATGCGGCGCGCCAGCATCGCCTGGGGCGGCATCGTCTCGCGCCGCATGAGCGGCCAGTGGCGCGAGCGCGGGTCGCCGAAGTCGATCAGCACCTGGGACACGAGCTCACGGTCGATCGTCAGCTCGCGGTCCTCGATGTACCAGCGCGTGACGTCGTGGAAGTGGTCGAAGACAGCCTCGGCGGTCACCTGCTCGTCCTCGGGGTCGTAGAAGCCCATCGCACCGAGCCGGCGGTGCAGGCCCTCGACGTCGCCGTCCATGCCGTAGCGCACGGCGGCGATCTCGGCCTCGAGATCGGCGCGCTCCACGCGCTTGGTCATGCCGAAGTCGAGGAACGCCACGCGGCCGTCCTCCATCAGGCGGTAGTTGCCGGGATGCGGATCGCCCGAGAAGTGCCCGTTGCGGTAGAGCGAGCCGAAGAAGAAGCGGAACACGATCTCCCCGAAGCGGTCGCGCGTGGCGCGGTCGGCCGCTCTGATCTCCTCGAACCCGGTGCCCTCGACCCACTCCGAGACGAGCACGTGCTCGCTGCACAGCTCGGTCACGACCGGCGGCACGTAGATGAACGGGTGACCGCGCCACGAGCGCGCGAACGCGCGGTGCTGCTGTGCCTCGTGCTCGTAGTCGAGCTCGTCGGTCAGTCGCTCGCGGATCTCCCGGGTCATCGCCTTCGCGTCCATGCCGGGCGCCATTCGCTTCGCCACGCGCATGATCAAGCCCAGGTTCTGGAGGTCGGCGCGGACCGCCTGCGCGACGCCCGGGTACTGCACCTTGACCGCGACGTCGCGCCCGTCGTGCAGGCGGGCGCGGTAGACCTGCCCGATCGAGGCGGCTGCCACGGCCTCCTCGCCGAACTCGGCGAACACGTCCTTCAGTGGCTCGTCCAGGTCGTCCTCGATCACCTTGCGCATGCGCCCGAACGGAACCCGTGGGGCGGCGTCGCGCAGCTCGGCCAGCTTGGCCTGGATGCGCTCCTGGAACTCCGGCGGGAAGGCGCCCGTGTCGATGAACGAGGCAACCTGGCCGACCTTCATCGCGGCGCCCTTCATCTGGCCGAGCACCTCGAAGATCTGCTCGGCCGCCTCCATCTGGCGGCGCGCCGCGGCGTCGCGGCGACCCTCCTCCGAGCGGGTCAGGTTGGCGGCCTTGGTGGCGTATCCGCGGGCGGTCTGGCCGCCCGCCAGCCTGCCGACCTTGGCGGCTCGCCGCCAGCGTCCGGTGGGTAGGTCATCGGCCACGCGACCAGGGTACGCATAGGCTCCCGCTCCATGCGATTCGTCAACTACGCGACGGACGAGGGACCGCGCGCCGGCATCCTCAGCGACGGGCAGGTGCTCGCGGTGCGCGACGCGCCCGCCGGCGGCCTCCAGGCGCTCGTCGCCGCGGGCGGGCTCGAGTCCGCCTCGGCCGGCGACGAGGTGCCGGGCGCTGAGCTGCTGCCGCCGATCGACCGCCCGGGCAAGATCATCTGCATCGGCCTCAACTACCGCGCGCACGCCGAGGAGGGCGGCCGCGAGGCGCCCGAGACGCCGGCGTTCTTCGCGAAGTTCGCCACCTCGCTGCGGCCCGACGGGGCGACCGTGGAGCTGCCGCACTGGAGCTCGAAGGTCGACTACGAGGCCGAGGTGGCGTTCGTGATCGGCAAGTCCGGCAAGGACATCGCCGCCGCCGACGCGCTCGATCACGTGGCCGGCTACTCGCTGCTCAACGACCTGTCGGCCCGGGACTATCAGTTCAAGACGCCGCAGTGGATGCCGGGCAAGGCTTTCGACGGGGCGGCGCCGTTCGGCCCGGCGCTGGTCACGCCCGACGAGGCGGGACCGCACAACGCGATCGGGATCGCCCTCGACCTCAACGGCGAACGGATGCAGGAGAGCTCGACCGCCGACCTGGTCCACTCGGTTCCGGCGCTGATCGAGTACCTGTCGATGCTGATGACGCTCGAGCCGGGCGACGTGGTCGCGACCGGCACGCCCTCCGGCGTCGGCAGCCTGCGCGACCCCAAGGTGTGGCTGAAGCCGGGCGACGAGGTGGTCGTCAGCTCTCCGCAGCTGGGCGAGCTTCGGACGACGCTCGCGTAGCGGCGAGCGCGAACGCCGCCGCGACCAGCAGCGCGAGCAGGAGCACCGCTGCCCAGCTCACGCCGGACGCGAGCGCGTCCTGAAAGGTCGCGCCCGAGTCGCGCTGGTCGGCCTGCTCGAGTTGGAAGCCCGCCCCGGCGACCGCGAGACCGAGCGCGGCGCCGGCGAGCAGCGGCTCGACCCCTGCCCCGCGCAGCCCGCTTGCGACCGCTCCGATCCCGGTGCCCGCGAGTCCGAGCGCGACGATCAGCAGCGCGTAGCGCGAGTGGGGCTCGATCGCGATCAGCAGGGCCAGGCCGGCGGCGGCGCAGATCGCGCCGGCGACGCCGAGTGCGGGGAGCCTCTTCCCGACCAGCGCAACGCAGACCGTGGGAAGCGTCAGTGCGAGCATCAGGATCCCGCTGCGTGACCCGGACAGGTTGCGCACGAGCTGGAAGTACTCCGGCATCAGGAACAGCAGGGCGGTCAGGCAGCCGGCGAGCGTGGCCCAGGCGAATACCGCGCCGGGCAGCCTGCGCAGCGCGACGCCCAACCCGGCGGCGGCGAGCGCGAGCGCCGGCCAGCTGAGCCCCCACGGCTCGGCCTGGACGAGCACGACGACGATCGCGACCAGGCCGGCGGCGAACAGCAGCGAACCCGTGCGCTCGTCGCGCGGCGGCGGCGTCAGTGCCGCGCCGGCTGCTGCTGCGACGGCGAGCGGCACGCCCGCCCAGAAGTACAGGTGCCACCAGTTCTCCTGCGCGAGCACCCCGCCCAGCAGCGGGCCGAATGCCAGCGCCAGCGCGGGCAGGGCGAGCTGGGGCGTCGCGACGTAGGCGAGCAGGGCACCGGCGCCCGCGCCCTCCACGGCGCGGCCGGCCACCAGCGCGGCGGTCGAGTCGGCCGTGGCGCAGACAACCGCGCCGGCGGCGAGCGCGAGCGCGCCCGCGGCGAGCGGCGCCCGGCGCGGCACGAACAGCACCACGGCGGCCGCCAGCAGGTACGCGTTCAGCACCCACTGCCCGCCGGACGCCGACGACCCGAGGTCGAGCCGGATGTCCGGCAGCAGCACCCCCACCACGGCCACGTCGAGCGCCACGATCGCGAGCGGCAGCGACGCCGCGGCTCGCCGGATCACGCGATCTCCACCTCGCGGTCGAGCGCCTCCGCGAGCAGGCCGGCGCTCTGGCGGGCCGCCCAGATCGGGACGGTCGTCTCCAGCGCAGGGTCGCCGTCGGCGGCTAGCCGGACGGCGCCGTTCGCGGTGGCGACGCTGACGTTGCGGATCGCCCCGTCGCGGCTGCGCTCGAGCTGCTCGGCCAGGCGGATGATCGCGCACAGCAGCCGAAGCCGCTCGGCGTCGCCTTGCTGCGCGAGCGCGCCCAGCTCGGAGGCGTCGGGGTCGCCCTTGCGGTGGTAGCGCGCGATCAGGCTGATCAGGACCAGCTCGCGCGGGTCGAACCCGGGCAGGCCGGCGTTGGTGATCAGGTAGGCCGAGTGGCGGTGGTGGTCCTCGTAGTCGATCGCCGTGCCGATGTCGTGCAGCACGCAGGCGGCCCAGAGCAGCTCGCGTTCCGCGTCGCCCAGCTCGTGCAGCCCGGCGGCGGCAAGCCCGTCGAACATCTCGAGCGACAGCGTCGCCACGCGGCCGACGTGATCGGGCTCGCTGTTGAAGCGGTGGGCGAGGTTCTCGACCGACTCCACGCGCACGTCGTCGAACAGCTCGCGGTCGCCGAGCAGGCGCTCGAAGAAGACGCCCTCGCGCAGGCCCGCCTCGGTGACCTCGATGCCCTCGAAGCCGCCGCTGTCGATCGCGGCCGCCAGCACCAGCGCCCCGCCGAGGATCACGTCGCCGCGGTCCGGCTTGATGCCGCTCAGCTCGCCGCGCTTCGAGGCGGGCCGGGTGGCGAGCACGTCGATCAGATCCTCGAGCGCATCGCGTCCGAGCGCGAAGCCCTGCACGTCGGCGAGCGGGAGCTCGGCGCGCCGCATCGCCGCCATCGCGAGGTTGCGGATCGTGCCGCCGATTCCCACGAGCCGCCCGCCCTCTCCCCACCAGCCGAGCTCCTCCAGGTCGGCCTCGACGCGCTTGCGCAGCGCCTTGATCGCCTTGGCGGGCGCCTTCTCGCCGGGCAGGAACTCCTCGCTGACGCGCACCGACCCGAGCGGCAGCGAGTCCGCCTCCGCCAGCCGCCGGCCGGCGATCCGCATCACCTGGATGCTGCCGCCCCCGATGTCGAGCCCGAAGCCGTCGTCGAGCGTCGTCGAGTTGGCGATCGCGAGCCAGCCGTAGCGGGCCTCCTCGCGCCCGCTGATCACGCGCGGCTGGAGCCCGGTCTGCGCGCGGATGGCGCCCAGCAGCTCCTCGCTGTTGGCGGCGTCTCGGATCGCGCTGGTGGCGACCGCCTCCACGGTGTCGATCCCAGATGCCCGGCAGAAGGACGCGAACACGGCCGCGGTGTGGACGGCGCGGTCGATCCGCTCGGGCTGCAGCTCGCGCCGCTCGCCCATCCCGGCGCCGATGCGCACGGCTTCGCGGATCTCGTCGACCGGGCTCCACCAGGGGGTGCCGGGCTCGTAGCCGTAGACGACCAATCGCCACGAGTTCGAGCCGAGGTCGGCTACCGCCACGCGCTCCATTGGAGGCGGATCATGTCTCACCGCCGTCCAAGCGGCCCTTGCGGGTCTAAGGGGACCACCCCAAACGGCCGATCTAGGGGGTGTGAACACCATGGCTCGTGCATCCGCCATGCCCGCTTCCGGCTCTGCGCTGGACAACCGCCGCGTGCTCGCCGCGCTGATCGATCTTGCGATCGTCGCCGTGGGGTACGCCGTGATCCTGGCCGCCGCCGGGAAGCTGGACGCGCCCGACGCGGGCGGCGCCCTCATCGCCGTGGGGATCGGCTGGGCGCTCTACTACTACTTCGCAATGGAGTCGGGCAACGGCCAGACGCTCGGCAAGCGCGTGATGAACATCCGCGTTGTGGACGTCAACGGCCAGCCGGCCGGCATGCGCGAAGTCGCGCTGCGGACCGTATTGCGGCTGATCGACGGGCTCTTCTTCTACCTGGTCGGGCTGATCGTGATGCTGGCGACCCGCGAGCGCCGTGGCCGCCTCGGCGACCTGGTCGGCGGGACCATGATCGTGTCGGCGGACAAGCCGGCGCCGGCGACCGACATGAGCGCGCCGGAGAGGCCCGCCGCCGCCTCGCGGGCGCCGATCGCGGAGTCCGGACCGGCGTTCGCCGACGCGCCGGAACCGGTCGCTGAGGCCGAGCCGGTCCTCGAGGCCGAGCCGGTCGTCGAGCCCGAGGTCGCTTCGCCCGCCCTCGTGGAGCTCGCTTCCGACGTCAGTGCCGTGACCGAGGATCCCGAGCGGGAGGCCGAGCCGGAGCCCGAGCCCCAGATCGAGGAGCTGCCGCCGGCGGCCACCCTCGAGGCGGAGGCCGCGGAGGCGGAGGCCGCCCGCGCGGAGGCCGCTCCCTCGGAGGCCGCTTCCGAGGAGGATGCCGAGCCGCGGATGGAGGATCTGCCGGTCGCCGAGACCGAGGAGCCGTCCTCGGCCGAGACCACGGAGATGCCTGCGGCCGAGACCGAGGAGGTCGAGCCCCACGAGGACGACGGCGACGACGCCGAGTCCGGCGACGAGGGCGTCGAGGTCGAGGAGGACGAGGACGTCGAGGTCGAGGAGCTCGAGGCCGAGGCCGACGAGGAGGTCACCGTCAAGTCCGTCGAGACCGTGTCCGCCATCGATCTGGTGATGGAGGACGAGGAGGCCGTCGCCGGATCACACGGCAAGGGACGGCGGGGCTAGCTCCGCGCCTGCGGCGGAATCGGGCCACTCCGCGCGCGGGCCCGCTTCTAGACTGGGCCGTCCATGCTGCGCGTGGCGATCATCGGCTCGGGGCCGTCCGGCTTCTACGCCGCCGGGCACCTGCTCAACTGCAAGTCACGCCCTGACTTGGACGTGCAGGTCGACGTCTACGACCGCCTGCCGACGCCTTGGGGCCTGGTGCGCGGGGGCGTGGCGCCCGACCACCCCAACATCAAGGCGGTCAGCCGCGTCTACGAGAAAACCGCGTCGCACCCGGAGTTCCGCTTCTTCGGCAACGTCGAGTACGGCACGCAGGTCACGCACGACGACCTGCACGCCCGCTACCACGCGGTGATCTACGCGGTCGGCGCCCAGACCGACCGGCGCATGGGCATCCCCGGGGAGGACCTGCCCGGCAGCTGGGCGGCCACGGAGTTCGTCGCCTGGTACAACGGCCACCCCGACTACCGCGAGCTCGAATTCGACCTGTCCTGCGAGCGCGCGATCGTGGTGGGCAACGGCAACGTGGCCGCAGACGTGGCCCGGATGCTCGCGCTAACGCGCGACGAGCTGGCCCAGACCGACGTGGCCGACCATGCGCTCGACGTGCTCTCCGAGAGCAAGATCGAGGAGATCGTCGTGCTCGGCCGGCGCGGCCCCGCCCAGGCGGCGTTCACGAACCCGGAGCTGCTCGAGCTCGGCGAGATGACGGACGCCGACGTGTTCGTCGACGCGCGCGACGTGGAGCTCGACCCGCTCAGCCGCGCCTGGCTGGAGGGTGAGGCGAGCGCGACCGCACGCAAGAACGTCGACATCCTGACCGGCTACGCGGGCCGCTCGCCGGAGGGCAAGCGGCGCCGGATCGTGCTGCGCTTCCTCGTCTCGCCGCTCGAGCTGCTGGGCGAGAGTCACGTCGAGGGCATCCGCATCTGCCGCAACGAGCTGCGCGACGAGGGCACCGGGCTGCGCGCCTGCTCGACCGACACGATCGAGGAGCTCAGCTGCGGGCTCGTGTTCCGCTCGATCGGCTACAAGGGCACCCCGCTGGAAGGGCTCCCGTTCGACGAGAAGCGCGGGACGATCCCGCACGAGGCCGGGCGCATCCTCGACGAGAACGGCGAGCAGCTGCGCGGCGACTATGTGGTCGGATGGATCAAGCGCGGCCCGACCGGGATCATCGGGACCAACAAGCGCGACGCCCAGGAGACCGTCGACGAGCTGCTCGAGGACATGGACGCCGGCCGCCTCAACGAGCCGGCCGACCCAAGCCGCGAGGCGCTCGAGGAGCTGCTCGCCGAACGCGCGCCCGGGCACGTCACCTACGCCGGCTGGGAAGCCATCGACGCGGCCGAGAAGGCCGCCGGCGAACCCCACGGACGCCCGCGCGTGAAGCTGACGACGACCGAAGAGCTGCTGGACGCGGCGCGCAGCCGCGTCCCTTAGCGCCGCGGGCTTCGTCGCAGCGGGGCGGTTCGCTCGCGGCGGCCTACGCCGGCGCCCGCACCGCTTCGCCGTCGAGCGCGTCCAGCGCTCGCTCCAGCGACACCGAGATGCAGGTGAAGATCGGCGTCTCGGACTCGGTGTAGGTGCTCGACTCGGTCGCGCGCAGCTCCTGGACTAGGTCGAGGAACTCGGCCGGGTCGTTGGCGTCGAAGGCGACCACGAACTCCTGGTCGTCCAGGCCGAACGAGTAGGCGGTGTTGGTGTCGATGCCGGGGAAGCGGCGGGCGACCTCGATGTGCTCGCGCATGATGCGCATGCGCTCCTCGCCCGGCAGGCGGTACCAGTCGCGCTTCTTCCACATCGGGTAGACGATGAAGTACTTCGAGTCGGCGCCCGCTCGTGGCGCGAGCGGCTTGTCGGGCTCGTCCGAGTAGGGCGACTCCTTCGTCATCGCGAGATAGGAGTGGGCGATCTCGGCGTAGCGCATCAGCCCGCTCTGGTTGAGCAGCACGTGCAGCTCGTGGATCGGCTCGAGCGTGCGCGCGAGCGCGCGCACCATCAGGTCGCAGTCGCCGCGCGTGCCGACCAGCGAATAGGCGCGCAGGAAGTGGTCGGCGCCGAACTCGCGGCAGGCGGCGAGGAACTCGGCCTTGTCGGCCGCCCGCTCCTCAGCCGACCGCCGCCGCCAGGCGGGATCGACCTTGAGGAACGTGTACTTCACGTAGTTGCGCTGCTCGGTCAACCCGACACAGTCTTGCGGTTTTGCCGCACGGTTTTGCGTGACCGGCCCGGATGCCGGGTCACGCCGCGCGCGCCGATAGTGCCTCCGACGCCAACTTCGGAGGAAAACCATCATGCGCAGGTTGTTCAGGTACGGCGGTATCGCCGCCAGCATCATCTTGATCGCCCTCGGCATCGGGGCCACGATCGTCGGCTTCAACGGCCGCGATCGCGTCCACGACGACCTCGCCCGCGAGCACATCGTCGGCACGCCCGACTCGACCATCCCGAACCAGAAGGTCGACACCGGCTCGGAGGCTGAGGCCTTCGCAAACGTGATGCGCAAGCACACGCTGGAGGCGACCGGCGGGCTGACCTACGCCGAGATCGGCCGCTTCCTCGACGACAACGGCAAGCCGACCGACGACGAGAAGCAGGCGGCCACCGACCCGAAGAGCGGCAAGCCGGTCGAGAACCCGATCCGCCAGCTCTGGGTCACGGAGACCGCGCTGAGCACTGCGCTCAACACCGCGTATTTCGCCGAGTCGGTCGCGACGTTCGCGATCGTGATGGGGTTCGCCCTGCTGTTGAGCGGCATCGGCTTCCTGGTCGTGACGCTGCGCCTGCTGCCGCAGACGGACGCGAAGCGAGAGGGCAGCGTGAAGGCGGCGCCTCTGCCCGCCCAGGGGTAACGACCGGCGGGCAGCTACCATCCGCGTGTGCGTGTAGCGCTCGTATCGCCCTACTCGTACACGTATCCAGGTGGTGTGGGCCGCCACGCAGAAGCTCTCGCCCAGGAGCTGACGGCCCAGGGACATGAGGCGCGCCTCCTCGCCCCGTACGACCCCGACGACCGCCTGGCGCGTGTGCTTCACCGCGGCGCCCGCCCGGAGCGGCGCCCGATGCCGGATTACCTGATCCCGCTCGGGCGCACGCTCGGCCTCCCGATGAACGGGGCCGTGTCCAACCTGTCCTGGTTCCCGGAGGCGATGGCCACGCTGGGCAAGGAGCTGCGCACCGGCGGCTACGACGTGGTCCACGTCCACGAGCCGAACGCGTTCGCCGTCAGCCCGTTCGCCATCGAGTCCGCGCGCGTGCCGACGGTCGGCACGTTTCACACCTACTCGACGAGCTGGGTCGCGAACTCGTTCGCCGCGAACGTGGCCGGATTCCGGCGCCTCTACTCGAAGCTGAACGCGCGCATCGCCGTCTCGGAGGCGGCCGAGTGGACGGCCCGCCGCTACTACGGCGGCCGCTACCGGATCGTCCCGAACGGCGTCGACCTGTCGGCCGCGCGGCCGAGTGTCGCCCGCCCGCACGAGCGGCTCGAGATCCTGTTCGTCGGGCGCGCCGAGGGGCGCAAGGGACTGCCCGTGCTGCTGCGCGCTTTCGAGGCGCTGCGCGGCGCCGGCGTGGACGCCCGGCTGACGGTGGCCGGCGCCACCCAGGAGGAGGTCGCGCCGCTGCTGCTCGAGACCGAGGGCGTCGAGATCGCCGGCCGCGTCACCGAGGAGGAGAAGTGGCGCCTGCTCGGCGACGCCGACCTGCTCTGCGCGCCCTCGCTCGGCGGCGAGAGCTTCGGCATGGTGCTGACCGAGGCGTTCGCGTCGTCTACCCCGGTGGTCGCCTCGCGCATCGCCGGCTACCGCGACGTCGTGCGCTCGCGCCAGGACGGCCTGCTCGTGCCGCCCGGTGACCCGGTCGAGCTGGGCGAGGCGCTGCGCGACCTCGCCCTCGATCCCGAGCGGCGCCAGTGCATGGCCCGCTCCGCCCGTGAGCGCGCCGAGCGCTTTGCCTGGCCGCAGGTGACCGGCGAGGTGATGGAGGTCTACGAGGAGGCAATCGAACAGCCGCAGCCCACGACCCGGGCGGCGCGCGTGGCCGCGAACGTCGGCTTCGCCCCGGCCGAGCCGGGCCCGCGCCAGCGCCCGCGGCGACTGCCGTCGCTCGAGGTGAAGGACGCGCCCAGCAGCCGTCGCCGCGCCGCCAAGCTGGCGCGCCGCGGCGCCGTCGTGGGAGGGGCGGCGGTCGGCATCGGCCTGACCGCCCTCGCGCTCGACCGGATCGGCCTCGAGCCGATCGGCCGCGCGCTCCTGGCGGCGACGCCGATCTGGGTGCTGCTCGCGTTCGCTCTGATGTGCGCCTCGATGCTGCTCCGCGCCGAGGCCTGGCACGCGATCCTGCGCGCGGCGCTGCCCGGGGTCCGCGTGCGCCGGCGCGACACCGCACGCGGCACGATGATCGGGGTGCTGATGTCGGCCACGATGCCTGCACGACTGGGCGAGCCGTCGCGCGCGCTGATCGTGGCTCGCCGACTGGGGCGCATGCGCGACCGCTTCCCGGTCGTGCTCGGCTCGATCGTCTCCCAGACCCTGCTCAACATCCTCGCTCTGGTGGCGCTCGGGACGGTGATGTTCGCCACCGTCGGGATCTTCCGCGGGCGCGAGGACGCACTCGTGATCGCCACCGTCGCGCCGCTCGTGTTGCTCGCGCTGGTGGTGGCCACGCCGTGGCTGCTGCGGCGCGGCAAGCCGAGCCGGTTCCAGCGTGTGCAGCAGGCCGCCGCCGTCGCGCGCCGGGCGATGGTGCAGGTGCGCTCGGGCCTCGAGGTCTTCCGGCGTCCCAAGCTGGGCGGCTGGGCGGCCCTGATGCAGCTGGCCGCCTGGGCGATCCAGTGGCTCGCCTGCTATCTGCTCCTGGTCGCCCTCGGCCTCGACGAGCACGCCGGACTGGGCGCCGCCGCCGCGGTCCTGTTCGCCGTCAACGTGACCGCGGCGCTGCCGGCCACGCCGTCGAACCTGGGCGTCTTCCAGGCCGCCTGCGTGGCGGTGCTGTCCGCTTACGGCGTCGGCAAGACCGACGCGTTCGCCTACGGGATCATCCTCCAGGCGGTCGAGATCGCGACCGCGGTGACGATGGGCATGCCGGCTCTCGTCAGCGAGGGGATGACCTGGAAGGACCTGCGCCTGCGGGCCCTCCACGCGTCGCCGGTCCAGCTGCGCGGCAGCTCGCGCCGCAACGAGACCGCCGAGCTCGAGGCCTGATCGGGTCTACATAACGGCGCCGTCGGGTAGGAATTCCGGCATGCGACGCACACTCTTCCTCGCGCTGGCCGCCGCGGTCTGCCTGTTCGTCCCGCTCACGGCCGGCGCCGCCAGGCAAACGCCCGCCAAGCGCACCTATGTGGTGCTGTACGAACAGGGCGCCTCGCTGCACGCCGCCCACGCCGCGATAGCGCGCGCCGGCGGCAAGATCGTGCGCGAGAACCGCCAGGTCGGGGTGGCCACCGTGCGCTCCGCCAGCGCCCGTTTCGTGGCCCGCGTCGCACGCAGCCGGGCAGTCTTCGGCGCCGCCCGCAACCGCTCGATCGGCTACGCGCCGGCGAGCCGGGTGCGCGCCCGCGACCCGTTCGCGGTCGAGCGCATGTCCGCGCTGCGCAAACGCGCGGCCGGCAGCGGTCGCGTCAACACCGGCGCGTCCGCGGCCGAGCCGTTCGCGAGCCTCCAGTGGGACATGCGGATGATCCACGCGACGCCGCCCGAGTCGTACAAGCGCCAGCGCGGCAAGGGAGTGCGCGTGGGCATCCTCGACACCGGGATCGACGGCTCGCATCCCGACATCGCGCCCAACTTCAACAAGTCGCTGAGCCGTAACTTCACCACCGACGACCCGCTGGTCGACGGCGCCTGCGCCGAGGATCCGGACGGCTCGTGCAGCGACCCGGCGGACGTGGACGAGGACGGCCACGGCACGCACGTGGCCGGCACGGTCGGCGCGCCGCTCAACAAGCTCGGCATGGCCGGCGTCGCGCCGAAGGTCGAGCTGATCAACATCCGCGCCGGGCAGGACTCGGGCTACTTCTTCCTCCAGCCCAGCGTGGACGCGCTCACCTACGCCGCAAGGATCGGCGTCGACGTGGTGAACATGTCGTACTACATCGATCCGTGGCTCTACAACTGCTCGAGCAACCCGGCCGACTCGCCGGAGGAGCAGCTCGAGCAGCGCACGATCATCGCGGCCACCGAGCGGGCGCTCTCCTACGCGCGCCGGCACGGCGTGACGCTGGTGTCGGCCGAGGGCAACGGCAACACCGACCTCGGCAAGCCGGTGATCGACGTGACGAGCCCAGACTACCCGCCCGGCAGCGAGCGCGAGCGTGCGATCGACAACTCGTGCAAGTCCGAGCCGCTCGAGGCTCCGGGCGTGGTCGGCGTGACCTCGGTCGGGCCGAGCACCCGCAAGGCCTACTACTCCGACTACGGGCTCGAGCAGGCCGACGTGTCGGCGCCCGGCGGCGACATTCGCGAGTACTTCGGCACGCCGAACTACCGCAACCCCGCCAACGTGATCCTGGCGCCGTATCCGAAGTCGCTGGCGATCGCGAACGGCGAGCTCAACCCGGACGGCACGCCGAACACGCCGTTCGTGCTCGCCGACTGCTCGAAGGGCGACTGCGCGTACTACCAGTACCTCCAGGGCACCTCGATGGCGTCGCCGCACGCCGTCGGCGTGGCGGCGCTGATCGTGGCCGCGCGCGGGCACAGGGACCGCGCCCACGGCGGGCTGACGCTCTCGCCCGACAGCGTCGAGCGGGTGCTCAAGCGGACCGCGCAGGACCACCCCTGCCCGGACCCGCCCGTGTTCGTCTACCCGGACCCGGACCTGACGCCGGACTACACCGCGCTGTGCGAGGGGACGACCGAGCGCAACGGCTTCTACGGAGAGGGGATCGTGGACGCTTTCGCAGCGTCCAAGCGGCCTTAGCGCAAACCTTCACACATTCGTGTCAAGGTTCGCTAGCATGTAGCGAACCTTGGCTCCCGAGCGCGATTTCATCCAGGCCACCCGTGAGCGCGTCGTCGTCTTCGACGGCGGCATGGGTGCCACGCTTGAGCAGTTCGAGCTGACGCCGGCCGACTACGGCGGGCTCGAGGGCAAGTGCCACGAGGCGCTCGTCCTCAACCGCCCGGACGTGATCCAGGGCGTGCACGAGTCGATGATCGCCGCCGGCGCCGAAGTGCTCGAGACGGACACCTTCCAGGCCTCGCGGCTCAAGCTCGAGGAGTGGGGGCTCGGCGAGCACACGCTCGAGATCAACCGCAAGGCCGCCGAGCTCGCCCGCGCGGCCGCCGGCGATCACCGCTTCGTCGCCGGCTCGATCGGCCCGACCGGCCACCTGCCGGCCAGCGACGACCCGACGCTCGGCAAGATCACGTTCGGCGAGCTCGTCGAGGTCTTCACCGAGCAGGCGCGCGGGCTCGTCGAGGGCGGCGCCGACCTGCTGATCGTCGAGACGGCCCAGGACATCCTCGAGGTCAAGGCCGCCGTCTTCGGCGCACGCGAGGCATTCAAGCTGACCGGCCGCTCGGTGCCGATCCAGACCAGCGTCTCGTTGCTCCCCAACGGCGGCAAGATGCTGCTCGGCACCGACATCCAGGCGGTGCTGACCACCCTGCTCGCGCTCGACGTCGACGCGATCGGGCTCAACTGCTCGACCGGCCCGGAGGACATGCGCGACGCGATCCGCTTCCTCGGCGAGTTCAGCCCGCTGCCGGTGCACTGCATCCCCAACGCCGGCCTGCCGCTCCAGGGCCCCGAGGGCGAGACGATCTTCCCCGAGCAGCCCGACCCGCTGGCGAACGTGCTCCAGGAGTTCGTCGAGCGCTACGGCGTCTCGATCGTCGGCGGCTGCTGCGGCACCACGCCCGACCACATCGCGGCGATCGTCGACCGCGTCGGCGGCCGTACCCCGGACAAGCGTCCCGATCGCGGACCGGCGCTGGTGTCGAGCATGATGACCGCCACGCCGCTCGTTCAGGAGCCGCGCCCGACGTTGGTCGGCGAGCGCGTCAACTCGCAGGGCTCGCGCAAGGCCAAGGAGCTGCTGCTGGCCGACGACTACGACGGGCTCGTGCAGGTCGCCGAGGACCAGGTCACCGGCGGCGCGCACGTGCTGGACGTCTGCGTCGCCCTCACCGAGCGCCAGGACGAGGCCGAGCAGATGCGCCAGGTCGTCAAGCGGATCGCGCTCAGCCAGCCCGCGCCGATCCAGGTCGACTCGACCGAGCCCGACGTGATCAAGACCGCGCTCGAGCAGATCCCCGGCCGGGCGATCGTCAACTCGGTCAACCTCGAGGCCGGCCGCGACAAGCTCGACGTCGTCGCCCCGCTGGCCAAGGCGCACGGCGCCGCGCTGATCGCGCTGACGATCGACGAGGTCGGCATGGCCAAGACCGCCGAGCGCAAGGTGGAGATCGCCCAGCGCATCAAGGAGCTGGCCTGCGACGAGCACGGCCTCGACCCCGAGGCGCTGATCTTCGACGCGCTCACGTTCACGCTCACGACCGGTGACGAGGAGTGGCGGCCGTCGGCCGTCGAGACGATCCAGGGCATCCGCCGCATCAAGGCCGAGATCCCGGGCGTGAAGACGTCGCTGGGCGTGTCGAACGTGTCGTTCGGCGTGTCGCCGGGAGCGCGCGCGGTGCTCAACTCGGTCTTCCTCCACCACTGCGTGGAGGCCGGGCTGGACCTGGCGATGGTCAACCCCAACCACATCACGCCGTACAACGAGATCCCGGAGGAGGAGCGCGAGCTCACCGACGACCTCGTCTTCAACCGGCGTGAGGATGCGCTCGAGCGCTTCATCGCCCACTTCGAGCAGAAGGGTGAGAGCGAGGAGGCCGCGGTCGGCGACCCCACCGAGGGCATGGAGCCCGAGGAGGCGTTGCACTACCACATCCTGCGCCGCAAGAAGGAGGGCGTGGAGGAGTGGATCGACCGCTCGGTCGAGAAGATCGGCGCCGTCCCGACGCTCAACGACGTGCTGCTGCCCGCCATGAAGGAGGTGGGCGACAAGTTCGGCGCCGGCGAGCTGATCCTGCCGTTCGTGCTCCAGTCGGCCACCGTGATGAAGCGCGCCGTGGCGCAGCTCGAGAACTACCTCGAGCGGATCGAGGGCCACACCAAGGGCAAGGTCGTGATCGCGACCGTGTTCGGCGACGTGCACGACATCGGCAAGTCGCTCGTCAACACGATCCTCACGAACAACGGATACACGGTGGTCGACCTCGGCAAGCAGGTCCCGATCGACACGATCATCAACGCGGCGATCGAGCACGAGGCCGACGCGATCGGGCTGAGCGCGCTGCTGGTCTCGACGTCCAAGCAGATGCCGACCTGCGTCCAGGAGCTGCACGAGCGCGGTCTCGGCTTCCCGGTGCTGATCGGCGGCGCCGCGATCAACCGCGACTTCGGCCGCCGCATCCTCTACCCGAAGGGCAAGGAGTCCGACGAGGTCTACGAGCCGGGCGTCTTCTACTGCAAGGACGCGTTCGCCGGGCTCGCCACGGTCGACAAGCTGGTCGACGGGGAGGCCCGCGACGGGCTCGTCGTGAAGATCCGCGACGAGGCGCGCCAGCTGCGCGAGCAGGGCGAGCAGGTCGACGACGGCCCGCCGGTGACCGACGACTCGGTCCGGTCGTCGGCGCGCACCGACGCGCCGATCCCCGAGCCGCCGTTCTGGGGCGTGCGCGAGCTCGACGTCGACCTCGACGACGTGTTCCCCTACCTGGACCGGCACGTGCTGTTCAAGCTGCACTGGGGCGGCAAGGGCGTCAAGGGCGAGGAGTGGGACGCGCTGCTGCGCGACGACTTCGAGCCGCGCCTGGAGCGCATGTGGCGCGAGCAGACCTACCTGCACCCGCGCGCGCGCTTGGGTTACTTCCCGGCCGCCGCCGACGGCAACGAGCTGGTCGTGTTCGACCCCGAGGATCGCGAGCGTGAGCTGGAGCGGCTCGTCTTCCCGCGCCAGCCGAAGCACGACCGCATCTGCCTGACCGACTTCTTCCGGCCGCTCGACTCCGGCGAGCGAGACGTGGTGGCGCTCCAGGGCGTGACCGTCGGCCCCGAGGTCACGGAGCTGATGGCCAAGCTCGAGCAGGACGGCGAGTTCGCCGAGCAGCTGTTCACCCACGGGCTCGGCGTGCAGACCGCCGAGGGCCTCGCCGAGTGGCTGCACTCCGAGGTCCGCCGCGGGCTGGGCATCGAGCTCGACCAGGGCCGCCGCTACTCGTGGGGCTACCCGGCTTGCCCGGAGCAGTCCGAGCACGAGAAGGTCTGGCGCCTGCTGGAGCTCGACAAGATCGGCATGTACCTGTCCGACGGCTTCGCCGTGATGCCCGAGCAGTCGACGGTGGCGATCGTCGCCCACCACCCGCAGGCCGTCTACTTCGGCATGAAGTCCGGCTTCATCCCGAAGGACAAGGTCGGCGACGAGCTGATCGCCGGCACCGAGCGCGGCGGCAAGCTTCCGACCAAGGCCTAGCGCTTCCCGCAAGCCCCGGAATCGCCTTCGACCGGCCGGCGAAAAGCCGCGGGCGAATCTTCGACAGCTGGATAAAGACCGGCCGGAGATGCGCTCGTACTGTGGCCTTCACTCTCGGAGAAGGAGGCTCAAACCCATGAGACGTATCACCCTGGCGGCCGGAGTGCCGCTTGGATTGCTTTTGGCTGCACCCGGCTCGGCGCTCGCCGCTGACGGCCCGACCCTGGACGAGACGATCTCGGCGGTGAACACGACCTGGGTGATCGTGGCTGCCGTGCTCGTCATGTTCATGCAGGCAGGATTCCTGTTTCTCGAAGTGGGCTTCTCGCGCGCGAAGAACGCCGGCCTCGGGGTCGTCAAGATCCTCACCAACTTCTCGATCTGCGCGCTCGCGTATTGGGCTGTTGGGTTCGCCCTCGCGTTCGGTGGAGCGGGTGAGATAGCCGGCGACAGCGGGTTCTTCCTCGATGTCAGCTCTGTGCCGTCGGAGGCCGCCCAGCAGTTCCCGCTGCTCGACGTCGCCGGGATCAGCCCGGCAGCGCTGCTGTTCTTCCAATTCGTGTTCTGCGCCGTCTCGCTCGCGATCGTGTGGGGGACGACGCTCGAGCGGCTGAAGTTCAGCGCCTACGTGATCTACGCCGTCGTCTTCTCTGCGCTGATCTATCCGGTGATCAGCCACTGGATCTTCGGCGGTGGGTGGCTTCAGGTGAACATCGGCATGCAGGACTTCGCGGGGTCCACCGTGGTCCACCTGATCGGTGCGACCGGGGGCTTTGCGGCGCTGCTCCTGCTCGGGCCACGCCGCGGCAAGTACGGGCCCGACGGCAAACCGCGGGCGATCCCGGGTCACTCCATGCCGCTCGTTGGCCTCGGCGTGCTGATCCTGTGGCTCGGCTGGTTCGGGTTCAACCCCGGCTCGACCCTCGGCGCGATCGGCAACCGGTTCGCCGAGGTGGCGCTCGTGACCAACCTCGCTGCCGCCGCGGGCGTGGTCGCGGCGCTGACCGTGATGTACCAGCGCACCAAGACCTACGACGTCGGCATGGCCGGCAACGGCGCGATCGCGGGTCTGGTCGCGATCACCGCCCCATCCGGCTACGTCGAGTTCTGGGCCGCGCCGATCATCGGGGCGGTGGCCGGGGTGATCGTGGTCTACGGCGTGATCCTGATCGAGAAGGTGCTCGACGACCCGGTCGGGGCCCTCTCGGCGCACGGCTTGGCCGGTATCTGGGGAACGCTCGCTTGCGGCATCTTCACGGCGCCCCGGCTGGCGGAGCTCAACGGCGTCGGCGAAGGCGGGCTTTGGTACACGGGCAGCTTCACGCAGCTGGGTGACCAAGCGCTCGGCGTAGCGGTCGCGTTCGCCTGCGTGTTCGCCGTGTCGTATGTCGTGTTCTTTGCCATCAAGCACACCGTCGGCCTGCGGGTGACGGCCGAGGAGGAGGACGCGGGTCTGGACATCTCCGAGACCGGGATGTACGGCTATCCGGAACAGTTCATCCCGCCGTCCGAGCTGATCGGCCCGGGCCTGCCAGTCGCGGACGGCGTGCCGACGCGACCGGCCGCCGGCGTAACGGCCACCGCGATGACCGGGGAGGCGACGGCATGAAGATGATCGTGGCCTACATCCGGCACGAGGCCTTCGAGCCGATCCGCGCGGATTTGCTCGAGGCCGGCTTCCCGAGCCTCTCGATCACGGAGGTGAAGGGCTCGGGCAGGCAGAAGGCGATCACCGAGCACTACCGCGGCTCGGAGCTCGCCGTCCACCTGCGGCCGAAGCTCAAGATCGAGTGCGTCGTGGAGACCAAGGACGCGGGGATCGTCAAGGAGGTGATCCTGCGCCACGCGCGCACCGGGTCCGTCGGTGACGGGAAGCTGTTCGTCCTCCCGGTCGAGGAGGCCGTTCGCATCCGGACCGGCGAGGACGGCGAGTCCGTCCTGCAGGCCCACGACAGCGACGAGGTCACCGTCAATGGGGACCTCGCTTAGGTCCGTCGACACGGACACAGCCGCCCAGACGCCGCGCGGCGCCCACCTGGAGATGGTGGGCGCCGTGCTGGCTGGGGACGGGCTGGAGCGCGTGGCCGAGATTGCCGCCGCGCACACGGGTGCGCCGGTGGCCGTGGTCGTGCCTCGTTTGGGGGTCCCCCTAGAGGGGTGGGCACGATACGAGCGCTATGTGGGCGCCCGCCTCGCCGGCGGGCGTCCACAGCGCCCGTCCGACGTGACGGCCGAGGTGCCGATCTCGTCGGGCGGCCGCGAGCTGGGGGCCGTGCTGCTGCTCGGTTCCGGCCGGCCGGACGCGGGCGAGTACCTCCACATGGCGGCGATCGCGGCGCTCACCGAGGTGGCCGTCGTGGAGGCGAAGGACGAGACCGAGCAGACGCTGCGCGGCTCGTTCCTCGAGGAGCTGTTGACGCGCCCCGACCTCGACCCGGCCGACGTGCAGCGCCGGGCGGCGCGGCTGGGCTGCGACCTTGCCGGCGGCTTCGTGGCGCTCTGCGCCAACCCGAACGGGCGCGGCCCCGGACGGCTGGTGGCGGCACTGGTGGCCGAGCTGCCCGGTGCGCTGGCCCAGGGCGTCGAGGACAAGGTGTACGCGCTGCTGCCGGGACCGCCCGACCCGGCGCGGCGAGCGGCCGCGCGCCTGGGCCGGCACGCGGCGATCGGGCTGTCGTCGTACCGCAGCGGAGCGGCCGAGGCGCGCCGCGCGCTGGAGGAGGCGGAGCTGGTGCTGGGCGTCACGGCGGCCGGCGGCGGGCCGCCCGGGGCCGAGATCGGCCAGGGCACCTACCGGCTGCTGTTCCGGGTGCTGGCCAGTCATCCGCAGGAGGTGCGCAGCTTCTACGAGGACACCGTTGCGCCGCTGGTCCGCTACGACGAGCAGTACGCGACCGACCTGATCGGCACGGTCGACGCCTACCTGGCCAACAACTGCAACATGAACGCGACCGCCCAGGCGATCCACGCGCACCGCCACACGGTCGCGTACCGCCTGGAGCGAGTGCGCGACCTGAGCGGCCTTGACCCGCTGCGCTCCGAGGATCGCGAGCGCCTGGGGCTCGGCCTCAAGGCGTTCCGCATCATCGCTCCGTCGCTGCCGCGCTGACCGCTTTGCGCAGCGCCTCGGCCGCCGGAATCGGCTCCACGTCGAACAGCTCCTGTCCCGCCGGGTCGGTCACGACCGTCTCGACGGCCAGGCTCTCGACCAGCGGGCGCGCAACGCCCGCGTCGACCGGGGTCACCAGTCCGATCCACAGCGACGACAGGCGCGGCGACAGCAGCGGCACGGGGATGCGCGGGCGCCGGCGCACCTCGAGCATGTCGGCCATCAGGTCGAGCAGGTCGGCGTAGGTGACCACGTCCGGGCCGCCGATCTGGATCTCACGCCCGGCCGACGCGGGGCGCTCGGCCGCCTGGGCGAGGTAGGCGAGCACGTCGTCGACCGCGATCGGCTGGGTGCGGTTGCGCAGCCAGGCGGGGGCGATCATCAACGGCAGGCGCTTGACGAGATAGCGCAGCGTCCGGTAGCTCTCGCTGCCCGGCCCGATCACCATCCCGGCGCGAAACCACGTCAGCGGCGGACCCTCGCCGCGGAGCACCTCGGCGGTCTCGGCCCGGCTGGCGAGGTGCTCGGACTCCGGCCGGTCGCCGAGCCCACCCAGGTAGACGACGCGCTGCACCCCCTCGGCAAGCGCCATCGCCGCGAAGTTTCCGGCCGCGCGGCGCTCGCGCTCGATCAGGCCCGAGCGATCGCTGCCGCGGCCCATCGAGTGGACCAGGTAGTACGCGATCTCCGCCCCCTCGCCGGCCCCCCTCAGGCTGTCGCGCTCGAGCACGTCCCCCTCGTGCAGCTCGCAGCCGGCTCGCTCGAGCTCGGCGGCGCGCCGGCGGTCGCGCACGAGGCAGCGCACCTCGTGCCCGCGCTCGAGCAGGCCGCGCGCCAGCCCGCCGCCGACGAAGCCGGTCGCCCCGGTGACGAGCGCCCGGCTCAGAGCGCGTCCAGGACCGCGTCCAGGACGCGGTCGGGCCCGAAGCGGACGACGTCGTCGGCCACGAGGCCGGTTTCGGCCTGCGCTGCCTCGGTCGCGGCGCGTGCTTCGTCGTCGCTCGCGAGATCGGCCGTGTTCAGCGCGATGGCGACGACGCGGTTGGGGCGCACCGGGTTGGCGACCCGCTCGTAGGAGGCGATCAGCTCGGTCAGCGGCGGGATCGGCAGGTCCGGGTAGTTGCGCAGCGCCCTCGCGCCGGCCTTGTGGACCAGGATCAGGAGGTCCGGGGCCGAGCCGTGCAGGAGGCCCAGCGTCACTCCCGAGTAGGCCGGGTGGAAGAGGCCGCCTTGGCCCTCGACGAAGAGCAGGTCGCCGCGCTGCGAGCCCTCGCGGACGAGCCGCTCGCCCGCTCCGGCCACGTAGTCGGAGATCACGTGGTCCACGGCGATGCCCCAGCCGGCGATCGCCACGCCGGTCTGGCCGGTCGGCACGTAGACCGAGCGCAGGCCGCGCTCGCGCGCCGCGCGATCGAGCTCGAGCGTCACCACCTTCTTGCCGATCACGGTGTCCGAGCCGACGCTGTGCACCACCCGCACCGAGTCGGGCCGGCTGTACGGGCCCTCGGGCACGGTCAGGTCGGCCGGCGCCGCGCGCAGGTCGCGCAGTGCGACGCCGGCGCGCGTGGCGGCCCGGCGCAGCTCGGCGTCCTCGGACAGCTGCGTGTGCAGGCCGGCCTCGATGTGGAGGCCGGCGCCGATCGCCTCGAGCAGCGTCGCACGCCAGGCCGGGTCGAGCTTGCCGCCGGTGGGCGCGACCCCGACCAGCAGCGCGTTGGCGCCGAGCCCGATCGCCTCGCCCAGCGTCGCCACGATCGGCACCGGCTGGAGCGAGAACGGGATCACGTCGGATGCCGTGCGGCCGGCCTGCGTCGAGTCGATCACGGCGACCACGTCGCGCGTGCCGTAGCGGATCACGCCGTGGGCGGTCTTGCCGTTGTGGGCGGCGAACAGTCCCTCGGCGAAGATCGCGAGCTTCTCGCTCACGCGGCAGGCTCCACGCCGAGCCCGGGGCCGTGCGACGGCAGCACGCGTCCCTCCTCGAACTGGAGCCCGCGGAAGGGCTCGTCCGCCAGCAGCAGGTGGCCGTCCAGGTCCACCCAGTCCGCCAGCGAGGCGATCTGCGCCGCTGGGGCAACTCCCAGCTGCGACTCGACCATGCAGCCGATCATCACACCCAGGCCGAGCGCGCGTGCGGCGTGCACCATCCGGACCGCCTCGCGCAGGCCCCCGGATTTCGCGAGCTTGATGTTGATCCCATCCGCATAGCCGGCGGCCGGCGCGACGTCGGAGAGGTCCTGACAGCCCTCGTCGACGATCACCGGCGGAAGCGAGTCGAGCTCCCGCAGAGCGCGGAAGGATTCCAGGTCCGCGGCGGGGAACGGCTGCTCGATGAACTCGACGCCGAGCTCGACGAGCGCGGGCACGAGCTCGCGCGCCTGCTCGAGCGTCCAGCCCTCGTTGGCGTCCACCCGGAGGACGGCATCGGTTTCCGCCCTGATCGCCTCGAGCCGCGCCAGGTCGTCGGAGCCGCCGACCTTGACCTTGAGCGCCCTGAAGCCGGCCGCCCGGCGGGCGCGGTCGCGGCTGCCCTCGAGCGTGTCGATGCCGAGCGTGTACGAGGTGACGGGCGCGTCGCGCGAGAGGCCGAGCAGTCGCCACAGCGGCTGCCCCAGACGGCGGCCGATCCAGTCGTGCAGCGCCGCGTCGAGCGCTGAACGCCCGGCCGCGTCGCCGGTGCGCGAAAGGGTGTCTTCGAGGGCGAACGGATCGTCGAGCGGGGGGAGCGAGGTGAGGAAGTCACGGGCGCTGGCGGCGCTCTCGCCCCGGTAGTAGACCGGCGCGGCCTCGCCGCGGCCGACCAGATCGTCGTGCTCCAGCTCCACCTGAACGACCTCGGTCTCGGTGCGCGACCCGCGCGCGATCCCGAACTCCTCGGCCAGGGCGAGGGAGACCGTG
This sequence comes from Thermoleophilaceae bacterium, assembly GCA_052038485.1. Lineage (GTDB taxonomy): Bacteria > Actinomycetota > Thermoleophilia > Solirubrobacterales > Thermoleophilaceae > JACVRW01. The sequence goes on along the minus strand of JBQGCL010000066.1, from coordinate 4,406 downwards.
CGGGCTGTGAGCCTCAGACCGCCGCCCCGCTGTCCGCCAGCCCCTGCCGCACCGCAAGCGCGGCGGCCTCTGTGCGCGAGCGCACGTCGAGCTTGGCGAGGATGCGCGACACGTGCACGCTGGCGGTCTTCTCCGCCATGTGCAGCTCCAGGCCGATCTCGCGGTTGGTCGCGCCGCGGGCGACCAGCGCCAGCACCTGCCGCTCGCGCGGCGTGAGGCCGAACGGCTCGTCCTCGGGCTCACTGGTCGCGGGCTCGTCGTCGGTGGGCTCGGCCGGGCCGAGCAGGCGCAGCCGCGCCCTCGCGGCGAGCGACTCCAGCTCGGCCACCAGCCAGCCGCTGCCCAGCTCGCGGGCCGAGCGCAGCCCGTCGGAGGCCACGGCGGCGGCCGCGGCGCGGTCGTCGGCGCGCACCAGCGCCTCGGCGTGCCGCCAGCTGCAATAGACGCGCCGGTACGGCCGCTCGAGCTCGTCCCAGGTGTCCGCGCCCGCCGCCCAGAGCGCCGGGTCGTCCTCCCCGGTGGCACGGCTGTACTCGGCCTCCCCGCCGGCCAGCTCGGCGCGCTCGACGGGCCCGCCGGCCTCGCCGGTCAGCCGCAGGCGCGACAGGTGGTCGTCCGCCCGCCCGAGCGCGATCCGCTCCGCCTCGGCGTCGCGGCGGTCGCGCGCGAGGGTGGCCGCGTCCGCCTCGATGCGCACGCCCAGCGCGGCCACGCCCGCGATGCGGGTCACGTCGTCGGAGCAGTACTCGATCTGGTCGAGCGCGTCGTCCGCCGCCGCGCGGGCGGCGTCGATGTTGCCGGAGCGCCGCTCGAGCTCCGCTCGCATCCAGCCGTACGCGCCGACGAACTGCGGCTCGGTCGACTCGCGCGCGGTCAGCTCCATGCCGTCCAGCTCGACGCGCGCGGAGTCGAGGTCGCCCTCGCCGAGCGCCAGCACCGCCCGGCACATGTGCCAGACGAACAGCTGGTTGCCGTAGCGGCGCCGGCTCTGGGTCGGCAGCAGCTCGCGCGCCTCGTTCCAACGGCCCAGGTAGTAGGAGAACTCGACGGCGTTCATCATCAGCCAGTCGTGCGCGCGCGTGTTCGGCGCGCTCGTCTGAAGACCCTCGTGCGCGACCTCGAGCGCGTCGGCCGTGTGCCCGCTGACGTGCAGCACGTCGGCGAGGTTGATGTAGGCGGCGGTGACCTCGCGCGGGAGCCCGGCGGCGCGCGCGATGTCGAGCGCCTCGCGCAGGGCGGCGGCGCCGCCCTCGGCGTCGCCCTGGTTGCCCAGCGCCGTGCCGAGCACGTTGAGCGCGCGCACCTCGACGTTGCGTTCGCCGATCGCGCGCGCCACCTCGAGCGTCTCGCGCGCCTCCCGGATCGACTCGCCGAAGCGCGACTGGAGCATGTGAGCGCGGGCCAGCTCCACGAGCAGGGCGGCCCGCTCGCGCGACTGCTCGTCCTCCGGCAGCAGCGCCAGCGCGCGGCGGATCGTGTCGACGCTCTCCTCCTGGCGGTTGAGGCTCCAAAGCGCCCGCGACAGGCGCTCCAGCACGGACGCGGCGCGGCGCGGCTCGGAGCCCTCGTCGACGAGCTCGAGCGTGTGCCGCAGGAGCGTCTCCTGGCGCGCCGCGTCGCCGGTGACGTCCGCCGCGTTGGCGGCCTGCATCAGCAGCTCGGCCTTGCTCAGCCCGGCGACCTGCTCCGGGTCGGGGACGCGGTCCCACAGCCCCAGCGCGCGCTCGCGCAGCGACAGCGCCTCGTGGAAGGCGTTCACCCCCTCGGCGGCCCCGGCGGCGCGCACGGAGGCGGCCAGCGCCGCCGGCTGGTCCCCGGCGGCCAGCCAGTGGTGGGCGACCTCGGCGGTCAAGTGCACCCGCTCGCCCTCGCTCTCGATCGCGCGCTCGAGCGCCCGGGCAATCGCTCCGTGCTGCTCGGCGCGCTCGCCGGGCAGCAGGTCGTCGTAGACCACCTCGCGCAGCAGCGCGTGGCGGAAGCCGTAGCTGCCGTCCGCGTGCGCCACGGCGATCTGGCTACCGACCGCCTCGCGCAGGCCCTCGCGCAGCTCGGCCGGGTCGAGCCCGGTCAGCTCGCCGAGCAGGGCGTCGCCGAGCGACTGGCAGGCCAGCCAGCGCAGCACCTCCTGGGCGGGCGCCGACAGCCGCTCAACACGCAGCATCAGGGCGTCGCGCAGCGTCGGCGGCAGCGCGCCCCGTCCGTCCAGCCCGACCGCCAGCAGCTCCTCGGTGAACAGCGGGTTGCCCTCGCTGCGCGAGTAGAGGCGCTCGACCAGGCCCGGGTCGGCGCTGCGCGCGAGGATGTCCTCGAGCTGCTCGGTCATCTCGGCGCGCGTGAGGCGGTCGAGCTCGACGAGGTGGGCGAGCGGATCGCGGGCCAGCTCGGCCAGCAGCGGGCGCAGCGGGTGGCGGCGGTGCAGCTCGTCGGACCGGTAGGTGCCGAGCACGAGCATCCGCTCCGTGCACAGCGTGCGCGCCAGGAAGCGGACGAACCCGCGCGTGGAGCTGTCGGCCCAGTGCAGGTCTTCGATCACGAGCAGCAGCGGGCGCTCCTCGGACATCGTGTCGAATACCGCCAGCAGCGCCTCGAACACCCTGACCTGCTCGGCCTCGTCGCCCTCCTCGCGCGAGCCGCCGCCGAGCCCGGGCAGGATCGTGGCGAGGTCGGCCAGCTGGGCGGGCGGAAGCGCGTCGAAGGCGGGGTCGCCGTCGCGCGCGACCCGGCGCAGCGCGCCGACGAGCGGTGCGTAGGGCAGCTCGCCCTCGCCCAGCTCGACGCAGTCGCCGCTCAGCACCCGACCGCCGGTCTCACGCGCCCGGTGGGTCAGCTCGCTGGCGAGCCGCGTCTTGCCGACGCCCGACTCGCCGGCCACCAGCGCCAGCGACGGCGTGCCGGCGGCGCCGGCCTCGAACGCCGCCGTCAGCTCCGCCAGCTCGGCGGCTCGCCCTACGAAACGCGTGCTCGTGACCCGGGTCGCCATACTCGACTGATCCTCTCCAGAGACGATACGCGGCGCGGCCTGTGTGACACGTGCGAGCACCAGAAGCTGGTGCGAAACACCCGCGGGAGCGTGTTCTCGATGTGCGAGCGCTCGAAGACGGACCCGAGCTATCCCAAGTACCCGCGGCTGCCCGTAACCGACTGCGCCGGCTACGTCAGGGGGACTCGCTGACGACGGTCTTGCCGTCGGCCGCGATGCGCACGTCCGGCGCCTTGTTCGAGACCGTCCCCGTGAACGTGCCGGTGGGCGCGCCGCCGCCGCCCGCGGTGACCGCCTTGGCCTTGCCGTTCAGCCCCGCCCCGACGCGCCAGGTGACCTTGTAGGGGCCGGCCTTCACGGCCGTCACCTTCCAGACGAAGGTGCGTTCGTCGCCCGCCTTCAGCGGCCCGCACGCCCACGTGTTCACGTAGGCGGTGTCGCAGCCCAGCGGCGTCGCGTCCTTTGCCTCGGGGAAGCCGCCGATCTCGCGCGGCACCCCGTTCACGGCGAACTGCGGCCGCTCCGGGTTGGCCAGGTCGGGCTGGGTGGCCCGGTAGCCGAGCCCGGTCACGGTGACCGCGATGTTCGGGACGGTCTCGTCGCCGGCGTTGCGGACGGTGATCACGAGGTCGGAGCTTTGCGCCAACTTCTGCTTCTGCGGAAACTCCGAGCTGACGACCTCGACGGCGAAGTCACCCTCGGGCTCGTTCTCGTCCTGACGCTCGCCGCCGCCGCAGCCGGCGACGACGACCGCGATCACGCAGCAAAGCGGGACAATCCTCCTCGCCTCCAAGTCGGGCGAACATAGCACCGATCCCGGTGGCGAGGGGCCGGGACATGCCATAGGCTTCCTGTCCCGAGGGAGGAGTACCTGCTTAGTGGTTAGAGCCGCAGCCGACCGCATCTTCCTGCCTACGAAGAGCCTGCTCGAGCAGGTCGGCGACATGATGATCCTGACCGGCAAGACGCTGGTCTCGGCGCTGCGCCCGCCTTACCCGTACGGCACCGAGTTCGTGCAGCAGTTCCTGTTCATGCTGCGGCTCTGCTGGCTGCCGCTGACGATCTCGACGATCGCGTTCGGCTACGGCGCGCCCGGCCTCCAGGCCGGCAACTTCCTCGTCCTGTTCGGCGCGATCGACCGCCTCGGCGGTTTCTTCGTGCTCGCCTCGATCCGCGAGTTCGCCCCGTTCGTGACGGCGATCATCCTCGCGGGCGTCGGCGGCACCGCGATCACCGCCGACCTCGGCGCGCGCAAGATCCGCGAGGAGCTGGACGCGCTTCAGGTGCTCGGCGTCGACCCGATCAAGAACCTGGTCGTGCCGCGCTTCCTCGCGTTGATGGTCGTCACCGGCCTGTTCAACATCTACGCGCTGATCTTCGGCATCTTCGGCGGGGTGCTCGCGACGCTCACCTTCGACGCGCCGTT
>JBQGCL010000065.1:0-4764 GCA_052038485.1 Thermoleophilaceae bacterium | reverse complement strand
CACTTCATCCAGGAGGAGGTCCCGCAGCAGGTCGGCGAGCTGCTCGCGGAGTTCTTCGCTTAGAGCTGCTCCCTGACCCCGGCCGGCCGCATCGACGCGCGCCGCACGTCGCGCCGTCCGAGCGGCAGCACGGTCTTCCCGCGCGCGTCCTCCAGCGCCAACGCCAGCGCCGCGTAGACCGCCAGCGCGCACAGCGCCAGGCCGACAATCCCGGCCACGTCCTCCCAGGCCGTGCCGGCGGTCAGCTCGTAGAGGCCGGTCGTGGCGAAGCGGAGCCCGGCGCCGGCCATCACCGCCGCCGGGATCAGCTTGCCCATCGACGCGGCGGTCGCGGGGACCGTCATCGCGATGGCGCCGATCAGCAGGAACAGTCCGAGCGCGTCGCTGGTGGAGCCCGGCGGCGCGTCCAGCATGACAAGCGCGATCGACAGCCAGATCCCCGCGAGCAGCCCCATCCCGGTCCCGGCGACCACGTCGCGCCCCAGGTAGCCGAACACCGACGTGAGCAGCTGCAGCGGGAACACGAAGGCGAGCAGGATCAGCGCCACGTCGTGCCCCTCGGCCGGCTTCAGCCAGCGCAGCTGGAGCCCGGCCACGACCAGCGTCCCGCCGGCCAGCGCGAGGAACCCGAGCGGCAGCGGGTTGGCGATCGGCCGCAGCACGATGCGCGTGTTGCTGTCGAAGCTCACGAGCCCACGAGCAGCGCCTGGGGCGCCGCCTGCTTCATCCGCGTCGACAGCCATTTGAGCGTCGTCGACGTCTCGCCCTCGCAGCTCTCCACGAGTTCGAGCAGCTCACCGTCGCGCGCGCCGCGGGCGGCCTGGCCGACGAGCGTCCAGGCCATGTCGCACTCGCACGCCATCAGGTAGAGGTCGTGCAGGTCACGCAGCAGGCCCAGGCCGCCGCTGCGAGTGCCCTGGAACAGCTCCGAGTGCAACCGCTCCGGCTCGTCTTCGGCCTCCTCGCCGTAGCGGCGCGCGAACGGCTCGAGCCGCTCGGCGTGGTCCTGGCAGTCGCCGGCCAGCTTCACGCAGATCACGCGAACGTCGGGCTCGTCGGAGTGGCCCACGCCGACCTCGCGCAGCGCCTCGCCGAGCTCCTGCTCGGCGCGGTGCAGCAGCCCGATGTAGTGCGCCAGCATCATCGCTCGATCCGCACGGCCGCGACCTTGAAGATCGGCTGCTTCGAGACCGGGTCCCACGACGTCAGCGTCAGCTCGTTCGCGGCGCGCGCGTGCTCGCCGTCGCCGTTGCGGTCCCAATAGCCGTAGTGGAACGGCACGAACACAGTGCCTTCGCGGATGTCGCCCACCCGCACGGGCGCCTCCAGCGCGCCGCGGCGCGATCGGACCGTGACGCGGTCGCCGTCGCCGACGCCGGCTTCGCTCGCGTCACGCTCGCTCAGTTCGACCCAGACCTCCGGCGCCGCGGCGTTCAGCTCGGGCGCCCGGCCGGTCTTCGTGCGCGTGTGGAAGTGGTAGACGGTCCGCCCCGTCGTGAGCAGCAACGGGAACTCGTCGTCGGGTCCCTCCGGCGCCGGCTCGTACCCGGCCGCCTGGAGGAACGCGCGCCCGTCGGGCGCCTTTGAGCGGTGCTCCTGCTCGGTCTGCTCCGCCCCGGTGCGCAGGTCGTTGCCGTAGGTCTCGGCGTAGTCGGAGGCGGTGTTGAAGACGCCGTCCGCATAGAGCCGCTCGCCGCCCCACTGGATCCCCGATCCGCTCCGCAGCCGCTCGTAGCTGAGCTCGCTGTAGTCGCACGGCCGCCCCTTCGAGCACGCCTGCCACGCCTTGAACGCGGTCTCCGGATCCGACCATTTGATCAGCGGCTCACCGTCGCGGTCGCGGAAGTCCATGCGCTGCGCGTAGTCGAGCAGGATGTCGAGGTCGGGCCGCGCCTCGCCGGGCGGATCGACCGCCCGCTCGGACAGGTGCACGGTGCGGTCGGCGTTGGTGAACGTGCCGGTCTTCTCTCCCCAGGTCGCGGCGGGCAGGACCACGTCGGCGAGCTGCGCGGTTTCGGTCATGAAGATGTCCTGGACGACGACCGTCAGGTCCTCGCGCTCCAGGATCGAGCGCACCCGCTCGAGCTCCGGCAGCGACACCGCCGGGTTGGTGGCCGAGATCCAGAGCAGCTTGATCGAGCCCTGCTCCGCGTAGCGCCAGAGCTGCATCGCGTGCGTCGGCGGCGCCCAGTGGGGGATCTTGTCGACCTCGACGTTCCACAGCTCGGCCAGCTCCTTGATGTGATCCGGGTTCGCCCAGTTGCGCATGCCCGACAGGTCGCCGTCGGCGCCGGTCTCGCGCGTGTTCTGTGCGGTGGGCTGGCCGTTCATCTGGAGCACGCCGCAGCCCGGTCGGCCGATCATGCCGCGCAGCAGGTGGACGTTGTTGACCGCGCACGCCGCGGCCGTCGCCTGGTTGGACTGGTAGAAGCCCTGGAGCACGGTGGAGAGCAGCCGCTCGCAGGTCCCGATCAGCTCGGCCGCCGCGACCAGGTCCGCCGCGGGCACGTCGCAGATCTCCTCCACGCGCGCGGGCGTGTAGGGCGCGACCGAACCGGCCAGCTGCTCGAGCCCGAGCGTGTGCTCGCCCACCCAGCCACTCTCGATCCGGTCGCGCTCGATCAGCTCACGGACGAGCCCGTTCATCAACGCCAGGTTGGTGCCGTTGCGCGGCGCGAGGTGGACGTCGGCCTCGCGCGCGGTCGGCGTCGCGCGCGGGTCGACCGCGAGCAGGCGGGGCGGGTCCGGCCCGGCGCGGCGGTCGAGCATCCGCATCCAGAGCACCGGCTGGGTGGCGGCGACGTTGTGGCCGAACAGCGCGAGCGCGTCGCAGTGGTCCACGTCGGCGTATGAGCCGGGCTGGCCGTCGGTGCCGAACGAGGCCTTGAGCGCGGAAGCCGAGGTCGCCGTGCAGAGCCGCGTGTTGCCGTCCATGTGGGGCGTGCCGATGCCTGCCTTCCCGATCACGGCGAGCGTGTAGTAGTCCTCGAGGAAGAGCTGGCCGCTCGTGTAGAAGCCGAAGTGGCCCCATCCGCCCGGCCGGTCGAGCAGCTCCCGCGAGCGCACGACGATCCGCTCCATGGCGCTGTCCCAGTCGGTCTCGACCAGCTCGCCGCCGTCGCGGACGAGCGGGCGCGTGAGCCGGTCAGGGGAGTTGTTCGCCTGCCACCCGTACAGGTCCTTGGGGTCGAGCCGGCCGCGGTTGACGCGGTCGACGGCGCGCCCGCGCACGCCGACGACGCGGCCGTCCTTGACCGCGATGTCCATCGCGTCGCCGTTCGAGTGCAACAGGGAGGCGGTCTGGACCCAGCGGTCCACTTCCCCCTCGGCGACGCCCTCAGCCAGGTGGGAGTCGACCCGCTCGGGCCACTCCTGCTCGCGTCCGAAAGGTGTGCGGGCGCCCCATGGATCGTCGATCCGGTCCGGCACACATGGCGGGTACCCCGATCAGTGGGACTCAACCGCGGTACGCGGCAGGCGCCGCTCGCGCACCGCGGTGGCGAAGCGCTTGAGCGTGTCGAAGATCACCGGCAGCTCGAGGTAGTCGATCAGGATCGCGACCCAGGCGAGCCAGCCCGGCAGGCCGGGACCGGTCGCGCCGCCGAGCTCCGCGGCGACGTACTCGTCCGTGATCCAGAAGATGTGCAGCCACTGCGAGTTGAGGAAGACCAGGAACAGCACCGCCCGCCACGAGAAGCCGCGCCGCAGCTCGTTGACGTAGACGAGCGAGACCGCGATCAGCGCCGGGATCTCGGAGTAATCGACGAACCAGATCAGATACTGGAGCAGTCCGTGGAAGCTGAACAGGCTGTGGTCTGTGAGCCGGCTCGCGATCGGGTCGGCGCCGAGCCAGGTGAGGTGCGCGATCTGGAGCAGGAACAGCGCCGAGGCGAGCGCCACGTTGAGGACGTAGTTGCGCTCGTACCAGGCCCAGAAGCCGTTCCAGAGCCGTGATGCATGCCTTACGGAAGCCGCCCGCATGCAACCAAGCCTAGCAGCTAATTAGAATCTCTCAAAATAGGGAGCCCTAAGTCGTAGACAGGCAACCCTAATTAGGCTACCCTCATGAGGGTGGCCGAACTGAGCGAACTGCTGCGCGAGCGCGGGATGAGGGTGACGTCCCAGCGCCTGCTGATCGAGCGCGCCCTGCGCGACCACGGCGGCCACCTGACCGCCGAGCAGGTGCACGACCTGGTCGAGCCCGCGCTGCCCGGCGTGACCCAGCAGACCGTCTACAGCACGCTGGCCCTCCTCACCGAGCTCGGCGTGGCGCGGCGCGTGTCCGCGCCCGGACCCTCGACGCGCTTCGAGGCGCGCGTGGACGACCACCATCACATGGTCTGCGAGCGCTGCGGCGCGATCGAGGACCTGCACGTTCGCGTGCCGGTGGCGCGCGCCGTCGGCGCCGCCAGCGAGAGCGGCTTCTCTCCGTCGAGCGCGAGCGTGACCGTGCTCGGGCTCTGCTCCGCCTGTTCGTCGGCCTAGTCGCCGGGTAACCGTCGCGGGAGCGACCTGAGGAGCAGCTTTCGATGAAGGCAGTCACCTGGCACGGCAAGCGCGACGTGCGCGTGGACAGCGTCCCGGATCCGGCGATCGAGAAGCCGACCGACGCGATCGTCCGCATCACGTCCAGCGGCATCTGCGGCTCGGACCTGCACCTCTACGAGGTGCTGGCGCCGTTCATGAACGAGGGAGACGTGCTCGGGCACGAGCCGATGGGGGTCGTCGAGGAGGTCGGCGCGGAGGTGTCCGAGGTGAAGGCGG
>JBQGCL010000064.1:0-13536 GCA_052038485.1 Thermoleophilaceae bacterium | reverse complement strand
GTCGGGCGCCTTCGCGCCGACGACCACGTCCGAGGCGAATCCCCGCCTGACCTCCATCGAGACGGCCGACCCGCTCACGTGCAGCGGGGCGAGGTCGAAGTCGTCGACCTTCGCGCCGGCCTCCGCGATGTCGGTGAGCGGGGTCACGCTGTCGAAGTAGGGGTTGCAGAAGCCCATCGGCCGGCTCAGCTCGCGCACTCGGAAGCGCACGCACACCGTGACCGCCGTCGGCTCGAATGAGCCGAGCAGCCGGTCGATCGCCGTCGACGCCGCGAGCGGTGCGATCAGGCCGAACCCGACGCCGAGCTCGAGCGGGCGCTCGTCGGCGAGCCGCGACTCGAGCGCGACCCGCTCGTTCGTGCCGCGCAGCCGCGCGGTCACCCGCAGCGGGATCGCGGCCGGGCCGTCGCCGAGCGTTCCGGCGATCGCGGAGAACGTGTCGTTCGTGACCGTGCCGACCGGGTGCCCGCCCGACGAGGCGAGCTTGTAGGTCATCGCGCCCAGGTCGGGCACGCCGACCGGATTGCCGATCACGCCGAACACGTAGGAGTCCTGCATGAACAGCGAGCGGCGCCCGAGGCCGTCGAGGGCATGGCCGAAGGCGAACACGGTGTCGCCCTCGCGGTAGGCGACGGTCCCGACCGAGCCGACCGCGATGTCGCCGGTCGAGATCGAGGCCGCCACCGCGGCGCCGGGGACGAGGTTCTGGACGGGGTAGCCGCCGACCGGGCCGGGCGGGGCGGCCAGCACGGTGCGGTCGGCCTGCGCCGCGGCGCGCGAGAGCAGACGGCGCGTGCGCGAGGAGAGGCCGGACACGGTCAGCGGGGCGGTCAGCGGTCGCGCGGCGCGCAGCAGCGCCGGCGCCTCTCGCGCGCTCGCCGCGGCGCTCGGACGCGCGCCCAGGATCGCCTCGATCGGCGTGGCCAGCACGACCTTGTTGCCGTAGTCCCCGATGCCCTCCGAGATGGCCCCCGCGTAGCGGCCGTTGCAGAGGATCGGCGAGCCCGAGAAGCCTGGGCCGACGCCGGTGGCGTCGACGGCGGGTCCCGACACCCGCACGAGCAGCCGCGCGCCGCCCGCCGACACGTCGTCGGCGATCACGTCGAGCACGGCCGCGTCGAACGACGAGATCGTCGTGCCGTGGATGACCGAGAGGGCGGTGCACGACATCCCGGGGCGCACCTCGGACAGCGGCATGATCGGATCCGCGGCCCGCGCCACGCCGGCGAGGCTGAGCACTGCGGCGATGGTCAGGAGGGCGCACCGGTGCAAGGCGGCTGAGCGTAGCTATGCGCGCGGACCCCGTACATTTCCCAAACCCGGACCGCCGACGAAGGAGCCACGTTGCAGAGCACCCTTGGCGAGTTCCAGGAGACGAAGTCCGATCAGGCCTTCGCGCTCCAGAACTCGAAGCTGCTGAAGGTCAGCCTCGACCAGGTCACGATCCAGGCCAAGGCCGGCGCGATGGTCGCCTACCAGGGCGACGTCTCGTTCGAGCACGCCGGGTCGGGCGGTATGAGCCGGATGCTCAAGAAGGCCGTCTCCGGCGAGGGCACGACGCTCATGAAGATGAGCGGCACGGGCGAGGTCTTCCTCGCCGACACCGCGCAGGACATCCACCTGCTCTATCTCGAGAACGACGCGATCACGGTCAACGGCTCGAACCTGCTCGCGTTCGACGCCGGGATCGACTGGGACATCAGGCGGGTCGAGGGCGTCAGCGGCATGATGGGCGGCGGCCTGTTCAACACCGCGCTCCAGGGCACCGGCTGGGTGGCGATCGTCTCCGACGGTCCGCCCGTCCTGCTCAACACGGCCGACGCACCGACCTTCGCCGACCCGCAGGCGGCGATCACCTGGGCCTCGAGCCTCCAGACCAGCATCAAGACCGACATCAAGCTGAAGAACTTCATCGGCCGCGGATCGGGCGAGTCGATCCAGATGGCGTTCACCGGGCAGGGCTGGGTGCTGGTGCAGCCGAGCGAGGGTCGCGTCTACGCCGCACAGGCGGGCGGCGGCGGAGGCGGCGGTCTGCTGGGCAACCTGACCGGCTAGCCGGCCGCGCCGCCCGGCGAAGCCAATCTTCGCGGGGGTCTGGGGGCGCGAGCCCCCAGCTGATTACTTCAGTTTGTGAAGTCTTGAGATATCCTGAGGGGTATGTCCGATCCGACATGCCCCGTATGTGCAACCGCGGACATCATCTGTGGCAAGTGGACGATCCTGGTCATCCGCGATCTCGCTGAAGGCCGCAGTCGCTTCTGCGAGCTGGAGCGGTCCCTGGCGGGCATCAGCCCGCGCACGCTGTCGCTGCGCCTTCGCGCGCTCGAGGAGCAGGGCATCGTCGCCCGCGACACCTACCCCGAGGTGCCGCCGCGCGTGGAGTACTCGCTCACCGCGAAGGGCGAGGCCCTGGTTCCCCTGATCGAGGACATGCGCCGCTACGGCAGCGAGTGGCTGGGCGTGCGCGAGTGCGTCCCGGCCGAGGGCGCCACAGCGGGCCCGGTCACCGCCGCCGCGTAGCTGGGCGGGGCCTGCTCGAGATACCAGCTGAAGGCGCGGCCCGCGAAAGGCCGGAACGCCCGCAGCGCGACCGCCAGCAGCCGCGGAGGCAGCCGCGGGACCAGCCGCTGGAGTCGCAGCGCCAGCCCGTACGCGCGCGCGTGTGAGGCGCTGAAGGCGGCATACGCGCGCAACGCCTCGTCGCGGCTGAGCTCGCCGCGCAGCACCGCACGCAGCCGGCGCCCGCACGCGATGCCGAAGTAGAACGCCGTCCGGATCCCCTCGCCCGACAGCGGGAAGCAGTGGCCGGCCGAGTCGCCGACGAAGAACACGCCGTCCTCGGCGGCGGCCCGCAACCGGTGCGGGAACCAGTTGCCCTGGTAGCGGACCGGCGGCCGGCCGAGCCGCCCGGCCAGCTCCATCGTCGGCTCGCGCACGTGGTCGCGCGGCTCGTACGAGCCCACGCCGACCCGCTGCTCGCCGTCCGCCGGAACGCTCCACCCGTACCCGCGGCGCACCAGCGAGCGCTCGATCCAGACGTCGAGATCGACGCCGCCGCCGTCCGGGTGCACCTCGAGCCCGCGCGACAGCGGCGCGTCGGGGGGCTGATTGGCTTCGCCCGCCAGCACTCGCCGCCAGCCGAGTGCGTCCACGACCAGCGGCGCACTCAGCTCGCCGCGGTCGGTGACCACGCGCTCGCCGCGGCGTCCGGTGACCGTCGCGATCTCGAAGCGGGCGTCGCACTGGGCGAACAGCAGGCCGCAGAGCTCCGCGTAGTCGAAGGCCGCCCAGCTCCACGGCAGCCGGTAGCGCACCGACCCGTGCGGCGTGTGGAAGCCCATGCAGGGCAGCACCTGGCGCACCGCCGCGGTCAGGCCGAGCGCCTCCAGCCACGGCAGCGGCGCGGCACAGGCCGAGGTCGGGCGCTCGCCGATCTCGTAGCGGTCGACGAGCAGGACGTCGGCGCCGCTGCCGGCCAGCTCACGGGCCACGCTCAGCCCGGCGAAGCTGGCGCCGCAGATCAGCACGTCGGCGGCGGTGTCGGTCAGCGGGGCGCGCTCGGCGCCACGCAGGGTGGCGCGGCGCGTCACGCGCGCAGCCCGTGCGCGACCGCCCCGGCCAGCTCCCAGGGCGGCAGGCTGACCCGGCGGCGAAGCACGTCGAAGTCGAGTCGCTCGGTGCGGTCGAGCACCGACAGGTAGACGCTGCGCGCCATGTTCATCCCGCGCCGCACGCGCGGGGCGACGACCTCGCCGGCGCCGGCGCCCTCGCCGAACAGCTCGCGCGCGCGGGCGACCTCGACGGCGAGCGTGTCCCGGAAGCCGTCGCTCGGCTGGCGACGGGCGATCTGCTCGGGCGAGGCGCCCGGCAGGTAGACCCGGTCGAGCTCCCAGTCCTCGAGCACGTCGCGGATGAAGTTGGTCAGCTGGAAGGCGAGCGCGAGGCTGGCGAACGAGTCGTGCCGGTCAGCCGGCGCGCCGAGCAGCACGGCGAGGATGCGCCCGACCGCGCCGGCGCTGCCCTGCATGTAGCTCTCGAGCTCCTCCCAGGAGGCCATCCGCACCGGAGAGCAGTCGATCCGCATCGAGTCGAAGTAGGAGTCGAGCCGGCCGAGCGGCAGGTCGTGGCGGCGGCCCGCGTCGACGAGCGCGCGGATGGCGAGGTCGCGCGTCGGCTCCCCGGCGAGCGCCTCGTGCAGGCGCTGCTCGTAGCGGTCGAGCTCGGCGCGGCGCAGGGCGGGGTCGGCGGCACGGCCCGGGCCGTCGACGATCTCGTCGGCCTCGCGCACGAACGCGTACAGCGCGTGGACGGCCAGCCGGGCGTCGGGCGGCAGCCGCCGGGTCGCCCAGTAGTAGGTCGGGTCGTGGCGCCGGTGGAGGCGGCGGCAGTGCTCGTACGCCTCGCGCATATCGGGAGGATCGCGCATCGGCGGAGCGAATTCGCGCCTTATGCGCAACCGAGCTCTCTACGGCGCGCTGCGAGACTTCGCGCTCGAGGCCGCGGCGCTGCTCACCGACGAACTGCGCGCCGGCGCCGAGGTCGAGTTCGACGTGATCGACCAGGCCGGCCGGCGCGGCCCGGCCCTGTATCAGTACAAGCCGCGCACCGAGGCCTTCCTGGCCGAGCGCTGGGGCCGCCTGCGCGCGCTCGACACGTGCGCCCGCGCCGCCGAGGAGCTCGGCAGCGGCGCGGCCCTCTGGCTGCGCGTGAACGGCGGCGCGCCGGCGCAGATGACCGGCGAGCAGGCCGAGCCGGCGCTGCGGGCGATGCTCGAGCGCCTCTACGAGGACGCGACCAGCTTCGGCTTCCCCGAGGAGCGCTTCGAGCGCGTCTACCGCGAGGTCGAGGCGACGCTCTACCGCGACGCCCTCGCTGCGCGAGTGGTGGCGCCGCTGCGCGGGGTGGCGATCGAGGCGGACCGGATCGAGCTGGGCGACGGGCTGTCGCTGGTGCGCGGCGAGATCGCCGACGCGCCGGCCGAGGCCGTCTATCCCGAGAACGGCGACGGCGAGCCGGCCGTGCTGTGCGTGCTGGAGCGAGACGTGACCGCCGAGGACGGCATCACCGCGACCGAGGCGGAGCAGCGCTTCACCGCCCTGGTGAGCGCGCTGCGACTGTGGGCGCCGGGACGAATCGGTTTGGGCGCGCCGGGTTGGCGCAGCACCGACGGAGGGCCCTGGCAGCCACTGCCCTTCGGCGGCGGCGGTACGGCGCCCGTGGGCGACTGGTTCCTGCCGAGCGGCGAGGAGGCGGGCCTGCGCGAGTTCTTCGGCGCGATCCAGAGCGCCGACCCGCCGCAACATGTGGCGTGGGCGCGGGCGCGCTTCGAGATGGGCTGCGAGCGCGGGTCGGACGCCGACGCGCTGTCGGACTACCTGCTGGGGCTGCGGGCGCTGCTCGACGCGACCAGCGACGCGGGCGAGGCGTCGCTTGCGCTGCGGGTGGCGGCACTGTGCGCGGAGGAGGGCCGGCGCCGGCTGGTGCAGCGCCGCCTGGAGTCCGCGATCGCCCTGGAGCGGTTCGTGATGGGCGGCGGTCCGCGCAGCTGGCCCGAGGGCGACTCGCCCCCGGAGCTGGTCGCGGAGGTCGAGGGCCACCTGCGCGCGATGCTGCGCGACGTGATCTGCGGCTACCTCGACAGCGACCTCAAGGGCGTGGCCGACGACATCCTGCTGGAGACCCACCCCGAGCCGTTCGCGGAGGAGATCCAGGCGCGCGACCTGCGCAAGCCCGAGCCGGCGCCTGTCCCCGAACCGGCGCCCACCCCCGAGGCGGCCGCTCCGCCGCCCCCGCCTCCTCCGCCGCCCCCGGCGCCTGAACTGGAAGCGGAGCAGGACACCTCCGAGATGGAGGCGGTCGCCGTTCAGCCGCAGCTCGAGGGCGTCACGCAGTCCGCGGACTGGGGCTTCGACGACCCCGAGGACTACTCGGCACCCGTCTAGCCGAACAGGTAGCCGTCCATCAGTCGCAGGCCGTCGAGGTCGTGGATGTCGTCGGGTAGGTGGGGCACCTCCAGGAGCGGGGTGCGGCCCAGCCGGCGGCGCAGCAGGTCGAGGTTGGCCTGGTCGCGCTCGGCCAGGCGGCGGGTCGCTTCGTAGCTGCCGTAGACCTTGGTCCCCAGCTCCTCGCCGCACAGGTCCACCAGCGTGGCCCGGGTCGTCGCTCCGCCCGCCTGCTGCACCCGGTTGGCGATCACGCCCGCGAACGGCAGCCCCGCGTCCTTGAGCCGCCGGCTGAAGTAGATCCCCTCGTCGATCGCCTCGCGCCGCGGCGACGTGACCAGCACGAATGCCGACGAGCGCGCCCCCAGCAGCTCGTTCACCCGCCCGGCCCGCTCGCGGAACCCCTCGGTCATGTCCCCGAACGAGCGGAAGAACTCGCCCAGGTCCTGGAGCAGGTCGATCCCGGTCGCCCGCTTCATCACCGAGAACGCCACGTTGGCCCCGGCGCCGAACACGCGCAGCCCCATGCGCCCGGGCGCCATCAGCAGCGACAGCGAGCGCGAGTCGATGAACTCGGCCAGCTTGCGCGGCGCGTCCAGGAAGTCGAGCGCGTTGCGCGTCGGCGGCGTGTCGAGCACGAGCAGGTCGTAGCGCCCCTCCTGGCTCAGCTCGTAGAGCTTCTCCATCGCCATGTACTCCTGCGAGCCGGCCAGCGCGTTCGACAGCTCCTGGTAGATGCGGTTCGACAGGACCGCGTCGCGCGTGCGCTCGTCGGGCGCGTGCCACTCGATCAGCTCGTCGAAGGTGCGCTTGGCATCGAGCATCATCGCCCACAGCTCGCCGTCCACGGGGACCTGGACCCGGCGCTCCTCGTTGCCGAGCTCGGGCAGCCCGAGCGCGTTGGCCAGGCGCCGCGCCGGGTCGATCGTCACCACCGCCACCTTGAGCCCGCGCGCCGCCATGCCGAGTGCGATCGCCGCCGAGGCCGTCGTCTTGCCCACGCCGCCGGACCCGCAGCAGATGCACACGTGCTTGCGCTCGAGCCAGTCCTCGATCACAACGTCTCCTCGAGCAGGTCGGAGAGCAGCTCCAGCTCACGCCGGCGCGGCTCGGGCTCGAACAGGTAGGGCAGCGTGGTCACCGGCGCGCGCACGTCCGCACGCAGCCGCTCGAGTTGCTCCTGCTGGGCGCATGCCCGGCCGTGCTCGACGAGCGCCGCCGCCACCGCCGCCTGGGCCGCCTTCGAGCCGTTGTCGCCGATGCCGCGCAGCCGCCGCTCGTCGTCGGCCGTGAAGCGCTGGGGCAGCACGCCGTTGGCCACGACCTGCCTGACCTCGATGCCGAGGTCCTCCGCCAGGCGCTCCTCGAGCTCGACCGTCTCGGTGACCGGCATCTCCTCGGCCAGCGCCACGCATAGGACACCGGTCTGGTCGGATCGCAGGAAGTCGTCGATCTGGCCCGCCTGACGGCCGATCGGCCCAACCCGCGCGATGTTCGCGTAGGTGCGCGGCGCGCGCAGCAGCGCCAGCGCGTGCCCGGTGGCGGGCGCGTCCATGATCACCGTGTCGAACGGCGAGCCGCCGGTGCGGCGCTGCTGCTGCGCGAGGTCCCAGACCTTCCCGACCGTGACCAGCTCGCTGACCCCGGGGGCCGCCGCCGTCAGGTAGCCGAACAGGCGGCTGTGGCCGAGCAGCCCGGCCAGCGCGCCGGAGTGCAGCTGGTGGCGCAGCCACTCGTGCATCGCCCGCTCGGGCTGGATCGACACCGCGAACAGCCCCGGAGCCAGCTCGAGCTCGCCGTGCCCGATGTCGCGCGCGCCGAACAGCCCCGCCAGGCGCTCCTGCTCGGCGACCTCGCAGACGACCGTGCGGCGCCCGCGCCGCGCCGACAGCAGGCCGAGCGCGGCGGCGACGGTGGTCTTGCCCACCCCGCCCTTGCCGGTCACCACGACTAGCGGCCTGTCGAGAAGCATCGCGGGGACGCTAGCGTGACGGCCCGTGACCGAGCTGGAAGTCGCAATCCGGGCCCAGCCGGGCGAGCTGCGCCGCCTCGCCGGCCTCGACCTGCCGCCGTCCGCGAAGCGGCTCGCGGCCGGCGAGCGCGTCTGGGTGGTCGGCACCGGCACCAGCTGGCACGCGGCCGAGCTGGGCGCGGCGATGCTCGCGCGGGCCGGCGTCGACGCCCGCTTCGCGAGCTCGAACGAGTTCGCGTTGAGTGCGCCGCTGCGCGCCGGCGACGGCGTGATCGTCCTGTCCCACACCGGCAAGACCGCCTACGCCCGGGCCGCCCGGCAGCGCGCGCTCGACCTCAACGCGCCCACGGTCTCGATCACCGGCGCCGGCGTCGGCTGGCCCGAGGGCATCGAGACGGGCGAGCAGGAGCGCTCCGAGACCTACACGCGCAGCTACACGTCGGCGCTGGCGGTGCTCGCGCTGATCGCCGGCGAGCTCGGCGCTGAGGGGCTCGGGCCCGAGGCGGTCGTGGCGGCCGCCGACGCGGTCGAGGAGACCCTGGAGTCGCCCGGCGGATTCCCGCAGCCGGCGCGACTGACCGTGCTCGCCGGTCTCGGCCCGTTCGCGGTGACTGCCCGGGAGGGCGCCCTCAAGCTGCGCGAGGCCGCCCGGCTGCCGGCCGAGGGCTACGACGCCGAGTACCTGCTGCACGGCAATGCGGTGCCGCTCACTCCTGACGACGCGCTGATCGCGCTCGGCGGCGGCACGTTCGTCGAGCTGCTCGCCGAGGCGGCCCGCGAGGCCGGCCTGCCCACGGTCGAGGTAACCCAGACCGGGGACGAGCTGATGGCCCAGATCCCGCTCACCGTGCGGTTGCAGCTGCTGGCGCTCAGTCGCGCCGAGGCCGGCGGCCGCAACCCGGACACCGTCATCGAGGGTCCCTGGGGCGACGAGACGCTCTGGGATACCGGTGCCCCATAGCGCGCGCGTCGGAAGGAATCGCCTGCCCGCGTGCGAATACGCCCTTCGTGACTGCCAAGGCGAAGGTCATCGCGTTCACAAATCAGAAGGGTGGCGTGGCGAAGACGACCACCACGCTCAACCTGGCCGCGGCCTTCGCCGAGAAGGACCACCGCGTCCTGTGCATCGATCTCGACCCGCAGGGCAACCTGACGATGAGCCAGGGGATCGACCCCGACACGCTCGAGGTGTCGATGTACGACGTGCTGGTCCACTCGGTCTCGATCCGCGAGGTGATCCGCAAGCGCGAGGTGGACGTCGCGTGCGCGTCGATCGACCTCGCCGGAGCCGAGATCGCGATGTCCACGATGATCGGACGCGAGCGCGCGCTGAAGAAGGCGCTGGCGCCGATCCTCGAGGACTACGACTACATGTTCATCGACACGCCGCCGAGCCTCGGGCTGCTCACGATCAACGCGCTAACTGCGGCCCAAAAGGTGATCGTCCCCGTCCAGTGCGAGTATCTGTCGATGCGTGGGCTGATACAGCTTCAGAACACGCTGTCCATGGTGCGTGAAGAGCTCAACCCGGAGATCGAGATAGAGGGCATCCTGCCGACGCTCGTCGACAACCGGACCGTGCACGCAAAGGAGGCGATCGAGATCCTCGAGGAGAACTTCGGGAATCGCGTGTTCGCCTCTCGGATCAACAAGACCGTGCGGTTCGCGGAGGCTCCGGTGAAGGGGATGTCCGTGCTCAAGTACGACCCGGACGGCAAGGCGGCTTACGCCTATCGGCAACTGGCGGAGGAGGTCCTCTCGAATGGCAAGCGGTAAGCGCGCGAGCATGCGTGAGGGGCCCCTGGCCCAGCTCTTCCGCAAGACGGAGGAGGACGCGAGCCCGGACGCCAAGCGCGAGCAGGCGCCGCGCGAGGAGCACGACGCCCCGCGCGAGCCGCGCACCGGGAGGCCGCTCCCCGAGGACACGTCGCCCCAGGCCACGCGCCGGACGCCGGAGCCGCAGGCCCAGAGAGAAGGCGACGGTGCGCCGTCGGCCGAGCCGACGGCTTCCGCCCAGCGGACGGAGGAGGAGCGCAACTTCGAGCAGCGCGCCACCGAGGCCGCGCGCCGCGCCGAGGAGCGCGCCCGCCGGCGCGAGCAGGAGCCGGAGCGCGAGCGCGGCTGGAGCCGCTATGAGGGCGTGCCCTCCCCGGAGGAGCGCCTGCGCTCGGTCTTCTCGCCCGACATACCCGAGAACATCCTCGACCGCGATTCCGCGCCGCCGCCGGTGGTGCGCCGCGAGCGCGAGCCGGAGCCCGAGCGTTCGCCCTACGCGATGCCGTCCGGCACGAAGGTCACGGAGCCGGTCCTGCGCGTGGTCGGCGTCGGCGGCGCCGGCGTCAACGCCGTCAACCGCATGATCGAGGCCGAGGTCGAGGGCGTGGAGTTCCTCGCCGTCAACACGGACACGCAGTCGCTCGAGCAGTCGGCGGCCACCAACCGCCTGCACATCGGCAGCGAGATCACCCGTGGTCTCGGCTCGGGTTCGAACCCGGATCTCGGTCGCGCCTCGGCGATGGAGGACTACGACGAGCTGAAGGCCCTGCTGAAGGGCTCCGACATGGTGTTCATCACGGCCGGCGCCGGCGGCGGCACCGGCACGGGCGCCGCCCCGATCGTCGCGCGCATCTCGCGCGAGGTCGGCGCGCTCACGGTTGGCATCGTCACCAAGCCGTTCTCCTTCGAGGGCGCGCGCCGGGGCGAGCAGGCCGACCAGGGCGTGGAGGATCTCGCCCGCGAGGTCGACACGCTGATCGTGATCCCGAACTCGCGCCTGCTGACGGTGCTCGACAAGTCGACGTCGATGGTCGACGCCTTCCGCGTGGCCGACGACGTGCTGCGCCAGGGCGTGCAGGGCATCTCCGACCTGATCACCCTGCCGGGGCTGATCAACCTCGACTTCGCCGACGTGCGCACGATCATGTCCGACGCCGGGCAGGCGCTGCTCGGCATCGGGATGGGCACGGGCGAGCACCGAGCGATGGACGCGGTCGCGCACGCGATCGAGTCGCCGTTGCTGGAGACGTCGCTGGAGGGCGCGCGCTCGATCCTGCTGTCCGTGACCGGCGGGCGCGACCTGTCGCTGTTCGAGGTCAACGACGCGGCCAAGGCCGTGGCCGAGGCGGCCCACCCCGACGCGAACATCATCTTCGGCGCGATGGTCGACGAGAAGGTCGACGACCAGTGCTGGGTCACGGTCGTCGCGACCGGCTACGGGGACCGCCCGCTGCACCGCGCTCAGCCGCGCGGCGAGGACCGCGAGGCGCGCATCCCCGCGGACGCCGAGCCGCGCGTGCGGCGCGCCCGGACGTCGGACATCCTCGACGACGTCGACGTGCCGGAGTTCATCCCGCGCTAGGTACGGTCCCCTCATGAGAGGGGTCGTGGCCGCAGGTCATCCGGTCACCGCGCAGGCGGGGGCCGACGTGCTGCGCGCCGGCGGCAACGCCGTCGACGCCGCGGTGGCGTGCGTGCTGATGTCGTGGGTGGCCGAGTCGCCGCTCACCGGCCCCGGCGCGGGCGGCTTCATGCTCGTGCACACCGCGGGCGGGGAGGACCACCTGCTCGACTTCTTCGTCGCGGCGCCCGGACGCGGCCTGACCGACCCGGACCCGGCCGAGCTGACGCCGATCGACATCCACTTCTCCGAGGACGCCGTCCAGCGATTCAACGTCGGCGCTTCCTCGTGCGGCGCCTACGGGAACCCGCTCGGGCTCGCGCAGGCGCTGGCTCGCTTCGGCAGCGTCGAGCTCGGCCAGCTCACCTCGCGCCCCGCCGCCGCGGCGCGCGAGGGCGTAGAGGTGGTGCCGATGCAGGCGTTCCTGTTCGAGATCCTCTCCCCGATCTTCCTCTCAACGCCCGAGTGCTCCGAGCTGTACGCCCCCGGCGGCGAGCTCCTGCGCGAGGGCGACAGCTTCCGCTTTCCCGAGCTCGGCGACCTGCTCGACCGGCTCGGCGCCGAGGGGCCGGAGTTCCTCTACACCGGCGACGTGGCGCGAGCCTCGAGCGAGTGGGTGCTCGAACGCGGCGGGCTGCTCACGCTCGACGACCTCGCCCGGTACGAGGTCGTGGAGCGCGAGCCGGCGCGCGTCACCTACCAGGGCCGCCAGGTGCTCACCAACCCGCCGCCCTCGTCCGGCGGGATCCTGATCGCCGACGCGCTCGGCATCCTCGAGCGGCTCGACCGCCCGCACGGCCCAGACGTGATCGCCGAGGTGATCGCCTCGACCAACCGCGCCCGCGACGAGGAGTTCCTCGCCGGGCTCGGCCAGGAGGGGTACCTCGAGCGCTTCCTGCGCAAGGACGCGCTCGACAACGTCGCCACCGAGGTGCGCTCGCGGCTCGGCAACACCACGCACCTCGCGGTGATGGACGAGGAGGGGGCCTGCGCGTCGGTGACGTGCTCGAACGGCTCGTGCTCGGGCGTGGTCGTTCCCGGCACGGGGATGCACCTCAACAACATGCTCGGCGAGCAGGACCTCAACCCGCTCGGCTACCACCGCCACGAACCCGGCGCCCGCGTGCCGAGCATGATGGCGCCGACCGTGGCGCTGCGCGACGGGCGCCCCGAGGTCGCACTCGGCTCGGCCGGCTCGAACCGGATCCGCTCGGCGATCATCCAGACGCTGCTCGGCGTGATCGACCACGGCCTGCCGGCCGAGGCCGCGGTGGCGCGTCCGCGCATCCACGTCGAGGGTCCCGAGGCCGACGCCGAGCCCGGCGTGGACGAGGGCGCGCTCGCGCAGCTCGAGCAGGGCGGCTGGACGGTGCGCCGCTGGGCCGAGCAGAACCTCTACTTCGGCGGCGTACAGGCCGTCGCTCGCAACCCGGAGACGGGTGAGCTGAGCGGCGGCGGCGACCCCCGTCGTGGGGGCTTCGCGACGGTCGTCACCTGATCGACCGGGTGTCGAGCCCGGCCGGGCCGATTTCGGCCAGTTGTCTAATGCTCAACTTATCCGCGCTGGCAATGCTGTGGGCATGGCCGAGCGGCTGTCAGCGATCGACGGATCGTTTCTGCGGGTCGAGAGCCCGAGCGCGCACATGCACGTCGCCTGGAGCGCGACGTTCCGCGTGGCCGCCGGCGAGCCGCAGCCGACGCTGACACGGCTGCGCCGCCACATCTTCGGCCGCCTCGAGCGCGTGCCGCGCTTCAGGTGCCGGCTGGCGTGGCCACCGCCCGGGATGGGGGAGCCGTTTTGGGTCGAGGACACGGACTTCGACATCGCGAACCACGTGCTCCCGCTGGGGACGCTCGGGGTCGAGCTCGACGACCACCGCTTCGAGCTGCTCTGCGACAGCGTGCTGTCGTCGCCGCTCGACCGCGGCCGGCCGCTGTGGGAGATCCGGCTCGCGCCGAGGTTCGCCGACGGCCGCTGCGGGATCGTGGCCAAGATCCACCACGCGCTGGTGGACGGACGGTCGGCGGTCGAGGTCGCGCAGCTGCTGTTCGACGTCGAGCCGAACGCGGTCGCGGAGCTACCGGTGCCGTGGGAGGCGCCGCCCGCGCCGGGAGCGACGAGGCTGGCGGCGCGGGCCGTCGCGCTGGGGGCCGAGGAGTCCCGGCGCGCGGCGCGCGGCGCCGCCCGCCAGGCGGGCCCCCCCGGCGCGGCCCCGGCGCGCCAC
>JBQGCL010000063.1:0-7326 GCA_052038485.1 Thermoleophilaceae bacterium | reverse complement strand
GCCGACCGCGCCTACGTCGATCTGCGCGACCGCATCGTCACGCTCAAGCTCCCGCCCGGCACGGTCCTCCGGGAGGACGAGCTGATGCGCGACCTCGAGGTCGGCCGTACGCCGCTGCGCGAGGCCGTCAAGCGGCTCGCGCTCGAGAACCTCGTCGCCGTGCAGCCCCGGCGCGGCACGTTCGTCACCCCGGTCGAGGCCGACGACATCGTGAACATCAGCGAGGTGCGCGCCGAGCTCGAGGGCTACGCCGCCGCGCTCGCGGCCGAGCGCCTCGACGACGGGCACCGCGCCGCGGCCGAGGCCCTGCTGCGCGAGGTCGAGGACCTCGCCGGATCCGGCGACCAGGACTGGCTGATGCGCTTCGACGAGCGGATTCACCGCTTCACGTGGGACGCCGCCGGCAACCCTTATCTGGTTCAGACGCTCGAGCGCTACTTCACGCACTCGCTGCGCATCTGGTACCTCGTGCTCGACCGCCTACCCGGGCTCAGCCACGCGGTGCACGACCAGGCTCACCTCGTCGAGGCCCTCCTCCAGGGAGACGCCGAACGGGCCCGCTCGATCATGCAAGAGCACGTGCTCGACTTCCAGCGCGAGCTGCTCGCCGCCTTCAGCCGCACCTGATGGCCACCCGCATGTTC
This sequence comes from Thermoleophilaceae bacterium, assembly GCA_052038485.1. GTDB lineage: Bacteria > Actinomycetota > Thermoleophilia > Solirubrobacterales > Thermoleophilaceae > JACVRW01. Next base: position 6,682 of record JBQGCL010000063.1, on the reverse strand, counting down.
GTGGACGGCGACTGGCGCGACGCGGCCGGCGGCGCGACCGTCGAAGCGACCAGCCCGGCCACCGGCGAGTCGCTCGGCCCGGTCGCTCAGGGCGACCGCGAGGACGCCCGCCGCGCGATTGCCGCGGCCAACGCCGCCTTCCCCGCGTGGGCCGCCCGCACGGGCTTCGAGCGCGCCGCGCTGCTGCACCGCGTGGCCGACGCCTGCGAGTGGCGCGCCGACGAGCTGGCCCGCATCCTCACGCTCGACCAGGGCAAGCCGCTCAAGGCGGAGTCCGAGGGCGAGGTCGGCGAGCTGGTCGAGTTCTGGCGGATGGCCGCCGAGGACGGCAAGCGGCTGACCGGCACGATCCCCGAGCCGGCCGCGCCGGGACGCCGGGTGCTGCTGCTTCGCCGCCCGCTCGGCGTGCTCGGGCTGATCACGCCCTGGAACTGGCCCTACACGATGCCCGCCGAGGTGCTCGCCCCCGCGCTCGCCTGCGGCAACACGGTGGTCTGGACGCCCGCGCCGAGCACGGCCGTCTGCTCGGGCGTGCTCGCCGAGTGCATCGCCGAGGCCGACCTGCCGCCGGGCGTGTTCAACATGGTGCTCGGCCCCGGCCCCGAGGTCGGCGACGAGCTGGCCGCCAACCCCGGCACCCGCGCGGTCGCGTTCACCGGCTCCACCGAGACCGGACTCATCGTCGCCCGGCGCGCGGCCGGCAAGGCGCAGCTGCTCGAGATGGGCGGCAACGGCCCGTTCGTCGTGATGGACGACGCCGACCTGCCCGCGGCCGCCGAGGCCGCCCGCGTGGGCGCCTTCCTGTGCGCCGGCCAGAGCTGCTCCGCCGCCGAGCGGCTGCTCGTGCACGAGCGCGTCAGGGAGGAGTTCGTCGAGCTGCTCGCGACCGAGGTCCGGCGCGAGGTGCACCTCGGCGACCCGCTCGACGACGCGACGACGATGGGACCTGTCAACAACGACCCGCTCGCGGCCAAGATGGACGCGCACGTGGCCGACGCCCTCGAGCGCGGCGCGACCGTGGTCACCGGCGGCAGCCGTGCGGGCGGCTTCCCGACCGACCTCTCCTGGGAGCCGACCGTCCTCGACGGCGTGCCGCGCGACTCGATCGCGGTGACCGCCGAGACCTTCGGCCCGATCGCCCCGATCGTCCAGATCGGCTCGCTCGAGGAGGCGATCGAGCAGACCAACTCCCAGTCGTACGGCCTGATGGCGGCGATCTTCACGGCCGACCTGGGTGCCGGCATGCGGTTCGCCGACTCGGTCGGGATGGGCCTCGTGAACATCAACGAGACGACCAACTACTGGGAGGCTCACCTCCCCTGGGGCGGCCGGGCCCGCTCGGAGAGCGGAATCGGCCGGGTCGGCGGCGCGCACGTCATGGACACCCTCACCGAGCTCCAAACCGTCCTCTTTAAGGCCTGATTGAGCACCCAAATCAGGCCTGGCATCGCCACCGAAGCCTGATATATCATCGCCGCAGTGACTGACTCGGACGGCGTCGCTGCCGTTGAGACCATCGAGGAGGGACAAGCCACGGGCGCGAGGAACGGGGAGCCGCTCGTCCGCGCCGAGGGGATCTGGAAGGTCTTCGGGCCGGGCGCCGACAAGATCGTCGGCACGCCCGACGCCGACCTCAACCGCGTCGAGCTGCGCGAGAAGACCGGCTGCATCGCCGCCGTCCGCGACGTCTCGATCGACATCAAGCCGGGTGAGGTGTTCGTCGTCATGGGGCTGTCCGGCTCCGGCAAGTCGACGCTCGTCCGAACGCTGATCCGGCTGATCGAGCCGACCGCCGGCAAGATCACGATCACCGGCCACGACGTGATGGCGGCCGACGCGGCCGAGCTGCGCGAGCTGCGCCGCCACACCGTCTCGATGGTGTTCCAGCACTTCGGCCTGCTCGCCCACCGGCGCGTGATCGACAACGTCGCCTTCGGGCTCGAAATCCAGGGCGTGTCCAAGGGCGAGCGGCTCGCCCGCGCCAGCCAGGTGCTCAGCCTGGTCGGCCTGGAGGACGCCGCCGATCAGTTCCCCGACCAGCTGTCGGGCGGCATGCAGCAGCGCGTCGGCCTCGCGCGCGCGTTCGCCGTCGACCCCAAGCTGATGCTCTACGACGAGCCGTTCAGCGCGCTCGACCCGCTGATCCGCCGCGACATGCAGGACGAGGTCTGCCGGCTCCAGGAGGAGACCGGCAAGACGATGCTGTTCATCACGCACGACCTGCCGGAGGCGCTGCGGCTGGGCGACCGGATCGCGATCATGCGCGACGGAGCGATCGTGCAGCTGGGCACGCCGGAGGAGCTGGTCGGCTCGCCCGCCGACGACTACGTCGAGAACTTCATCCGCGACATCCCGCGCACCAACGTGCTGACGCTGCGCTGGATCATGCGCGACCCCAAGCCCGGCGAGGAGACCGCGGGTCCCGAGCTGCCCGTGACCACGAAGGTCAAGGACGCGGTGGCGATGGCCGCCGCCACCGACGGACCGGTGCGCGCCGTCGAGAACGGCCGCTGCGTCGGGATCGTGGACCGCGTGGCGATCCTCGAGGCCATGGCCGGTGGCAGTAGCTAGCGGCAGGATCGCGGCGCCCGCGGCCTTCGTGCCGACCTCGCGCTGGCGCAGCCGGCCGGTGATGGTCGGCGGCATCGTCGCGCTGCTGCTGCTCGGCTACTTCCTGTTCAAGGGCGACAGCCCGTGGCCCGCCTCGCTCACCTGGGAGGACCTGCCGCGCAAGCTCGACGACGCTCAGGACTGGCTGCTCGAGCAGCGCACGGCCGACAACCCGAACCCGTTCTTCGCGGTGCTCGAGGGCTTCCGGTCGTTCTGCGAATGGCTCGTCACGGCCTTCATCGACATCTTCGAGTGGCTCACCTGGGTGGGCACGATCGCGGCGTCGGTGCTGGTCGTGTGGCGCTTCGGCGGCTGGCGCGCGGCGCTGATCGTGTTCTTCGCGTTCGTCTCGTTCGCGCTGATGGGCCTGTGGGAGGAGAGCATCCAGACGCTCGGCCTGATGCTCGCCGCGGTGCTGATCTCGCTCGCGATCGGCGTCCCGATCGGGATCATCGCGGGACGACGCGAGCGCTTCATGCGTGCGATCACGCCGGGTCTCGACGCGATGCAGATCATCCCCGCGTTCGCCTACCTGATGCCGATCGTGATCCTGTTCTCCGTCGGCCCGGGCGCCGCGGTCATCTGCACGATGATCTACGCGATTCCGCCGGCCGTGCGAATCACCGCCCTCGGCATCCGCGGGGTCACGAAGGACTCGGTCGAGGCGGCACAGGCGTTCGGCTCCACGCCCGCCCAGACGCTCTTCAAGGTGCAGCTGCCGCTCGCCCGCAAGCAGCTGCTGCTGTCGGTCAACCAGACGATCATGTTCGCGCTCTCCCTGGTCGTGATCGCCGGCCTGATCGGCGGCAAAGGGCTCGGCGACGTCGTCACCAACGGGCTCTACTCGAACGCCGCGCTGGCGATCCTCGCCGGCATCGCGATCGTGATCATGGCGATCGCGCTCGACCGCGCCACCGCCGCGATCGCCGAGCGCACCGACCCGACGCGCCGCCATCTCACCGACGAGGGCAAGCGACGCGCGCGGCGCTGGACGCTCGCGACGTTCGGCCTGATCGCGTTGATCGTGATCGTCGCCCGCGCGCTCGGCGCCGACGCGATCTACCCGGACGAGTTCGAGACCTCGACCACGATCTACAACGCCACCATCGACGACACGTTGATGGGCTGGATCCAGGACGCGCTCGACTACGTCCAGGACCCGAGCTCGTTCATCTTCGGCATCACCGAGCCGGTCGGGAACTTCCTGCTCGAGAACTTCCTCGAGCCGTTGCGCAAGGTCCTGGTCGAGACGCCCTGGTTCATCGTGCTCGCCTGCCTGTCGGCGATCGCCTACGTGTTGAGCGGCCTGCGCCCGGCGATCACGACCTTCCTGATGCTGCTCGCGATCGGCGTGATGGGTGTCTGGGCCGAGGCGATGGACACCGCCTCGCAGGTGCTGGTGGCCACGGCGCTGGCCGTCTTCTTCGGGATCCTGATCGGCGTCTGGGCGGCGGAGAGCCCGCGCGTCGAGCGGCTGCTGCGGCCGCTGCTCGACACGCTCCAGACGCTCCCGCAGCTGGTCTACATCATCCCGTTCATCTACTTGATGCCGGTGTCGCGCATCCCTGGCGTGGTCGCCTCGGTGCTGTACGCGATCCCGGTCGTGATCCGGCTCGTGACGCGCGGCGTGCGCGACGTCTCGCCGACCGCGGTCGAGGCGGCGTCGGCGTTCGGCGCCTCACGCGCCCAGGTGCGGTTGAAGGTGAAGATTCCGCTCGCTCGCGAGAGCATCATGCTCGGCGTCAACCAGGGGATCATCATGGTCCTCGCCGTCGTCGTGATCGGCGGCCTGGTCGGCTCCGGCGCGCTGGGCGACATGGTGGCGCGCGGTCTCCAGCGCAACGAGTTCGGCGAGGGGGTCGTGGCATCGCTCGCGATCCTCGCGCTCGGCATCGCGCTCGACCGCGTCACGCAAGGACACCGAAGGGTTCAACCACGATGAGGAGGGGGTTTCCCATGGGCACGGGGAAGAAGTGGCCGCTGGCCGTGATGCTGGCGCTGGTGATGGCGCTGCTGGTCGCGGCGTGCGGCGAGTCGAAGGACGACGAGTCCGACGGCGGTGGTGGTGGCGGCGGCACGGCCGCGGCCGGCAAGGACTGCGGCAAGGTCGTGCTCAACGAGCAGGCCTGGGCCGGCTCGACCGCCAACACGTACATCGCCAAGGCGGTGCTGGAGGACGACCTCGGCTGCCAGGTCGAGATCACCAAGATCGCTGAGATCCCGGTCTTCCAGGCGATGGCCGACGGCAAGGTCGACGCGGTGCTCGAGGACTGGCAGCACACCGACGAGTACGCCAAGTACATCGACAAGGCCGGCACCGTCGTGCAGGGCGGCCCGCTCGGCGTGGAGGGCCACATCGGCTGGTTCATCCCCACGTACCTGATGGACGAGAACCCCGAGTTCAAGAGCTGGGAGGGCCTCAAGGGCAAGGAGGACCTGTTCAAGACCGCCGAGTCCGGCGATCAGGGCATGTTCCTCGGCGGCGACCCCAGCTACGTCCAGAAGGACAAGGAGCTGATCGAGGCGCTGGGGCTGAACTTCAAGCACGTCACCGCCGGCGCCGAGCCGGCCCAGGTGGCGCGCTGGAGCCAGCTCTACAAGCAGAAGGAGCCGGTCATCTTCTACTGGTACACGCCGCAATACCTCAACCAGGAGTACGACCTGTCCGAGGTCAAGCTCCCGCCGCGTACCGATGCGAACAAGGACTGCAAGGACGACGCCAAGGAAGGCGGCGACGTCAACCAGTACAAGTGCGAGTACGACGTGACGATCATCAACAAGCTGTTCAGCAAGAAGTTCGCCGACTCGGGCTCGCCCGCGTACGACGTGCTGAGCAAGATGAAGCTCACGAACGAGGATCAGGAAGAGGTCGCCAAGGCGATCGCCGGCGACAAGGAAGATCCTGAGCAGGCCGGGAAGGACTGGGTCGAGGCGAACCGCGACAAGGTCGACGCCTGGCTCCAGTAGTCGCTGCGCCGGGAGGGGCCCGCTCCGGCGGGCCCCTCTAGGCGAGCGTGCGTGCCCCTGCCAGCGACTCGCGGCAGACGAAGCGGAAGTGAGCCAGCCAGAAGCGGCTCAGCGTCCGGTAGGCCGCCCCCTCCGCCACCTCCCACGAGCCGAACCTGCAGCGGTGCTCGCCGAGCGCGGCGAAGCGGTACGAGTGAAGGGCGTGGAAGCCGGGCAGGCGCACCTCCCAGGTGACCCGGTCGCGCGGCTCGAACTCGACGATCTTCGCGGTCGCGGGCAGCTTGTAGAGGTAGCGCCGCTCGATCGGGTTGAAGGCCCAGATCAGCGTCGCACCCTCGCGCAGCTGCCCGCCACGAACGCTCGCGCGCCAAATGCACGAGTTCCAGCTCGGCCAGCGGGGGACGTCGACGAAGGTGTCCCAGAGGCTCTGGACCGGCAAATCGAGCTCCACCGAGCCCTCTATCGGCAACGGCGGGCCGTGTGGGATCGGGGCCGAGATCATCCAGGGAACCTATTCACGCTGGCATATTCGCGCGATCGGGCGCAGAGTGGTAAGTGATGCGGAACGACCTTCCCACACGGATGTGTGATGGTTGCGGGCAGGTTTGGGCCAGCGGCAGCTTTCTCGACCCCACGGTCGAGGCCGAGTGCGGCTACTGCGGCGGCCGCTTGGCGCACCGGCGCCGGCTACCGGACGCCGTGGCCGTCGAGCTGGGCCCGCTGCGACAGCCGGTCAGCGCCCGGGAGCCGGAGCTTCCGGTGCGCGTGGCCGGCTAGCAGCACCAGCGCCAAGCCCGCGAGCGCCCAGACGACCAGCACCAGCGCGTAACGGCCGGCGGCAGCGGGTACACGGCCGGCGAGTCAGGGTGTGTAAACGCTCACCCTAGGGTGGCTAGCGAGGCCGCGCGAGCACGTCGATGCTTCTTGCATGACCAAGAAGCTCACAGCAATCGTTGTTGCAATCGCAGGCGTGCTCGCGCTGCCCGCCACCGGCCAGGCGAGCGACACGTTCGGCAGCCTCCTCAAGAACGGTCCTGCCAACGGGCCGGACCCGTGCGTCGAAGGAACGCCCGGGCCCTGCACGCTGGTGGGGTACATCCACCCC
>JBQGCL010000062.1:0-4454 GCA_052038485.1 Thermoleophilaceae bacterium | reverse complement strand
TCCCAACAACCCGCGCTTCCCGGTGCTGATCTACCACGGCGTCGACGGGGCGGCAGTCGGCGCGGAAGCCGCTCGCGCTCTGTTCGCCGAGCACGGCTGGGGTGGATCATGGGTCAACGGCGTGTTCGACTTCCACCACTTCCACTCGACCTCGCACGAGGCGCTCGCCGTCGTGGCCGGGCAGGCGACACTCGAGCTCGGCGGGCCCCAGGGAGAGTCGTTCGACGTGGCCACCGGGGACGTGCTCGTCCTGCCGGCGGGGACCGGTCACCGCAGGGCGAGCGCACGCAACGGCTTCACGGTCGTCGGCGCCTACCCGCCCGGGCAGGAGAACTACGACCTGCTGCGCGGCGACGATCCTGCCGAGGTCGAGGCCGCGCGCGGGCGGATCGCCGCGCTCGAGGCGCCGGGCGAGGATCCGGTCGGCGGCGAGGGGGTCGCTAGCTGGGGTGGCTAGTGGGGCGCCGGCAGCGCGGCCTCCTCGGCCGGCTCCAGTGGCGCTGCGGCTCGCGTCTGGATGACGATCGCGGCGATCACGATCGCCCCGCCGATGAGCGTGTAGGTGCTCGGCCGCTCGTCGATCGCGAGCCATACCCACAGCGGGCCGAGCACGACCTCGAGCAAGGTGATCAACCCGACCTGCGCGGCGGGGATGAGCCGCGCGCCGACCGTGAGCAGGGCGAAGCCGAGACCGATCTGGCCGATGCCCAGCGCCGCCAGGCCGGCCACGTCGTCGCCGCCGATCTCGCCGGGGGTGGCGAGCGGAAGGAACGCGACGACCAGGATCGCCTGCGAGAGACAGGTGGCGGGCGCCATCGAGACGTCGCGGCGCCAGCGGGTGATCACGATCATCAGGGCGAAGGAGAGGGCAACGAGGAAGGCGAGGCAGTCTCCGGCGAGGCTGCCCTCACCGGGGGAGCCGAGCATGACCGCGACGCCGACCAGCGCCAGTCCCATCGCCACGGCGGTGCGCCCGGTGATCGGCTCGCCGAGCGTCAGCCGGGCGAGCAGGGCGGCGAGCACGGGGGAGAGGGCAAGGATGAACAACACCCGCGCGACGCCCGTGTGGTTGAGCGCGGCGATGAAGCTGCCCGACGCGATCGCCACGCAGACCGCCACGGCCAGGCCCGCGAGCCCGACCGAGCGGAACGCCTCGGCCAGCCGGCCGCGCTCGACGATTGCCACGTAGACCAGCAAGGCCGCCCCGGCGAAGGCCGCGCGGCCGAACACCTGGGTCGAGGTGTCGAGCGTGAGCTGGCGCTGGAGGACGCCGGCGGTCGACCAGGCGACGGCGGCGAGGGCCACATAGATCTGCCCGCGGCGCTGGTGCCGCGACTCGTCGAGGGCCGGCTGCAATCGGCGGCTAGCTGTCGGGCTGGTAACGCAGGCCGTCGAGGGCGACGCGCAGGATGTGCTCGTTCTGCTCCGGGTCCCTCGACGGGATCTTGGCGATTCCGACGACCATCTGGATGACGTCGCCGATGGAGACGTCGGGACGGACGACGCCCGCGTCCTGGGCGCTCTTCAGGAGGGGCTCGCCGGCCTCGAACAACGAGGTGCGGCAGACCTGGAAGAGCTGGGCGTCCGGGTCGAGGTAGTTGGACAGCTCGGCGGCCAGCGCGCGCTTGGTGCCGATGTAGGCGATGAAGCGTTCGAACCAGCGGTTGAGCGCGTCCCAAGGATCGCCGGCGTCGAGCTCGGCGGCGGACCGGCACATCTCCTCGACCTCGCCGACGTAGAGAGCCTCGAGCAGGGCCTGCCGGTTCGGGAAGTGCCGGTACAGCGTCCCGATTCCGACGTCGGCGCGGCGCGCGATCTCCTCCAGCGCGGTCGATTCGCCACCCTCGGCGAACGCCTCCCGCGCGGCGGCGAGCACCTTCTCGTAGTTGCGCCGCGCATCCGCCCGCTTGGGGCGGGCCAGCAACGTCTCGGCGCTTGTCTCGATGGTGCTCATCTCTTCCTTGACAACCGGAGGGTGCCTCCGTATAGTTCTGGAGGTCGCCTCCGGTTATTTCGGAGGTGGCCTCCACTTTAGCCCCAACCGGGCGTTTCGACAAGTAGGGAGTCGTATGACCGTCAGATCCGCCTCCGTAACCGACTTGCCCGCCGAGCGACGCCGCTGGCTGACGCTCGGCGTCGTCTGTCTGGCCCAGCTGATGATCGTCCTCGACGTCACGATCGTGAACGTCGCGTTGCCCTCGATCCAGCAGGACCTCCACTTCAGCCAGGGCAACCTGACCTGGGTCGTCAACGCGTTCCTCGTCACCTTCGGCAGCCTGCTGCTGCTCACCGGCCGGCTCGGCGATCTGATCGGCCGCAAGCGCGTCTTCCTCGCGGGCCTCCTCACGTTCACGCTCGCGTCGCTGCTGTGCGGCGTCGCACCCAGCGACGAGGCCCTCGTCGCGGCCCGCTTCCTCCAGGGCATCGGCGCCGCCGCCCAGGCCTCCGTGATCCTCGCGATCGTCATCACCGAGTTCCCCGAGGCCGTCGAGCGAGCCCGGGCCATGAGCGCCTACGTCTTCGTGTCCGTCGCGGGAGGCTCGATCGGCCTGCTCGCCGGAGGCCTGCTGACGGAGGCGCTGAGCTGGCACTGGGTCTTCTTCGTGAACCTCCCGATCGGGGTTGCCACCTTCGCCCTCGGACAGCTGCTCATCCGGGCCGACAGCGGCCTCGGCCTCGGGCACGGAGTGGATTGGGTGGGCTCGCTGCTCGTGACCGCGTCGCTGATGAGCCTCATCTACGCGATCGTGGCGGCGACCAGCCACGGCTGGGGCTCGCTCCACGTGCTCGGCTTCGGCGGCCTCGGGGCGGCCCTGATGGCGGCCTTCCTGGCCGTGGAGGCGCGCATCGAGAACCCGATCATGCCTCTCCGGATCCTCCGTCTGCGCGGGTTGGTCGACGCGAGCCTCGTCAGGGGCCTGCTCGTGACGGGGATGTACTCCACCTTCTTCCTCGCCACGCTCTACCTGGAGCACGTTCGCCACTACAGCGCCCTCCAGACCGGCGCGGCGTTCCTGCCCTGGACCCTGACCGTCGCGGTCCTCTCGCAGGGGATCACCGCGCGACTCGTGGCGCGCTTCGGGCCGCTGACCGTGCTGACCAGCGGCATGGCGACCGCCGTCGCCGGGCTGCTCCTGTTCGCGACGGTCGGGCCGGACACCGCGTTCTTCCCGACGATCTTCTTCGCCTGCTTGTTGATCGGCCTGGGAATCGGCAACGCCTTCATGCCGTTGCTCACGATCGCCATGGAAGACGTACCCCCCGAAGACGCCGGGCTCGGCTCCGGCATCACCACGCTCTCGCAGCAGATCAGCGGAGCGCTCGGCCTCGCCGTGCTGAGCACCATCGCGGCGAACCACACGAAGGCGCTGACCGACGACCACGACCTCACCAGCGCGCTGATCGGCGGCTACCAGGTCGCCTTCATCGCCGGAGCGCTGGCGATCGGCATCGGGATCGTCCTGGCGTTCGCGCTCCTGCGGCCGCGCGAGCCGGCGCTCGAGTCCGCGACCACGAACTTCGACCTCAAGGAGAACGCAGCATGAAGCGCCGTACTCGCGGCGATGCCCACCGCCCGGCGCGCGAGGCGAGGAGCCGCCGCAGCTACGACGGAGTGGTCGCCGCTTACATCCTCGAGCTCTCGGCCGCCGAGCGGCTCACGTCCACGGATAGGGCCCCTTCGACGCCTCCAGGAGCTCGCCCCGCTCGAATCGCGACGCCCGGAACGGCTCCAGCAGCGGCGACGGGCTCCGCGACGTGATCTCCTCTGCCACCAGCCGGCCGATCGCCAGCGTCTTGAAGCCGTGGCCCGAGTCCACGATCGCGTAGGCGTTCTCGGCGGCCCAGTCGCAGATCGGATAGTTGTCGGCGGTATGGGAGACGATGCCGCCGGCGGCCGTCAGCCGCCACCCGCCGGACTGGCCCCGGAAGCGCGACAGGGCGGTCGCCAGGCCCGAGGTGAAGAACTCCTCGAACGACCCTTCCGCCGCGTGCTCCGGGTTGTCCGGGCCGTAGGGGTCCAGTTCCAGCGACTCCAGCAGCACGGGCAGTCCGCCGCCCGTGATCCCCGTCCCGGTCCGGCCCATCCGGAAGTAGATTCCCCACGGCCCGTCGACCAGGACGCGGCCGTCCCGGTCGGACCGAAGCGGCCCGCCCTGGTCCAGGTGGACGACCGGCGCCTCGCTGCCGGCCCGGCCGGACAGTCCAGCGCCGGGGAGCGCGAACTCGCCCTCCTGCGCCTTCCAGTAGCGCAGCTCCACGTCGAGCAGCCGCGCCGCCCACGGCCCGAGCGCGAGCACGATCGTGTCGTACTCGATCGGGCCCCCGCTGGTCGAAGCCCGCCCGTCCGCGAAGCCGGTCACCTCCACGCCCTCGCGGATCTCGGCTCCGGCCGCCCGTGCCTGCGAGGCCAGGTGACGCACGGTCTGCGCCGCGTCGGCCCAGCCGGCCCGGCG
>JBQGCL010000061.1:0-7317 GCA_052038485.1 Thermoleophilaceae bacterium | reverse complement strand
ACCGCGTCGACCTTCGCGCGGGCGGCGGCCTTGGCGTCGGCGCTCGTGTTGATCGTGTACGGCGCCACGCGCTTGCCCGCGCGATGCGCGTCGCGGACGAAGGCGGCGGTGAAGGGCCACTGCGGCGACAGCCACGTGTAGTCCTTGTCCTGAGCGATCGTGATCTCGTTGGCGCCGGCCGGGAACGTGAGCAGGCTGGTCTGCACGCCGCGGAGGCTGCGCTTCGCGGCGTCGAGGTTGCCGGGGATGAAGCTCTGGATCAGCAGCTGCGAGCGCTCGAGGCCGGCGGCCTTGACGACGTCCATGACCTTGTCGGCGTAGGCGAAGGTCGGATCCCAATCCGGGTCGGTGGGCAGGTTCTTGATCTCGAGGTTGACCTTCGATCCGGTCACGCGGGCGAGCTCGAGCACGTCGGCGATCGTCGGGATCGATCCGCGCGGACTGACCGTCTTGGTGGCCAGGCCGCCGCCCGGGCTGCCCAGCACGTCGGGGCGGCAGGCGCGCAGCGCGGCGCGCGTGCGGGAGCGAACCTCGCCGGTGCAGTTGGTGGTGCGGTCGAGGGTGGCGTCGTGGATGGCGACCGGGACGCCGTCGGCGCTGAGCTTGGCGTCGACCTCGAAGACGAAGCCGTGCTTGGCCGCGTTGCGGTAGGCGTCGAGGGTCTCCTCGGCGTAGCGGGGCTTGCCGGCGACGACGGTGCCGCCGCGGTGGGCGTGGATCTGCGGAGCGGCCGCCTGCGCTGTCGCGGCGGTCGCGCCAGCCGCCAGAACGGCGGCAACGAGGGTCGCTCGGGCCTTTGGCATCGGGCCAGCCTAGTCGGCGCGGGGCGCGCCGGCGATGTTTGTCGAGTTCTCCCCCTTATGCGACGGAAAGTCGACAAAGGTCGGGCGGGCAGGGTTCGCGCCGGCCCGGCTGGCCCGGACTTTGTAGTCAGTCGCACGATAGGATTGGGCGATGCCGGAGCAGCAGGCGGACCTCGCGCAGACCGCTCTCGATCATCTGTGGCTGCACTTCACCCAGATGGGCGGCTACGAGGATCCGGCCGACCTTCAGGTGATCGTGAAGGGCGACGGCTGCTATCTCGAGGACGCTGCCGGGCGGCGCTACCTCGACGCGCTGGCGGGCCTCTTCTGCGTCAACATCGGCTACGGCTACGGCGACGAGATGGGCGAGGCGGCCGCCGCTCAGATGCGCGAGCTGCCCTTTGCCATCAACTGGACGTTCGCCCATCCGCGGGCGATCGAGCTGGCCGCCGAGATCGCTCGGCTGACGCCCGGCGAGCTCAACCGGGCCTTCTTCGTCTCAGGCGGCTCCGAGGCGGTCGAGGCCGCCTGGAAGCTCGCCCGCCAGTACCACGCGGCCCGGGGTGAGCGGCGCTGGAAGGCGATCGCCCGCCGGGTGGCCTACCACGGCACCACCATGGGAGCTCTCTCGATCACCGGCTGCACCGAGCTGCGCACGCCCTTCGAGCCGCTCGTCCCGGACGTGGTGCACGTGCCCAACACCAACCGCTACCACCGCCCCGAGGGCGAGACCGAGGCCGAGTTCACCCAGTACCTGCTCGACGAGCTCGAGGAGGCGATCGTCCAGGCCGGCCCCGACACGGTCGCGATGGTGATCATGGAGCCGGTCCAGAACTCCGGCGGCGCCTACATGCCCCCGGACGGCTACTTCCAGGGCGTCCGCTCCATCTGCGACGAGCACGGCATCCTGCTCTGCGCCGACGAGGTGATCACCGGCTTCGGGCGCACCGGCTACTGGTTCGCCTCCGAGCGCTTCGACATCCGGCCCGACCTGATCACCTCCGCCAAGGGGCTCTCCTCCGCCTACGCCTCGATCGGCGCCCTGATCGCGAGCGAGCGCGTGATGGAGCCGTTCACCAAGCCGGACGCGATGTACACGCACGGGATGACCTTCGGCGGCCACCCGGTCCAGGCGGCGGTGGCGCTCAAGAACATCGAGATCATGAAGCGCGACCGCATCGTCGAGCGCGTGTGCGAGAACGAGCCGGTCTTCCGGGCGGCGCTCGAGCCGCTGCTCGACCTGCCGATCGTCGGCGACCTGCGCGGCTGCGGCTACTTCTACGCGCTCGAGCTGGTCAAGGACAAGCAGACCCGCACGAGCTTCGACGACGCCGAGTGCGACGAGCTGCTGCGCGGCTTCGTCTCGCCCGAGCTGTTCAAGCGCGGCCTGATCTGCCGGGCCGACGACCGCGGCGACCCCGTCGTCCAGATCTCACCGCCACTCGTGGCCGGCCCCGAGGAGTTCGAGTTCATCGCATCTACGCTCTCCGCCGTGCTGGAGCAGGCGGGCGAGCGCATGCAAGTGACGGCGTGAGCGTCGCGCAGAGGGCGGTCACGCCCACGGCCGTCCTGCTCGGCGTGCTGATCGCGCCGTCGGCGCTCGCCGTCTCCACCACCGCGGTCGCGCTGCCCACGATCTCGGCCGATCTCGGCCTGTCGCATCCGGAGGCCGCCTGGATCCTGGCCGGCTACGTGCTCGCCCAGGCCACCTCGGTCGCCCTCTTCGGCCGGCTCGCGGACATGCGCGGCACGCGCTCGATCCTGATCATCGGCGGCGCGCTGATCGCTGTCGGCACGGTGCTGACGGTGACGAGCCAGTCGTTCGCGCCGCTGCTGGCCGGGCGCGTGCTGCAGGGCGCCGGCGTCGCCGCCTCGCCGGTCGCCGGCTTCTCGATCGCGGCCGCGCTCTACGACGGCGCCGAGCGCGCCAAGGCGGTCGGCGTGATCAGCGCCGTGCTGGCGATCCTGTCCGGCTCGGGCTCGCTGATCGGCGGCCTGCTCACCGATGGCCTGTCGTGGCGAGCGGTGGTCGCGGTCGCCGCGCTGACGCTGCCGGCGACGATGGCCTGCCTGCATCTCGCGACGAGGAGCGGCGCGGGCGGCGGCCGGCTCGACGCGGCCGGCGCGGGGCTCGTGGTGGTGCTCGCCTCGAGCGTGGTGCTGCTGCTCGAGACGCCCAGCATCGACTTCGCGACCTGGCTGCTCGTCGCGCTGGGCGCGCTGGCGGCGGGGGCCGCGCTGCTGCTCGTCAGCCGGGTGCGGCGGTATCCGGACGGGTTCATACCGGCGGCGGTCGTGCGCTCGCGCCGCTACGTGCTCGGCGCGCTCGCCGCCCTGACGCTGTTCGGCGCCTACCTGGCGATGCTGTTCGCCGCGCCGCTGCTCCTGCTCCAGGACCACGACTGGACGCCGACCCAGCTCGGCCTGGTGCTGCTGCCTGCCGCACTGATGGGCGCGCTCACGGCGCGCGGCGTCGGCCACCTGATCGTCACGCGCGACCCGTTCCGCCTGACCGCGGCGCTGGCACTGGTCAGCGCCGCGGGACTCGTGCTGGCGGGCGTGGCGGACGGCGCCCCGGCGGTGACCACGCTGGCGCTCGGGATGACGATCGCCGGCTTCATGTCGGCCCAGGTCGCGCTCGTCGAGCGCATCCCGCTCACGCTCGAGCCCGAGGTGCGCAGCATCGCCACCGGCCTGTTCATCACGATCTTCCTGATCGGCGGAGCGATGGGCCCGGCGGCGGTCGCCGGGCTGACCGACCCGTTCGGCCTGGCCGGCGCGGTGGCCGCCGTGGCTGCGCTGCCCGCCGCCGGCTCGGCTCTATGCGTGGCCGCCGGCGCCGCCGGCGTTTAGGACCTTCTTAAGTCCGCTCTCGCCCTTCAGCCGTACAACCTTGCATGAAGGTCACCCTCACTCTCCTGGCAGTACTCACCGCCCTCGCGCTGGCCGCGTGCGGCGGGAGCAACGACAACGGCGGCGGCAGCAGTGCCGCGGCCAGCAACGCAACCGTCTCGATGGACAACGGCACGCTCGTCGACTCGAAGGGCGCCCCGCTCTACACCTCCGAACAGGAGAAGAGCGGCAAGGTCGTCTGCACCACCGGCTGCACATCGATCTGGCTGCCGCTGACGGCGTCGGGCACGCCGACCGCCGGCGACGGCGTCTCGGGCAAGCTCGGCACGGTCAAGCGTCCCGACGGCTCCTCGCAGGTCACGCTCGACGGCCGCCCGCTCTACCGCTTCGCGGAGGACGGCATGGACGGCAAGCCGACCGGTGACGGCGTCAAGGACAACTTCGGCGGCCAGCAGTTCACCTGGCACGTCGAGGGGTCCGGAGCGACCGCCAGCGACAGCGGCGGTGGCGGCAGCGGCGGCTCGTACAGCTACTAGCGCACGCGGAACGTCGTGCGCGCGAGCAGCGAGTAGCCGTCGTCGAGGAACAGGCCGGCCACGTAGCGGCCGGGCTTGAGCCTCTCGTAGAGATCGCCTGGGGCGAAGCCGGCATTGCCGTGCGGCTTCGCCCCCAGGTAGCTGAACCCGAGGTAGTCGTACACGTCGAGCGGTCCGCTGCGGAAGATCCCGACCCAGTCGAGCTTGTTGCCGGGCGCGTTGCGCCAGCGCAGCCGGATCGGCTCGCCGGCGGCGAAGCTCGACCGGGTCGCCGAGATGCGCGGCCGCGCGCCGCGGGGCAGCACCCAGAACGGCGAGGTCGCCTGGACCTCCCCGTCGGCGCCCAGCAGCGCGGCCCGGTAGGCGCCGGCGCCGAGCGAGCGCGTGCCGAAGAACGCGGCTACGTGGTCGCTGGCGTCGTAGATCGGCAGCGTCACGATCGGCCGCTTGCCGCGCGCGGGCAGGATGCCGATCTTGCGGTTGCGCCCGGCCGTGGTCGTGTAGCGGATCGTGACCGTCTGGCCGACGCGAGCCACTCGCGGCGCCGCGTTCACCAGTCGCGGCGCGGGGCCGGGGGCGACCTCGAAGGTCGACGCAACCGCGCGGTGATCGGAGCCCCAGGGATCGACGCCGATGTCCACGTCGGGGCCGCCGCTCTCCCCCACCAGCTTGCTGGTCAGCGTGGTCGACGGCCCGGTCGCCATCACCCAGTCGATCCGGTCGAGCGTCTCGTTCGGGCGGATCCGCGGCGGCGGCGTGCCCGGCGTCCAGGTCAGGCCGGGACGGGCCGCGGCGTCGGGCCAGATCTCGCGGTAGGAGTCGCGGAAGCCCGCGTCTGCGAGCGCCTTCGACACGGGCCACTCGAGCGTGGGCCAGTCGAGATGCGACGGCGAGTTCATGTCGCCGGTGAGGAACGCGGGCACGCCCCGCCGGGCAAGCCGCCCCAGCGGCCCGAGGTACGGCTTGATCTCGGGCAGCCGCGTGGAACGCTCGAGCCGAATCACACGCTGCGGCGAGCGCCCGTCGCGGATCCACTCCGGCCCGTACGGCGTGGCGGTGAGGTGGACGTTGGCGATCGCCACGACGTGGTCGAGGTCCACCGCCGCGTAGCCGATCCGCACGCCACCGGCGTTCGCCGCGAACAGCGGGTAGCGCGAGATCACGTGCAGCGTCGGGTCGGCATAGGGCAGGCGCGCCGAGCTGGCGATCCGGCGCAGCCGCCCCTCCGGCTCCTGCACCCCGACGATGTCGGCGCCGGCGGCGCGGATCGCCGCCCCGATCGAGGCGGAGTCCACCTGCACGCCCCCGTACCAGACGTTGAACGTCATCACCGTGACCGGCTCCGCCCGCGCGCTGCCCGCGAGGGCGAGCGCGGCTAGCGCAGCGCCGGCGAGCGCTCGGACGCGCATAGCTCACAGTCGAGCTCGCGCCCAGCCACCCGCAGGCAAAGGTCGCGCGCTCGCTCGGGTGTGCCGGTCTTGTCGCCGAGTGCGATCTGGACCGCGAAGCCGTCCATCAGCGAGCCGAGCAGGAGCCCGAGCTCGTCGGGGTCGCCGCGTCCGAACTCGCCGGCCCGCCGGCCCTCGGACACGACCGCGGCGATCGTGCGGCGCCAGCGCTCGTCGAGCTGCTCGCGGACGCCGGCCAGCTCCTCGTCGCGCAGGGCCCGCGACCAGAGGTCGATCCACAGCGCCGCCTCGTAGTCCCCCCAGCCGGTGGCGGCCTCGATCAGCCGCACCATCCGCTCGCGAGCGGTGCCGAGCTTGGCCAGATCGGCCTCGAGCTCGCGGTAGAAGCTGTCCTCGGCGGCGGTGAGGGCGATCGTGAGCAGCTCCGGCTTCGAGGCGAGCCAGTAGAGCACCGAGGAGCTGTTCGTCCCGGCGCGCTCCGCGACGTCGGCCACGCTCGTGCGCTCGAGGCCTCGCTCCCGGATGGTCTCCACGGCCGCCGCCAGGATGGCCGGGTGTCGGGCACGAAGCGGGCTTTGGGTCATGCCGGCGGTACCGGGTCGAGTCCGAGCTCCTCCGCGCAGACGGTCCAGATCTCCGTCCGCGCCTGCTCGACCGGCATGTCGCCGAGCAGGGCGCGCACGCCGTAGCCGTCGCACAGCGCCAGCACACGGTCGGCGACCCGCTCGGGGTCGGCGCTCCTGTCGAACTCGCCCGCCTCGGCGCCGGCGGCGATCGCCCGGGCGAACCAGGTGCGCATGCGCCGGTAGAGGCGGGTCGCGGTCGGGCGCAGCTCCGGGTGGCGGGTGGCGCGAAGCCACAGCTCGACCCAGAGGATCCAGTCGCGCTCGAGCTGGCCGGCGTACGGCAGGCACTGGTCGACCATCGCGGCGAGGCGGTGCGTGTGATCGGGGGCGTCGCCCTCCTCCTCGCCGATGCGCACGTCGCCGGCCAGCTCGAACGAGTACTCGAGCGCCTGCTCGAGCAGGGCCTCCCGCGTCTCGAAGTGGTAGTGGACGAGCGAGGTCGACACGCCCGCGTCCATTGCGATGCGGGCGATGCGCACGTCGTCGATGCCGTCGCTCGCGATGCGCTCCACGGCAGCGGCGAGGATCCGCTCCCGCGCCCCCTCGGCGACCGCGGCCTCGGTCATCCCCCGCCCAGGTCGGCTCGCAGCTTGTCGGCGAACCAGCCGACGGCAGCCTCGGCGCCGGCCAGCGGGCCGGGCTCCCAGCCGCGGCTCTCGAGGCCC
Organism: Thermoleophilaceae bacterium; assembly: GCA_052038485.1. Classification (GTDB taxonomy): domain Bacteria; phylum Actinomycetota; class Thermoleophilia; order Solirubrobacterales; family Thermoleophilaceae; genus JACVRW01. Next base: position 425 of record JBQGCL010000061.1, on the reverse strand, counting down.
GCCTGGACGTTGGCGACCAGGTCGACGTCCTCCTCGCCGACGAGCGCGTTGACCTTGCGGTTGAAGTACTGGGCCAGGCGGGTGCGCGCGGAGGCGTTCGGGTGGCGGTACAGCATCGCCGTGTCGCGCGTGGTCTTGGGCCCGTCCGAGTCGAGCTTCCAGACCCAGACCTGGTCGGGATAGAGGTCGATCGCGGTGTTCGGATAGATGAACACGTAGCGCCAGATGCGCCGGTTCTCCTCGCGCACGCCGGGCATCGGCGAGACGAGCCGCTGGTAGGCGCGCTCCATCAGGTTGCCGGAGGGCTTGTCGCGCAGCGGCGCGTCGAACCAGGCGTAGCCGTCGTGCAGCTCGACGGTGTAGCTCTTGTAGTCGTAGAGGCGCATCAGCCCGGGATGGGCGATCGGCACGTGGTAGCCCTCGAG
>JBQGCL010000060.1:0-14588 GCA_052038485.1 Thermoleophilaceae bacterium | reverse complement strand
GCCTACGCGAAGGTCGGCGAGGCCCATACCGCGCTGAAGGAGTCGATGGGCGGGCCGCCCGAGACCGGCCAGCACGAGCTGGACCGCACGATGAGCCCTGAGCCGCGCACGACCGTCGCGGAGGAGACGCTGCGCGCGCTCAACGACCAGCTGCTGCGCGTGCCCGACGGTTTCGAGGTGCATCGCAAGCTGAAGCCGTTCCTGGAACGCCGGCGGACGGCGTTCGAGGACCCCGACGGCCGAGTCGACTGGGCCCACGCCGAGGCGATCGCCTTCGCGTCGCTGCTGGCGCTCGGCGTGCCGATCCGCCTGACCGGCCAGGACTCGGAGCGCGGCACGTTCAGCCAGCGCCACGCCGTGCTGCACGACGCCTCGACCGGCGAGGGCTGGTGCGCCCTCCAGTCGCTGCGCGATGCCAACGCGCCGTTCGAGCTGCACAACAGCCCGCTGTCCGAGCAGGCCTGCCTCGGCTTCGAGTACGGCTACTCGGTCCAGGCCCCCGACGCGCTGGTGCTCTGGGAGGCCCAGTTCGGCGACTTCGTCAACTCGGCGCAGGTGGTCGTCGACCAGTTCATGATCTCCGGGCTCGCCAAGTGGGGGCAGACCTCGCGGTTGACGCTGCTGCTGCCGCACGGCTACGAGGGTTCGGGCCCCGAGCACTCGAGCGCGCGGCTCGAGCGCTTCCTCCAGATGGCCGCCGAGGGCAACATCCGCGTGGCCAACTGCACCACCCCGGCCCAGTACTTCCACCTGCTGCGCCGCCAGGCGCTCGTGTCGAAGCCACGGCCGCTGATCCTGATGACGCCGAAGAGCCTGCTGCGCCTGCCCGAGGCGAGCTCGACGCTCGCCGACCTCGCCGAGGGCGGCTTCGACCGGGTCATCGACGACCCGGCGCTGCCCGCCGGGCGCGAGGCGGTCACGAAGCTCGTGCTCTGCTCGGGCAAGGTCTACTACGACATCGCGATGCACGAGGAGCGCGCCGACGCGCCGCACATCGCCGTCGCGCGCGTGGAGCTGCTCTACCCCTTCCCCGAGGTGGAGCTGACCAAGCTGATGGACAGCTACCCCAACCTCCAGCGGGTGGTCTGGGTGCAGGAGGAGCCGCGCAACATGGGCGGCCGCGCGTTCATGCGAAGGCGGATGGCGAAGATCCTGCCCGAGCGGCTCTCCTACGACTACGTCGGGCGCCAGCTGCGCGCGGCACCGGGCGAGGGCTACTCGTCGGCGCACAAGCGAGAGCAGGCGCGCATCGTGCGTGTCGCGCTCGATTTCGAGAAGGATCGGCTCGAGCCGGACAGCTCGGCCCAGCGGCCGACCATGTAGCAACCGTCCAGGCGGGGCGGCGCTACGCGATCGGCCCGCCCTCGCGGCGCCAGCGCGGCACCCCGCCGTCCACGACGTGCAGCACCTCGCCCGCGCCGTGGCGGCGCAGCAGGCTCGCCGCCGGCGCCGCACGCTGCCCCGAGCTGCAGATGACCGCGACGGGGCGCGCCGGGTCGATCCCGTCGGGCAGCCCGTGGATGTCGTGGTAGGGCAGGTGGACCGAGCCGGGGATGTGGCCGGCGTCCCACTCGTCGAGCTCGCGCACATCGAGGATCTGCACCTCCTCGGCGCGCTCGCGCAGCTCCGGGACCGTGATCCGCTCGATGCGCTCGACCGGTCGCCGCTCCTCGCGCCAGCTCGTCATCCCGCCGGCGAGGTAGCCCGCCAGCCGGGTGATCCCCACCGATTCCGCCAGCGTCGCCGCGTGCCGGGCGTCCTCGTCGTCGCGCCCGACAAGGACCACCCGCTGGCCCGGCTCGACCAGCCAGGCGAGCTTCGAGCCGAACCCGGCCCGCAGCGCGGTGATGCTGACCGAGCCGGGGACGTGGGCCTCGTCGAACTGAAGCTCGGTGCGCACGTCGACGATCAGTGCGCCGTCGACGGCCGCCTGCTCGACCTGGCGCGGGGTGAGCGGAAGCATGGTGACGCCGCCCAGCGACAGCGGCCCGCGGTTGAGCGCGACGATGTTCTCGAAGTTGGGCGGCTGCGGGCGCAGCGCGGCCGTGGCGCGGCGCCTGAACTCCTCCTCGTCGCCGATCGACAGCATCGCGGAGTGATCGCGCTCGTAGCCGATCGTCGACGACGCCTTCATGTCCATGCCGGGCCCGCCGCAGAGCGACCCGCCGAGGTGCCCGGGCCAGACCTCGCAGGTGTCGGGCAGCGTCAGCAGCCGCTCGTGCAGCGAGTGGAAGATCGCCCGGGCGCCCTCGTCCTTGTCCACCGCCAGGTCGGGCCGGGCGATGTCGCCGACGAACAGGGAGTCTCCGGTCAGCACGGCCCACGGCTCGTCGCCGCGTTCGGCGTCGATCAGCGCGAACGCGGTGTGCTCGGGCCGGTGCCCCGGCGTGTGCAGGGCGCGCACCCGTACCGAGCCGAGCTCCAGCTCCCAGCCGTCGTCGAACGGCTCGTGGTCGTACTCGGGCGCGGCCTCGCGGTGGATGTGGATGGTGGCCCCGGTGGCGGCCGCGAGGCGGCCGTGCCCGGAGACGTGGTCGGCGTGGTTGTGCGTCTCGAGGATGTGCTCGATCTGCACGCCGGTGTAGCGGGCCAGGTGCAGGTACTCGTCGATGTCGAGCCGGGCGTCGACCACCGCCGCCACCCCGGCGCTCTCGTCGCCGACCACATACGAGGCGCAGCCGAGGTCGTCGTGCGTGATCTGGCGGAAGAGCATCAGCGCTTGGGCTTCTGGCCCTCCGCGATCCGCTCCGACAGCTTGCCCGAGCCGAGCCGGCGCTGGATGCGCGCGAACGTGCTCGGCGCGACCGACCCGGCGAGGGCGCCGGCGCGCAGGCTCAGCGGCGCCACGTCGATCTCGGCACGGTCGCGCTCGATGCCGCGCACCACGGCCTCGGCCACCTGGTCGGCCGTGCGCGTGCCGACCCAGCGCGGCAGGCGGACGCCGGAGTCGGCGAGCATCCCGGCGTCGGACACGAACCCGGGGAAGACGACGGTCACTCCCACGCCGGTGCCGTGCAGGTCCTCGCGCAGGCCCGAGGCGAACCCGCGCAGGCCGAACTTGGTGGCCGAGTAGAGCGCCGACCCCACCGATGCGACCTTGCCGGACAGCGACGAGACGAACACGATCTGGCCCTGACCGCGTTCGACCATGCCGGGCAGCAGCGCGCGCGTGAGCTGAATCGGCGCGCGCAGGTTCACGTCGAGCGCACGGTCGATCTGCTCCGGGGTGAAGTCGTCGACCGGGCCGCTGGCGGGCAGCGCCGCGTTGGCGACGAGCACGTCCACGGCGCCCGCGCGGTCGGCAAGCGCGGAGGCGTCGTAGGTGAGGTCGGCGGGGAGCGCCACGGGGCGCCCGCCGAGCTCGGCTGCGATCCGCTCGAGCTCGTCGGCGCGGCGAGCGGTCAGGAGAACGCGGGCGCTCTGCGCGTCGAGCGCACGGGCTATCGCCTGGCCGATGCCTCCGGTCGCCCCGGTGAGCAGCACTGTGGAGCCTTGTAACTGCACCTACCGCAGACGCTATCCGACCGCGCGCGCCGTCACGGGCGACGGACTACGCGCGGTCGATCTCGAACCAGGCGCCGCCCGTCTCGCCGCTGGTGACTCCCCAGCGGTCCGCGAGCTGGTCCACGAGGTAGAGGCCCCAGCCCGAGCGGCTGTCGGCGTCGGGCGTGCGCGGGCGCGCCTCGAAACCGGGGCCCTCGTCGGTGACCTCCACACGCACGCGGTCGCGGAACACCGCGCCGTGCAGCTCGACCGCTGCCGTGGCGGGTGCGTCGGCGTAGCGGATGCTGTTCGTGACCAGCTCGCTGACGAGCAGCCGCAGGTTGGCCGCCAGCGCCCGCTCGAGGCCCGGCTCGAGCTCCTCGATCGCCCGCCGGGCGAGCGGCACGGCGTCGACGTTCCCCGGCAGGCGCACCCGGACTTCGGATTCGGGCGTGACGGCCGCGGGCGGGATCCGCAGCACCAGCAGCGCGATGTCGTCGCGGGGCTTGCGCTCCTCGAGCTCGAGCAAGGTGCTCGTGACGGCACGTGTGATCTCGACCGCCGGCCGGCCGTGGCACTCTTCGAGCGCCTCGATCAGGTCGACCTGCGTGAGGGTGCGCTCGGGAGCGTAGGCGTCGGTGAGGCCGTCGGTGTAGAGCACGAGCGCGTCGCCGGGCCGCAGGTCGACGGCGGCCTCGGTCAGGACGGGGTCGGCCGCGACGCCGAGCAGCGTGCCGTGCGCGCCAATCGGCTCGACGGTGCCCTCGGCGCGCAGCACCAGCGGCAGCGGGTGACCGGCGTTCGAGAGCACGGCACGCGCTCCCGAGGCGCCGTTGGTCTCTAGCCGCGCGAACGCAACCGAGCAGAACTCGCTCGGACGCTGCCGCCTGATCGCGTCGTTGAGCAGCCCGAGCACACGGCTCGGGCGCGACTCCTGCACCGCCGCCGCGCGGAGCGTGTAGCGGGCGAGGCCGGTAACAGCCGCCGCGGGAGCCCCCTTACCGACCACGTCCCCGACCACGACCGCCCAGCTGCCGTCGTCGGCCTGGAAGAGGTCGTAGAAGTCGCCGCCCACCACGTGGCGCTCGCTGGCCGGCCTGAAGTCAACCGCGGCCTGGACGCCCGGCACCTCCGGCAGTCGCGCCGGCAGCAGGCTCTCCTGGAGCGTATCGGCGATGTACTCGACGATGTCCTCGACACGCCGGCGCTCGGTGATCACGGCGGCGAGCACCAGGGCCGTGACGCCGGCCACCGCCACGAAGGTCTGGGCCAGCAGCAGGCGCTCGTCCGGCGACTGGCCGGCGTACGGTCCCTTGTCGGCCTGGGTGTAGAGGACCGCAATGAGCGAGTAGATCAGCGCGGTTGCGGTCGCGCCGGGCTGCCAGAAGCGCAGGGCCGCCCAGATCAGCGGCGGGAACAAGAGGTACGTGAGCGCCGTGTCGCGTGAGAAGACCAACACGCTGGCCGTGACCAACACGACCAGGAGCCCGACGGCCTCGAACGGCCGGCCGGGCGCGCGCCGGAACGGCCAGTGCGTGGCCGCCACCATGAGCGCCGGAGCGACGATCAGGGCGCCGCCCATATCACCCAGCCACCACGTGCGCCACACCGAGCCGAACTGCCCGCCGGCGATCTCGTCCGACAGCCACAGCGTGGTGACGCCGATCGTCGCGCTGATCGTGGTGGCGAGGATCGCGGCCAGGCCGACGAGGGCGCCCACGTCGCGGACGCGCTCCAGCGACGGGCGGAAGTCGGCGCGGCGCAGCAGGTAGGCGCCGGCGAGCGCCTCGAGCGTGTTGCCGACGGTGATGCCGAGCACCGCGTACGGCGGGATGCCGGTCCAGGTGTTGGCCAGGCAGGCGCCCAGCGCCACGCCCGGCCAGATCCGGTAGCCCCACAGGAAGGCCGCCGCGAGCGCGATCCCGGTCGGCGGCCAGACGGCGGTGACGCTGCCCGACTCGAACGCGAGCTGGAGCCCAAGCTTGGCCGATCCGTAATACACCGCAGCGACGAGCGCCACCTGAACGGCGTACGGCATGCGCAAACCGTACTCGGCCAGCGGCTATTCAGACGATGTGTGCGAAATCGCTCACGTTGCGGTGCGATACCCGCTGTAGCATGGCCCGAATGGACTTGCGGCATCGTGGATGAGACCACCGACCGCCTGATCAGGCTCGAGCCCGGCTCCGAGTTCGCGGGCTACCGGATCGAGGGGGTAGTCGATCGGGGCGGCATGGGCGTGGTCTACAAGGCTTCCGATCTGGACCTGGATCGGACGGTCGCGCTGAAGATAATCGCGCCGGAGCACACCCAGAACCCGGACGCGGTCACACGCTTCAAGAGCGAGGCCCGGCTGGCCGCGTCGCTGGAGCACCCGAACATCGTCCCGATCCATCGCGGCGGCGAGTACCACGGCGTGCTCTATCTGGCGATGCGCTTCGTGCCGGGCACGAACCTGCGCCAGATCGTCGACCAGGGCCAGCTCAGCCTCGACCAGATCCAGCGCATCACGGCCGCGGTGGCGTCGGCGCTCGACGCGGCGCACGCGCGCGGCCTGGTGCACCGCGACGTCAAGCCCGCCAACATCCTGCTCAGCGGGTCGGGCGACAACCAGCACGTCTACCTGACCGACTTCGGGCTGACCAAGCGGCTCGGATCGGCCGGCAGCCTGACGCGCACCGGCGCCTGGGTGGGCACGCCCGACTACGTGGCGCCGGAGCAGATCCAGGCAGCCCCGGTCGACGGGCGCGCCGACATCTACTCGCTCGGCTGCGTGCTCTACGAGATGCTCACCGGCAGCGTCGCCTATCCGAAGGACAACGACATGGCGAAGCTGTGGGCGCACGTCACCGACCCGCCGCCGTCGCCGTCGCTGAAGCGACCGGACCTGGTCAAGGAGTTCGACGACGTCGTCGCCCGCGCGACCGCGAAGGACCCCCGCGAGCGCTACGACAGCGCATCCGATTTCGCCGCCGCAGTCGACCACGCGGCCGCCGTCCAGCGCGCCCAGGGCCAGAGCATCGACCCACAGCTCACCGCAGCCGCCCCGATGGCGCCGCCGCCCTCGGAGCACGACATGTTCATCGCGGACCCATCGCAGCCCGCGCCCCCGTCCGGGCAGCCGCCCTCTGCGCAGCCGCCCTATTCGGCGCCGCCCGCTTCCCCGCAGCCCCCTTCGGCGCAGCCGCCCTCTCCCCCGCCACCGTCCGCGCAGCCGCCCGCGTCCGCGCCTTTCGAGCCGGCCGCCGCCTCCGCGCCGCCCGCTTCCGCGCCGCCCGGCGCCCCGCCGTTCGAGCCCGCCGGTGGCCCGCCCGGCGCGCCGCCCGCTCGCCCGCGCCGCAATCCGCGGCTCCTGATCGGCCTCGGCGTGCTCGCCGTCGTGGCGGTCGTGGCGGCCGTCGTGCTCGCCATGGGCGGCGGAGGTGACGACGACGGCACCGAGAACGCCGCGCCGGTCGTCGCCACCAAGCTGCCCGCCGACCTCGCGTGGCGGCCGGTCGCCAACCCGCCCTTCCGGCGCCAGTACGCGGCCTCCACGGCCGTCGACGGCAAGCTCTGGGTGTTCGGCGGCATCGGCCTCAAGACGTCGAGCACCACCTCGAAGCTCTACGACCCGGGCAGCGACAGCTGGTCCACCGGCCCCGGTCTCCCGCTTCCGCTGCACCACATGATGGCCGTCACCTACAACGGCGAGGCCGTGGTGATCGGCGGCTTCGTGCCGGGCGAGGAGCTCACCTCCGGTCAGTCGGACAAGGTCTTCGCGCTGCGCGACGGCGCCTGGGTCCAGCTGCCCAAGCTCAACCACGCGCGCGCCGCCGCGGCTGCGGCCGTCGTCGGCGACAAGATCGTCGTGGCGGGCGGCCAGGCCAACGGCAAGCTCGTCCCGCAGACCGAGGTCTTCGACGGCGAGAGCTGGAAGGACGTCGCCGACATCCCGACGCCGCGCGAGCACCTCGGCGCCGCGTCGGACGGGCGCTACCTCTACGCGGTGGGCGGGCGCGCGCTCTCGGCCGACCAGAACTCGGGCGCGCTCGAGCGCTACGACCCCGCCAACGACAGGTGGACCGAGCTCAAGGGCATGCCGGAGCCGACCGGCAGCGTCGGCGTCACCTACGCCGGCGGCCGCATCATCGCGATCGGCGGCGAGGGTACGACGGAGGTCTCCGACGCCGTCCAGGCCTACGACATCGGCCGCGAGAGCTGGTCGCAGCTGCCCGCGCTGCCGGCGGCCCGCCACGGCGTGGCGGTGTCGGCGATCGATGACGCGGTCTACGCGATCGGCGGTGCCACGGAGCCCGGCCACGTCGGGTCCACCAAGGAAGCGGACGTGCTCGACCTGTCGGGCAAGGCGACGCCGACCAACACGGTCGCCGGCCAGAAGTGGGCGAAGATCGCCGACGCGCCCTCCAAGCGCCAGTACGCGGCCGCCACCGAGGTCGGCGGCCGGGTGTGGCTGCTCGGTGGCATCAGCGAGGACGAGACGGCTACCGCCGACACGGCGGCCTACGACCGCGCCCTCAACAACTGGACGGAGGGGCCGAAGCTGCCCCAGCCGCTGCACCACGTGATGGCCGTGACCTACAAGGGCGAGGCGGTCGTGCTCGGCGGCTTCGTGCCGGGCGCCGAGCTGACCTCCCGGCAGTCCAACAAGGTCTACGCCCTGAGGGGCGACAAGTGGGAGGCCCTGCCGCCCATGAAGCACGCGCGCGCGGCGGCCGCGGCGGCTGTGGTGGGCGACAAGATCGTCGTCGTCGGCGGCCAGGCGGACGGGAAGCTGGTGACCCAGACGGAAGTGTTCGACGGCACTGAATGGAAGGACGCGGCGCCGATGCCCACGCCGCGCGAGCACCTGGCGGTTGCCTCGGATGGGCGCTACCTGTACGCCGTCGGCGGGCGCGACCTGTCGGCCGACAAGAACTCGGGCGCGCTCGAGCGCTACGACCCGGAGAGCGACTCGTGGACGAGGCTGAAGGCCATGCCGAAGGCAACCGGAAGCGTGGGCGCCGCCTACGTGGCCGGACAGGTGATCGCCCTGGGCGGCGAGGGCACGACCAGCGTGTCGAACACGGTCCAGGCCTACGACGTGAAGAGCCAGACGTGGTCGCGGCTGACGCCGCTGCCGACCGGCCGGCACGGGATCGCGGTCACGGCGCTGAAGGACTCGCTCTACGCGATCGGCGGAGCGACGACCGCCGGCCACGTGCAGTCGACGGCCGAGGCCGACGCACTCGACTTCGACTGATCGGGGCTTCGTCGCGATGCCGCTCGTGGATCGGGACGACAGCGTCCTGATCGTCGTCGACGCCCAAGAGGGTTTCTTCGGTGGAAGCGGCGAGGCCCGGGTGGCGCTGGGGCGGCTCACCTGGCTCGCCAGGGTCGCTTCGCAACTCGGCGTCCCCGCCGTGCTGACAGAGGAGGATCCGGCGCGGAACGGTCCGACCCACGCACCCGTCGCCGAGCTGTTCCCGGACTCGCCCGGCCTGGTCAAGCCGACCTTCGGGCTCACGGGCACGCCGGAGATCGTCGACCGAATCGAGGAGACCGGGCGCGGGACCGCGGTGCTGGTCGGCTTCGAGACGGACGTCTGCGTCGCCCAGTCGGCGATCGGGCTGAGGGAGCGCGGGCTGCGCGTCGTGGTCGTCGAGGACGCCGTTTGGTCCCCGGGCGAGATGCACGATCGCGGGCTCGCTCGGATGGCCGCGGAGGGCGTGGAGCTCAATCACTGCAAGGGGCTGGCCTACGAATGGGTCGGCACGATCGACGCGGCGCGGTCGGTGCTCCACGCGCCCGAGGTCGGCGAGCCTCCGTTTCGCCTCTAGCGCTCAGGCATCGAGGTCGTCGAGCAGGGCGGTGACGCGCGCTGCGATGTCGTCGCGGATCGCGCGCACCTCGGCCTCGGGAAGCCCCTTGGGATCGGGCAGGTCCCAGTCGACGTAGCGCTTGCCGGGGATGTAGGGGCACTCGTCGCCGCAGCCCATCGTCACGACGACGTCGGCCCACTCGGCCAGCTCCCGCGTGAGCAGCCGCGGCCGCCGGTCGCCGAGGTCGAAGTCGAGCTCGCGCATGACCTCAATGACCTCGGGATGCACCCGGTCGCCGGGCGTGGTGCCTGCCGAGTCGGCCTCGTGGCGACCGCCGGCGGCCCGCTCGAACAGGGCGCGGCTCATCTGAGAGCGCCCGGCGTTGTGGAGGCAGACGAACAGGACGCGCGCCATCAGAGGGAGTCGAGTGGGACGCCGACGATGTTGAGGCGCCGCGTCAGACCGGACAGCGCGAACTCGCGGATCTCCTGCGAGCTGGCGCCGAGCGCGTCCCAGTCGGTGCCCTCGCGGTCGGGCGGCGTCAGCGACTCCGCGACGGCCGGCAGCAGCGAGCGGAGCGTGTCGCGGACGTTGTCGCCGAGCGCGCGGTCGGCGGCGACGGCCTCGCGCAGGAACCAGGTGCCGTAGGCGATGTGGCGCTGCTCGTCGTGGTGGATCTTCGAGTAGCCCTCCACGAAGCCGGCGAGCAGCGACTCTCGCTCGAGGTAGCGGACGATGAAGTTGAAGGCGGTCAGCCCGAGCGTCCCCTCGATGACCATGTGGTAGGTGGTCACGAAGTCGACCTTCGCGCCGGCGTCGGAGGGGTTGGCGACCAGCCGCTCGTGGGCCTGGACGAGCGCCTCGTCGAAGATCGCGGAGAAGGCCGGTGAGAGCTGGGCCCGGGCGCGCTCGACGTGGTCGCCGATCGCCTGCGGGTCGGCGACCACCTCGTCCTGGAAGCGCGCGTAGAACTGCATGTGGCGCGCCTCGTCGACCTGCTGGGTGGCGAGGAAGGTGGCCTCCTCCTCGGTGCCGTAGGCGCCCACGAGGCCCGAGAACTTGGTGGTGATGCGCTCCTCGGCGACCATCAGCGACGACAGCGCCCAGAGGATCAGCGAGCGGTCGTCGCCCGACATGCCCTCCCACTGAGCCCGGTCGCCCGACAGGTCGATCGCGAACGGGCTCCACTGGGCGTCCTCCCAGTGGCGGTAGAGCGTCTGGGGGTCGTAGAGGTTCATTGGGCATCTCCCCGCACGAGCTGGTAGGCGAACGCGCCGAGCCCCGCACCCGCCACGGGGCCGAGCACATACAGCCAGAAGTCCTGCCACTGCCCGGCCGCCAACGCCGGCCCGAACGAGCGCGCCGGGTTCATCGAAGCCCCGGTGACGAGCCCGCCGAACAGGGCGTCCAGGCCGACGGTGCCGCCGATCGCGATGGCCGCGGCGGCACCGACCGCGCGCGTGTCGGTCGCCACGGCCATGATCACGAACATCAGGAAGGCGGTCAGGAGCATCTCGTAGACGAGCGCGCTGCCGACCCCGACGTTCGGCACCGTGGCGCCAAGCTCGCCCGGCTGGTCGGGCCAGACCGCGAGCAGGGCCAGCGCCCCCGCCGAGGCTCCGGCGAGCTGGGCGACGACGTACGCGGCGGCGTCCCGCCCGGGGAAATGCCGACTCAGGGTGAACGCGATCGTCACGGCCGGATTGATGTGCGCGCCCGACAGGTGGCCGGTCGCGTAGACCATGACCATGATGACCAGCCCGAAGACGAGGCTGATCCCGACAGCACCAAGCGCCTCGTCGTACCGCACGTTTGCCACGACGGCACCGCACCCGGCGAAGACCAGAGCGAACGCGGCCAGCCCCTCGGCTGCGGCCCGGCGGTGGAGATCAGGCCGTGGCAAGTGGCTCGCAACGCTCGGCGGCCAGGCACTCGCGTGTCCGCTTGTGCGCGAGCGTCATCACGAAGGAGCGCACAGGCGCCTCCTGGTAGTCCGCGAGGATCGCGTCCGCGCAAGCGCGGATCTCGTGGTCGGATCGGCGGCCTTCGAACTCGCGCGAGAGCTCAGGCAATAGTCGCGCCAGCCGTATCTGGTGAGCGGTGCGGTCGGAGCGGATGTCGGGCAGGCGCGTGTCAATCAAGGTCCTCACTCGGTCCTCGGTCTCGTCGCGGATCTCCCGCACGACCTCGATTGGCTCGCCGGCGGGGTCGCTGATCTCCCAGTCCTCGACGCGCGTCGGAACGTAGGGGCAGGCGTCACCACAGCCCATCGTCACGGCCCAGTCGGCGTGAAGCTGCATCTCGACGGTGAGCTTCTTGGGCCTCCGCCCAGTGAGATCGACGTCCAACTCGCGCATCGCCTCAATCACGGTCGGCCAAACCTGCTTTGCGGGCTGCGACCCGGCGGACTCGGCTCGAACGTCCTCTGGGGCGTGACGCTCGAAGAGCGCCTGCGCCATCTGTGAGCGACCGGCGTTGTGGTTGCAGACGAACAAGACGTATTTCACGCGGGCCTCCCCGGGAGAAGTGATGCCGGCGCGATGCTATCGATTGACAACCGTCACTTCAATCGATATACATGTATATAGATGGCTGTCGATCTGGAGCTTGCGCCCAAGCAGAAGCGCCCAGCCGGCGAACCGTGCTGCGAGCCGGTCGTCTACCCGGACGTCGAGCGCCAGCAGGCCGAGCGCATGGCGACGATCGCCAAGGCGCTGGCAGATCCCGTCCGGCTGCAGCTCGTGGACGTGCTGCGCAAGCACGCCGGCAAGGTCTGCGTCTGCGAGCTGGTGCCGCTGTTCGATCTCTCGCAGCCCACCGTCTCCCACCACCTGAAGGTGCTGCGCGAGGCCGGCATCGTCGCTTCCGAGCGCCAGGGCCTGTGGGCCTACTACTACGTCACCCCCGACTCGCTGAAGGAGTTGTCCGCATGGCTGAGCTGACCGACACCGACATCCGCGACCAGGTGCGCGACCGCTACGCCGCGGCTGCAACCGCAGTGGTGGAAGACCGCAGCTCGGGGTGTTGCGGCGCGGCCAGCGCGTACGCGGGCTGCGGGCCCGACATGGACCCCTACGACAAGGACGGCCAAGAGGTCTTCGGCGCGAAGCTGTACGGGGGCGAGGCTGACGGCGCGCCGGTTGAAGCCGTCGAGGCGTCGCTGGGCTGCGGCGTCCCGACGGCGGTGGCCGACCTCGAGCAGGGCGAGACCGTGCTCGACCTCGGGTCGGGCGGCGGCGCCGACGTGTTCCTGTCCGCTCGGAGGGTGGGCCCGACCGGCAAGGCGATCGGGCTCGACATGACCGACGAGATGCTTGCGCTCGCGCGCGATCACGCTGCCAGGGCCGGCGTCGAGAACGTCGAGTTCGTGAAGGGCTACATCGAGGAGATTCCCCTGGCGGACGAGTCGGTCGACGTTGTGATCTCGAACTGCGTGATCAACCTGTCGGCGGACAAGGGGCGGGTTATCCGCGAGGCGGCCCGGGTGCTGCGCCCGGGCGGCCGGTTCGCCGTGTCGGACGTGATCGCCGACGACAACATGGACGCCGCCACCCGCGCGGACATGCAGCAGTGGACCGGCTGCATCGCCGGCGCACTGACTCGCGGTCAGTTCGAGGCGGCGCTCGCCGACGCCGGCCTGGTCGACCTGGAGATCAAGGAGACCCACCGCGTGCACGAGCATGCCTCTTCGGCGATCGTGCGGGCCCGCAAGCCCGCGTGAGAGGAGAGTCCGGGGCGTATCGCCTGCTGCTCGCGCTCGGGGCACTCGACGCGGCCGGCTACAGCGTGATCGTCCCGGTGGCGCCGGAGATCGCGGACGCCACCGGCGCCGGGCCCGCCATGATCGGGCTGCTGGTAGCGACCTTCCCGCTCGGGATGGTGGCGGGGTTCTGGATCGCCGGCCGTGTACTCGAGCGCTACGGATCGCGGCCGCTGCTCGTGTCGGCACTGCTGCTGATCGCGCTTGGCTCGGTCGGCTTCGTTGTCTCCGACGCGCTCCCGGCCTACTTCCTGGCGCGGGCGGTGATGGGGCTCGGGTCGGCAGGGGTCTGGATCGCAGTGACCTTCGACACGCTCGAGCGCTGGCCCGGCCAGGAGTACGTCTGCATGAGCCGCATCTTCGGCGCCTACTCGATCGGCGGCTTGATCGGACCGGCGCTCGGGGCGATAGGAGGCGTCAGCGGCCCGTTCGTGGTCTACCTGGTGCTCGTGCTGGCGGCGATCCCGCCGGCCGTGGCGATGGAGGCACCGGCGGAGCGACGTGCGTTCGCCTCAGACCGATCGGCGCTGCGACTGCGCGGGTTCTGGGTCGCCGGCGCGGCGGTGCTGTTCGCGTACCTGGTGCTGGGCCTGATGGAGGGCGTGCTGCCGCTGCACCTCGCGGAGCGGTTGACGCAGGCTGAGATCGGGGCGCTCTACGTCGGGCTCTCGGTGGTGGTGGCGACAAGTGCGACCGCGGCCGGGTCGCGGAAACCAAGGTCGATGGTGTCCGGATCGGTCTTCCTGGCGGTGGCGGGAATCACGGTCGCGGGCGCGGTGGCCAACGTGCCGCTGTGGTGCCTCGCGTTGGGCCTGGCGGCCGTGGCCGTGGGCATCGGAAGCACGGGATCGCTGGGCTTGTTGGTCGAGGCGGTCGACGTCGAGCGGATCGTGACCGCGATGGTGGTTTGGTCGCAGATCGGCATCGCCGGCTACCTGCTCGGCCCCCTGGCGGGCGGAACGGTCGCGGACGAGCTTGGCTACGCGGCAACCGGAGCCGTGGTGGCCGCGGCGGGCATCGCGGTGCTGGCGGCGCTGCGAGTCAACGAACCGGTGCGGGGCGCGTACTGAGGTACCGGTTGAGCGCCACACCGGCCCAGATCAGCTCGACCACCCCGAACGGCCACGCGCCAGCCGCGAAGCCGTAGGCGCTCGACAGCACGCACCCGACGGCGAAGGCGAGGATGAACCCACGCCCGCGCCGCTCCAGCGCGTACATCAGCATCATGAACGTGACGGCCGCGGCTCCGAAGGCGGTCAGCATCCGGTCACAGTTTGACGACACGTGCCGCCCGGGCTGCCAGACTCCGCCTCGATGTACTACGCCCACGCCGGCCACGTGCTCACCAGCATCGCCTACTTCGTGCCGGTCATCGGCTTCCTGATCTGGCTGGCCGTCACGCAGATCAAGGAACGCCGCAAGGGCTAGGCCCGCCAACGAACGCTATGCTCGATCGTCGCGCCAGCGGGCGTAGCTCAGTTGGTTAGAGCGCCGGCCTGTCACGCCGGAGGTCGCGGGTTCGAGTCCCGTCGCTCGCGCTGATT
>JBQGCL010000059.1:0-27737 GCA_052038485.1 Thermoleophilaceae bacterium | reverse complement strand
GGCCCGAGCGTCCAGGTGATGTCGATGTCGTCGGGGTCGCGCGTGCGCCTCGAGGGCACGATCGCGATGTCATCGAAGCCGTATGCGCGGCGGCCCTTCTTGCCCCGCCCGATCTCTACTTCCATTGGCCGATCCTAGGTTCGCTGGCGGACGAACGCCTGACACTAGCACCGGTCCCCGAGCGGCTTTACGCGGAAACTGCGGGCGCGGGGAGAGTCTCCAGCCGCACCTCCGGGACCATCCGCTCGACCTCGCGCTGCTCGACCTGACCGGCGCCGAAGTGCTGGGTCGACTCGGCGCCGCACGCGACGGCGAACCGCAGGCAGTCCTCGTCGTCGCGGCCGCCGTAGCGGGAGGCCACGAACCCGGCCAGGAAGGCGTCCCCCGAGCCAACCGACGAGACCGGCTCGAGCGGCGGCAGCGTCGCGCGGTAAAGGCGCCGGTCGGCGCCTTCGCCGAGCACCGCCAGGCAACCGTCGGCGAGCGTCATGACGCCCTCGTGCGCGCCCATCTCGACCATCTCCTCGAGCCCGCGGCGGCGGTCGTCCTCGTCGGCGAACTCGCGCCCCACCAGCCCTTCGGCCTCGAGCTCGTTGGGCGTGACGATGTCGGGACCCTTGCGCGTCGCCACCAGCAGCGGCTCGCCCTCGGAGTCGAGCACGGTCGTCACGCCGAGCCGGCGCATCTCCTCGATCAGGCGCCCGTACAGGCCCTCGTCGACCCCGCGCGGCAGGCTGCCGGCGAACACGCAGACGGCGGCGCCCTTGGCTAGGTAGAGCAGCTTGTCGATGAACAGGTCGAGCTCGGCCTCGGACACGTGCGGCCCGTGCTCGTTGATCTCGGTCTGGTCGCCGCTGGTCGGGTCGACCACGGCCGTCGAGGTGCGCGACTCCTCGCGTATACGCACGAAGTCGTTGAGGATCCCCTCTTCGGTGAGGTGCTCGACGATGCGCGTGCCGGTTGGGCCACCCGCGATCCCGGTCGCGATCACCGGCTGGCCGAGCGCGCGCAGCGCCCGGGCCACGTTGACGCCCTTGCCGCCGGCCATCGCCGTCTGCTCGACGGCGCGGTGGCGCCGGCCGAGCCGGAAGTTCGGCACGGCGAGGGTCTTGTCGATGGCGGCGTTGAGGGTGACGGTGATGATCATCTCTTGACCAGTCTGAACCGGACTCTGAGACGGAGCGTCAACAACACTAGGGCGAGCAGGATTGCGAGGACGGCGACCACGGTCAAGGGGACGCCGAGCACCGACACGAGCACCCGCAGCGTCCCCGCTTCGGGTACGTCGGTGGCCGTCACAAGCGGCACGCGCCGTACCCGTTCGCCGTCCACGAATATCGTGACGAAACCCACTCGCTCGCCAGCCGGCAGCGGGCCCGAGACCTCCTTCGGGGCGCGCACAACGCGCTTGACCTGCTGTCCGTCGCGCAGCGTGACGACGAGCCCCCGTTGGGGTACGAGGCGGACCTGTTCGTCGCGGTACTCGATGTCCGCTCGGCGCAGCGCACGTCGGCGGTCGAGGACACGCACGCGCTGGAAGCGGCTCAGACCCCAGCGCAGCAGCTGGAGCGTGTCGGTGTCGCGCCCGGCCTCGCTCGGCTCGCCCATCACGACCGCGATCACCCGGCCGCCGGCGCGGCCGCGCGCCGAGCCGACCAGCACGTAGCCCGCCTGCGTCGTGTGCCCGGTCTTGACCCCGTTCACGAAGGGGTATTGGCCGATCAGCAGGTTCCTGTTCTCGACCGTGCGCGGGCGGGCGCCGGACTCGAGCTGCGCCGACGGCAGGTCGACCACGCGGGCGAAGCGCGGCAGGTGCATCAGGTCGAAGCTGAGCGCCGCCAGGTCGCGCGCGGTCGAGTAGTTGAGCGGGTCGTCGAGCCCGATCGGGTTGGCGTAGCTCGTGTCGTCCAGGCCGAGTTGCTTCGCCCGCTCGTTCATCGCGGCGACGAAGCGCGCCCTCGAGCCGGCGATCCCCTCGGCGAGGGCCACCGCGGCGTCGTTGGCGCTCTCGAGCATGAGCGCCTCGAACAGGTCGGCCACGCGCATCCGCTCGCCCGGCCGCAGGCCGATCTGCGACTCGACCGGCGCGGGCCGGTAGCCGGACGCCGGGAACACCTGGCGCGGGCGCGTGCGCTCGAGCGTGAGCAGCGCGGTCATCAGCTTGGTGGTGCTGGCGATCTGGCGACGCGCGTTCGGCCGCTTGCTGAACATCACCGCCCCGTCGTTCCCGTCGATCACGATCGCGGCCTTCGCCCCCGGCACGGCGGGCGGCCTGTCGGCTGCGGCCGCCTGCGCCGGTGCGGCGAGGGCGGCGAGCGCGAGCAGGAGTGTGGCCGCGCGCCTCACTCGCGCAGTTTGATCTTCTGGCCCACGATCAGGTTCTGGGGGTCGAGCTCCGGGTTGAGCTCCTCGATGCGCTCGACCGAGACCCCGGTCTTCTCCGAGATCAGGCCGAGCGTGTCGTTGAGCTTCACGGTGTAGGTGGGACGGGTGCGGCGGGTCGGGGTGGTCGCGTCGGTCGTCTGGTCGGTCGTGGTCGTCGCCTGGCTCCCCTTGTCGTCCTTCGATTCGTCCGAGTCCATGGAAGCCTGGACGACGAGCAGGACGGCGGCGACGGCCAGCAGCAGCGCCAAGGGGGCGAGCAGGCGTGCGGGGCTTCGTCGTCGTCCTTGCATCGATCCCTCCCCTCCCCGAGAGGCGACGGGGAGCTTAGAGGCCCTACATGTCCCAGGCGGCCGCTCGCAGGTCCTCTGCCGCTCTGGCCGCCGCGGCAGCGGGCTCGCCGCCGTGCTCGGCGTGCGCGTTGACGATCGAGCGCGACGCGGTGACCAGGCCGGCCGCCGGGTGCGGCTCGAACGCCGGCGCCAGGTCCTCGACCTTGCCGCCCTGGGCGCCCACGCCCGGCAGCAGGAAGACCGCACGCGGCATCAGCTCGCGCAGGCGCTCCAGCAGGCCCGGCTGGGTCGCGCCGGTCACCGCCCCGACCAGCGACAGCCCGCATTCGCCGGCGTGCGGCTCGCCGAGCTCGGCGGTCAGCCGAGCGAGCCGCTCGTGCAGCGGCGGGTCGCCCTCGTCCTGGAGCTCGGCGGCACCCGGGTTGGACGTGCGAACGAGCAGGAAGACGCCCGCGCCGCTCGCCGCGGCGGCGTCGATCAGCGGCTCCAGCGAGTCGCGCCCGAGCAGCGGGTTGGCGGTGAAGGCGTCGACGCCGAGCCCCGCCACCGGGCCGAACGGCCCGTCGGTCTCACCCACGAGCGCCTGCGCGTAGGCGCGGGCTGTCACGGGCACGTCGCCGCGCTTGCCGTCGGCGATCACCAGCAGGCCGTGGTCACGGGCCACCGCGACCGTCCGCTCGAGCGCCTCCCAGCCGGGTGCGCCGAGCCGCTCGAAGCAGGCCAGCTGGAGCTTGACCGCCACGCAGGCGGGCCCCGCGGCGACGATCGCCGCGCGGCAGTGGGCGGCCACCGCCTCGGCGGTGTTGGCTCGCGCGAACCGGTCGCTCTCGTCAGAGAACCGCGCCAGCGCCTCCGGCCAGAGTGCGGCCGGGT
This sequence comes from Thermoleophilaceae bacterium, assembly GCA_052038485.1. Lineage (GTDB taxonomy): Bacteria > Actinomycetota > Thermoleophilia > Solirubrobacterales > Thermoleophilaceae > JACVRW01. Next base: position 24,189 of record JBQGCL010000059.1, on the reverse strand, counting down.
CTGGATCGAGGCCGAGTACGACACGGCTGCGGCGCTCTTCGACGAGCGCCGCAAGCCGGTCGCAGAAATGTCGTCGCGAACCCCCGGTCAAGGTCGCGACTCAGCGTACGTCAGTGCTACATGGAGGACTTGACGGCCTTCTTGAGCGCGGAGCCGGCGCTGAAACGCGGCACCTTGCTCGCCGCGATGTGAATCCGCTCGCCGGTCTGCGGGTTCACGCCCTGGCGGGCGCCGCGGTCGGCAACCGAGAACTTCCCGAAGCCCGTGAAGTTGATGTCTCCACCACGCTTCAGGACCTCTTCGATGGTCTCCAGCACTGCGTTGACGGCCTTGTCGGCGTCACCCTTCCCAAGTCCCGAGCGGTCGGCCACCTGGTCCACAAACTCGGACTTCGTCACGATCTCCTCCTTGCCGGGGGCAACAGAATCGGGCGGAACGTAACAACGCCTGCGGACGACAGAAGCGCATTTTCCGCTTCCTGAGCGGAAAACCGCGCTCATTACGCGCGTTTCCGGGCCAAAAACCGGCCTCGAAAGCGGAAAAACGGGCCCTCAGGCGCCCGAAATCGCCATCTCGCCGACCAGAATCGGCGGCGCTTTCACGCTCCCACCGAACGGTACCCAGCGCCCTTGCGACCCTACCTCGCGCACCGCCTGGAGCATCGAGACGAGGTCGCTTGCGATCGTCAGTTCGCGTACCGGCGTGCCGGGTTCGCCGTTCTCGATCAACCGGCCCGAGGCGCCCACCGAGAACGTTCCGGAGACCGGGTTGACGCCCGAGTGCAGCCCCGCCACGTCGGTCACGAACAGCCCGTCGCCGGCCGCCCGGAACAGGCCCTCGAGGTCGTGCGAGCCCGGCTCGACCACCAGGTTGGTGGTGCCTACCGATGGCGCCGAGCGGTAGGAGCCGCGGGTCGCGTTGCCGGTGGTCGCGCGGCCGGCCTGGCGCGCGGTGCGGACGTCGAACAGGTAGGTGAGCAGCCGGCCGTCGCCGATCAGGGGCGTGCGGCGCGTTGGCGAGCCCTCGCCGTCGAAGGGCGCGCTCGACGGCCCGCCAGGGTCGGTCGGGTCGTCGGTGAGCGCGACCGCGGCGTCGGCGATCTCGTCGCCCTCACGGCCGGCGAACAACGAGCGCCCGCGCTGGACGGCCTCGGCCGACAGCATCGAGCCGATGAAGCCGGCGAAGGAGGCCGCCACGAACGCGTCGAGCACCACCGGGCAGCGGCGGCTCTCGGGCTGGCGCGCGCCGACCAGCGCCAGCGCCCGGTCGGCCGCCTCGGCGCCGATCGCCTCCGGGTCGAGCGCCTCGGGGTCGCGCGCGAGCTCGACCCCGAGCCCGGTCATCAGGTCGGCGCCCTCGCCGGCGAAGGCCGACGCGTAGGCCCAGGCCTGGGTGGCGTCGAAGCCGGCGCTGAAGCCGCGCGAGTTGGCGAGCGCCACGCTGCCCTCGGCGTCCGAGTAGACGGCGTTCTCGACCTGGGTGACGCCCGGCCGGGCGCGGGCGGCGCGCTCCACGGCCAGCGCCAGCTCGACCTTGCGCTCCGTCGACCACTCGCGCAGCGCGGGCGACGCCAGCGCGTCCACCGGCGTCGTGCCGAACTCGTCGGGCAGGCCGCCGTGCTCGTCGGGGTCGGCCGCCTCGGCGGCGGCGCGGGCGGCGCCCGCGACCTCGGCGATGCCTGCATCCGAGAGGTCGGTCCCGTAGGCGTAGCCCGAGCGCCCGTCGACGAAAGCGCGCACCCCCACGCCGCGCCCGCCGGCGTCGCTGAGGCTCTCGACCTCGCCCTCGTAGACGCGGATGCGGCGGCTGGTGCCCTCCTCGACCCAGGCCTCGGCGTCGGTGGCCCCGGCGCCGGCGGCGGCCTCGACCGCCCGCCGGGCGACCTCGTCGAGCTTCACGCCGTGCCGCCCACGGTCAGCTCGCGGATGCGGACGTGCGGCTGGCCGACTCCGGCCGGCACCGACTGCCCGCCCTTGCCGCAGTAGCCGCTCGCGATGTCGAGGTCGGCGGCGATCCCGTCGATCGCGGCCAGCGCGTCGATGCCGTTGCCGACCAGCGTCGCGCCGCGCACCGGCGCGGTGACCTTGCCGTTCTCGATCAGGTAGCCCTCGGAGACGCCGAACACGAAGTCGCCGGTGGCGGGCTCCACCTGGCCGCCGCCGAACGAGACCGCGTAGAGGCCGCGCTCGATCTCGCCGATCAGCTCCTCGGCGGTCGCCTCGCCGGGAGCGAAGAAGGTGTTGGTCATGCGCGGCTGGGGCAGGTGCCGGAACGACTCGCGCCGGCCGTTGCCGGTCGGCTCTGCGCCGTCGCGGCGGGCCGTGACGAGGTCGTACAGGTAGGCCGTCAGCCGCCCCTCCTCGATCACTGTCGTGCGCTGGGTCGGCGTGCCCTCGTCGTCGATGCCGTCGCTGCCCCATTCGTTGGCGCGGCTGCCGTCGTCGTAGGCGGTCACGAACGAGCCGGCCAGCTGTTCGCCGATGCGGCCGGCGTAGACGCTGGCGCGCTTCTGCACGGCGTCGGCCTCCAGGCCGTGGCCGACGGCCTCGTGCAGCAGCACGCCGCCGAAGGCGTTGCCGACCACGACCGGCAGCCGCCCGGTCGGCGCGTCGACCGCGTCGAGCAGCGTCAGCGCGCGGCGGGCGGCCTTCTCGGCGACCAGCTCCGGCTCGGCGGCGATCAGCTCCCAGCCCTGGTGGCGGCCGCGGGTGTCGCTGCCTGTCTCGACGCGGCCGTCGCGGCGCGCAACGACCTGGGCGCTAAGCCGCACGCGGGTGCGGTCGTCGGCCGCGGCGCGGCCGTCGGAGCCGAACACCTCGACCTGGCGGCGTCCCTCGACGTAGCCGACCCGCACCTGCGTCACCTCGGGCGAGAGCCCGCGCGCGTGCTCGTCGCAGGCGCGCAGCACCTCGGCCTTGCGCTCGACGTCGACCTGCTCGGGGCGGATCTCGATCGCGTGGCCGGCGGCCGGCCGCGCCGCCTCGAGTGCCGCCGGTGCGCGCGCCTCGGCGTGCAGCGCCTGCGAGGCCGACTCGGCCACGCGCAGCAGGTCCTGCTCGACGAGGCCGTCGACGTGGCCGTAGTAGGTCGAGTCGCCCTGCACCACGCGCACGCAGGCACCGCGCTCGCGGCCGCCCTGGGGCCGCTCCACGCGGCCGTCGTCGAGCGAGATCGCGAAGCCCTGGCGCGCCTCGGCATAGAGCTCGGCAAAGTCGCCGCCGCGCGCGAGGGCGGGCTGTAGTACGGGCTGGGCGAGGGCCGGGTCTACCTGGCCCGAAGCGGCCGGCTCGGCCGGCTGCGCAGGGGGCGGGCTCGTCACGCTTCCCGCCGCGCGCGCCGGGGCTTCGCCTCGGCATCGGACTCGTCGACCAGCTCGACCATGCGATCGGCGGTCTGGAGCAGGCGCTCGTAGCCGCGCCCGTCGGGCTGCACGAGCCGGGCGTAGCCGGTCTCGTCGTAGACGAGCACGCCCGGCTCGCGGTCGCGCTGCATGCGCCGCATGGTCGCGGCCACGCCTTCGGCGATGCCGGTCGCGCGTCCGATCGGGCCCTTGCGCTTCTCCCTCACTCGGCCCCCAGCTCGGGCATCGGCGTCTCGGCCGGCCCGCCGGCGCCGGGCGCGGCCGGGGCGCGGCGGATCGGCGCCCCGCCCTCGAGCTCGTCGAGCACGGCGCGCAGGTCCATCAGCATCAGCGACGACAGCGCCGCTCGGCGGGCCACCACGGCCAGCATCCAGCGCGGCGTGCGCGATCCGAACACCGTTCCGCCGTCGACCTGGATCTCGACCTGCTCGGGCGGTCCGCCGGGCATGTCGCGGTGCGCGCGGTCGACCGATTCGAACATCGTCCGGGCCAGCTGGGCCAGGTCGCCGGAGCGGTCGCGGGTCACTCCGTGGTAGCCCGCGGGGGCTCCGGCGGCGTCCAGCAGGACCGCGGCGCGGGCGTCCGCCGACAGCTCGCAGAGGCGCCGCGCGGTCCGCTCGGGAGTAAGCGTCGCGGCCATCAGGTCAGAATAGCCGCGTGCCGCTGTCCCGAATCTCGTGGCTGGTGACCGTCGCGATCTGCCTGATCGCGGCCCTGCTGCTGCTCCTGAACGGGTACTACGGCTACTCGGGCGTGCTGCTCGCGGTGGGCGCCGCGGCCGCCGTCAACCTGCTGTAGGCGGACGCCGCGCAGCCGGCCGAGCCGGCTGCTCGCGCACGGCAGCCTCTTCGGGCTCGGTGTGGACGATCACGTCGCCGAGCGTCGGGCAGCGCTCGCGCACCGCCTCCTCGATCGCCCCGGCGTGGCGGTGGGCCGACGGCAGCGGCTGGTCGCCGGGCAGCTTGATCGTCACGAGCGCGATGCGCCCGCTCTCGCCGTCGCGGAACGACACGGCCGCGGGCTCCGCACCGGTCACCCGCCGCACGGTCTCCTCGATCGCGGCGCGCTCGGTGGTCGTGTCGTCGAGCGCGGGATGGCTCGCCCAGTCGGTGCCGGCGAGCGGCTCGATGTGGGTGTGGACCCGGCGCAGCTCCGGTATCGAGGCGTGGATCAGCGCTTCGAGCCGCTCGACCGCGCCGTGCGCCTCCGTCAGCGACAGCTCGCTCGGCAGCTTCACGTGCAGCGACAGCTCGTAGCCCTCGGGCAGGTGCATCACGCGCACGTTGTGGACCTCGCGCACCTCCGGCACGCTGGAGGCCGCCGCCGTGGCGCGCTCGCGCAGGTCGCCGCCGGCCTCGCTCGGCTCGACGTGCACGACGACGTCGGCGCCCGGCAGCGCCTCCTCGACCACCCGCTCGACGTCGTCGGCGGTCGCGTGCGCCTGGATGACCCCGGCGTCGCTCGGCACAACGACCACCAGGTCGGCGAAGTAGCGGCCGGCCGCCTGGCGTACGCGCGAGCGGCGCAGCTCGACCGGCTCCTCCAAGCCGGCCAGCGCGGCGCGGATGCGCTCGTCGGCCTCCAGCTCGGTGCGGTCCATCAGCACGTCGATCGACTGGCGCGCCAGCCGCATGCCGGCCGCGATCACGAGCACGGCGACGAACAGGGCGGCCACGGCATCGGCGGCGGGCGTGCCGGCAGAGACGAAGATCATTCCGATCAGCACGGCGACCGAGCCGGCCAGGTCGGACGCGAAGTGCAGCGCGTTCGAGGCGAACGCGGGCGACTTGAACTGGACGGCCGCGCGGCGGCTGGCGATCGCCCGCGACGCATCGAGCGCGATCACGAACCCGAGCACCACGAAGGCCCACCAGGTCGCCTCGACGCCGTGGTAGTTGCCGTCGATCAGCCTCCGCAGCGACTCGGCGGCGATCGCCACCGACACCAGGATCAGGAATGCGCTCTCGCCGAGTGCGGCGAGGTGCTCGGCCTTGCCGTGGCCGTACTGGTGGTCGCGGTCGGGCGGTCGGATCGCCACCCGCACGGCGAACAGGGTCAGCAGGGCCGCGACCAGGTCGGTGCCCGAGTGGGCGGCTTCGGCGACGAACGCGAGCGAGCCGGTGACGAGGCCGGTGACGAGTTTGACCGTGACCAGCAGGACTGCCGCGCCGACGCTCAGCAGCGCCGTCCGGCGGCGGATGGCGGCCTCGTTCACCGGCGCCGCCGCCTGGGCCGGAACAGGTCGCCGAGCGGGCCGCGCGCGCGGGACTCCTCCTCGTCGAGGGCCAGCTCGAGCGCCAGTGCCCGTGCCGCGCGGCCGCGGTGGCTGATCGCGTCCTTCTCCTCTGGGCTCAGCTCGGCCATCGTGCGCTCGTCGCCGGGATAGTCGTCCGGGACGAAGGCGGGGTCGTACCCGAAGCCGCCGCTGCCGCGCGGCTCATGGGTGAGTCTTCCCTCGCAACGCCCGTGTACCACTTTCTCCGCCCCGCCCGGCTCGACGTAGGCCATCGCGCAAACGTATGCGACTTTCGCGTCGCCGTCAGGCGGGACGTCCGCGAGCAGCTTGGCGAGGTTCTCCTCGTCGGTGGCCTGCTCGCCGGCGTAGCGGGCCGACCACACGCCCGGGGCGCCGTTGAGGGCCGCGGCCTCGATGCCCGAGTCGTCGGCGATCGCGGGCCTGCCGGTCGCGCCCGCCGCGGCGCGAGCCTTGCCGAGGGCGTTGTCGGCGAAGGTGGTGCCGGTCTCGGGCGGGAGCTGGATCTCGTCGGGCAGCGGGTCGAGCTGGTGCGGGCGCATCAGGGCCGCCAGCTCCCTGAGCTTGTGCTCGTTGCGGGTGGCGACGACCAGTCGCACTAGGTCGTCGCGGCGCCGACGGCCTCCTGCTGGGCTGCCTTCAGGCGCTCGATGCCGGAGGCCGCGAGGGCCAGCAGCTCGTCGAGGGAGGCGCGCGACAGCGGGGTGCGCTCGGCCGTCGCCTGCACCTCCACCAAACCGCCGTCGCCGGTCATGACGACGTTGGCGTCGACCTCCGCGGTCGAGTCCTCGGAGTAGTCGAGGTCGAGCAGCGCGCGGCCGTCGACAACGCCGCAGGAGACCGCGGCCACCGACTGCGAGAGCGGCACCTTCTCGAGCTTGCCCTCGCTCACGAGCCGCAGCAGGGCCAGCTCGAGCGCGACGTAGCCGCCGGTGATCGCGGCGCAGCGGGTGCCGCCGTCGGCCTCGAGCACGTCGCAATCGATCCAGACGGTGCGCTCGCCGAGTCCCTGGAAGTCGATCACGCCGCGCAGCGAGCGGCCGATCAGGCGCTGAATCTCGACGGAGCGGCCGTCGGGGCGACCCTTCGAGACGTCGCGGCGCTTTCGCTCGCCGGTCGACGCAGGGAGCATCCCGTACTCGGCCGTGACCCAGCCCTTGCCCTTGCCGGCCATCCAGCGAGGGACCTCCTCGTCGACGCTCGCCGTGCAGATCACGCGCGTGCCGCCTGCCTCGATCAGGGCCGAGCCGGTGGCCGTGCCGACGAAGCCGGTGACGAGGTTGACGGGGCGCAGCTCGTCGGGGGCGCGGCCGTCGTTGCGGGCGGCGGTGCTCATGCGGCGCTCCTCGCGGGCGCGCTCCTCCCCCGCGCGCCGTGCGCCACCTCGACGTGCTCCACCTTGCCGATCGGCAGCTGGAGGAAGCGCGTGCCGGCGCGGCGGAACCCTTCCGGGTCGCCGGTCGCGAGGAAGCGGTAGTCGCCGCGGCGGTGCTCGTCGTTCTCCATGTCGTGCTCGCGCAGCTTGCCCTCCACCTCGGCGGCGATCGCCTCGCCGGAGCTGACGATCGTGACCTTGCGGCCCAGCTCGCGCTGGAGCACGGGGCGCACGAGGGGGTAGTGGGTGCAGCCGAGGATGACGGTGTCGACGCCCGCCTGCTTGAGCGGGCGGCAGGCGCCCTCGACGCAGGCGAGCGTGCGGTGGTCGACCTCGCCGCCCTCCTGGATCAGAGGGGCGAGCTCCGCCGAGGCGACGGCGTGCAGCTCGGCGTCGGGCGCCTCGCGCGCGAGCGCGTTCGCGTAGGCGCCGCTCTTCACAGTGGCCGGGGTTGCGATCAGCCCCACGCGCCCGGTCTCGGTCGCGCCTGCCGCGAGCCTCGATTCGGGGTCGACGACCGCCACGACCGGCACCGTGCGCTCGAGCTCCTCGCGGAGCGCCGGCAGCGCGGCCGAGGTCGCGGAGTTGCAGGCGACCACGAGCAGCTTGGCGCCGCGGTGGAGCAGGATGCCGGCGAGCTCGCGGGCGAACTGTGCGAGCTGCTCGGGCCGGCGGTCGCCGTACGGGAAGCGGGCGGTGTCGCCGAGGTAGAGGAAGTCCTCGTGCGGAAGCGACACGAGGCACTCGTGGAGAACGGTGAGCCCGCCGACGCCGGAGTCGAAGACGGCGACGGGCAGGGAGCGATCGGAGGCCGGCACGGGCGCCAATGGTGGCAGGCGGGCCGGAATCCGCGCTGTCGCACGGCCTCGGGGTCGAAACTGATGCATTTTGCGCCATCCGCGCGGCTGCATCCCTTGCGCCCGCCGGAACGGCGTGGGTAGCTTCCGCGACACGATCGTCGCCTCGATCAAGACCCCCATGACCGGGCTTGGCGAGGGGAAACACGGCGCGGCATGGCGCACGTGGCATGCATGTACAAGGTGGCACTGCGGTCCTGGAGGCTCCCTCGAAAGAGACGTCGTCCAGGAGGCAACCACAGGCTCGAAGTCCAGAAGGTTTCGTCCCGGGTCCCGAAAGGGTCCCTCGGGACTCCCCCGAAGGACAGACGAGCGTAGAGAGTGGCCCCGGTTCGCCGGGGTCGCTCCCGTTTCTGGGACGCGCCCGCCTCAGAACTGCACTTTCTTCACCGCCTCCTTGATCTTGCCGACGATCGCGTCGCCGAGCTCCTTGCCGTCGCCGGTGCGGAAGCCCTTCATCGCGGCCACGACTCCGGCCATCACGAGCGCCACCAGCAGGATCAGCGCGACGTACTCGACGGTGCCCTGCCCGCGGCCGGCTCGCAGGAGCTCCGCGTGGGCCCGTCCGAACAGGCGGTACATGGTCGACCTCCAGGTCGGTGGATTGCAAGGAAGCCGATCCTGCGCGGCCGCGACACACGGCTCCAGACCTGGGTGTGACAAGAGTGAGACAACGGAGCGCCCTGCCAAGATGCGGGCGATGTGCGGCCTCGGCGCCATCCTCGATCCAGCCGGCGCCGCCCGGCCCGATGCCGCGCAGCGCATGGTGGAGGCGCTTCGCCATCGCGGCCCGGACGGTGACGCGGTGAAGCGGATCGGGCCGGTCACGCTCGCCCACACCCGGCTCGCGATCATCGACGTCGCCGGCGGTGACCAGCCGCTCGTGTCCGAGGACGGCCAGACCACGCTGATCGCCAACGGCGAGATTTACAACCACGCCTACCTGCGCGCCGGCCTCGAATCCCGCGGCCACCGCTTCGCCACCCACTCCGACTCCGAGGCGATCCTGCATGCCTACGAGGAGCACGGTCCCGACTGCGTCGAGCGGCTCAACGGCATCTTCGCCTTCGCGCTCTGGGACGAGGGCCGCCGGCGCCTCGTCGCCGCCCGCGACGAGTTCGGAGTCAAGCCGCTCTACTGGTGCAGCGACGGCCGGCGCGTGGCGGTCGCCTCCGAGATCGGTGCGCTGATCGCCGCCGGCCTCGCCACCCCCGAGCTCGACCGCACCGCGCTCGACCACTACCTCGCCTGCCGCTTCGTCCCGGCGCCGCGCACCCTCTTCAAGGGCATCAGCAAGCTGCCGGCGGCCTCGACGCTGATCGCCGAGGACGGCGCGGCGCCGCGGATCGAGACCTGGCGCGAGCCGCCCGGCGACCCCCACCGCGACCTCTCCGACGACGAGCTGGCCGACCTGCTCGCCGAGCGCTTCGCCGACGCGGTCGAGCGCCAGATGATGTCGGACGTCCCCTACGGCGCCGTCCTCTCGGGCGGCGTCGATTCCGCCGCCGTGGTCGCCGCCATGGCCAAGCGGTCCGCCCAGCCGCCCACCACGTTCACAATCGGCTTCCCCGGCCACGCCGGGCTGCTCGACGAGCGCGGGCCCGCCGCCGAGAGCGCCCGCCTGATCGGCACCGAGCACCACGACACGGCGATGGTCGAGACCGACTTCCTCGCCGAGCTGGCCACCGCCATGCCCAGGCTCGAGGAGCCCTGCGGCATCCCCTCCGCCCCGGCCCTGGCGCAGCTGTCGCGATTCGCCGCCCAGAGCGTCAAGGTCGTGCTCGCCGGCCAGGGCGCCGACGAGCCGCACGGCGGCTACGGCCGCCACCAGGCCGCCGTGCTGCTCAACCGGCTCCGGCTCGCCCCGCCCGCGCTGGCCTCCCCCGCCGCCGCGCTCGCCCGCGCGGTGCCGCGCGCCGCCCGCGCCCGCCGGGCCGCCCACCTGCTCGGCGGTCGCGGCGACGCCGAGCGCCTGCTTCGCCTCGTCGAGATCACGGACGCGCCGGTGCGCAGAGCGCTGCTCGGGGGAAGGCGCGCCGGCGGCGCGCAAGATGCCGAGGGCGAGCGCCTCGCGCGCGCCCGGGAAGTGCTCGGCGACGTCGCCGGCCGCGACCTGCTCGAGCAGGCGCTCTACCTCGACACGCGCATGTTCCTGCCCGACGGGATCCTGATCTGCAACGACAAGATGTCGATGGCGGCCGGCCTCGAGCTGCGCGTGCCGTTCCTCGACGTCGACCTGAGGCGCTTCGTCGAGCGCATCCCGGCCCGCGCGCGCGTCCGGCCCCGGCACGGCAAGCGCCTCCACCGCATGGCGATGGAGCGGCTGCTGCCGGCCGAGGTCGCCAACCGGCCCAAGCACGGCTTCTCGACCCCCTACGACGACTGGCTGCGCGCCTCGCTCGGGCAGGAGGTCGAGCGACGCTACTCACCGGGCGAGCCCCTGGCCGGGATCGTCGAGCCCGCCGCGGTCGCGCGGCTGGTCGACGAGCACCGGCGCGGCCGGGCCGACCACAAGAGCGTCCTCTACTGCCTGCTCGAGCTGTCCGAGTGGCACCACGCCTTCGTCGAGGCGCGCGAGCCCGTGGCCGCGTGAAGCGGCTGCTCTACGTCCATTCGCGCAAGGCGAGCTTCGTCGCGATCGACCGCGCGATCCTCGCCGAGCGCTTCGAGGTCGAGGACCTCTACCAGCCCGGCCGCCGGCCGAACCCGCTGAAGATCGTCGGAGGCGTCCTGAGGGCCGACCTCGTGTTCGGCTGGTTCGCCTCCTGGCACACGTTCTTCCCGATCACGCTCGCCTGGCTGCTGCGCAAGCCGTCGGTGCTGATCATCGGCGGCTTCGACACGGCCGACATGCCCGACATCGGCTACGGCTACCAGCAGGGCGGCCTGCGCCGCTGGGCGAGCCGCTGGATCATGCGCCGCGCCGGCCGCCTGATCACCAACTCCAACTACTCCCTCAGTGAGATCGAGCGCAACACGCCGATCCCGCCGAGCCGGGTGACGGTCGTCCACCACGGCGTGCCCGACCCGTTCGGCGAGCCGGGCGCGAAGGAGCGGCTGGCGATCACCGTCGGCGCGATCGACCACGGAACGCTCGTGCAGAAGGGCCAGCTGCCGTTCGTGCAGGCAGCGCGCGAGCTGCCCGACGTTCGCTTCGTGTTCGCCGGCAAGTGGCTCGACGACGCGATCGAGCAGCTGCGCGCGCAGGCGCCCGCCAACGTCGAGTTCACCGGCTGGCTGTCCGATGACGACCTGCACGACCTCTATCGGCGCGCCGCCGTCTACGTCCAGGCCTCTCTCCACGAGGGGTTCGGCCTGGCGGTCGCCGAGGCGATGCTGGCCGGCTGCGTGCCGGTCGTGGTGAACGCGACGGCGATGCCCGAGGTGGTCGGCGACGCCGGCGTGCTGATCGAGTCGCAGCGGCCCGAGGAGGTGGCCGAGGGGGTGCGGCGGGCCCTCGCGCTGGGTCCCGATGCGATTCGCTCTGCCCGCGGGCGTATCCTCACGAACTTCCCGATGCAGAGCCGGAGGGATGGACTCTTGCGAGTGGTCGACGAGGCGTTGAGGTGATGGAGCGCGGGAAGATGGAACGACGGCTGCGCGAGCGGCGCCGAGAGCGTGAGGCCCTGCTGCTGGACCTGGGGGCGCTCGTCTACGAGCTGCACCGCCAGGGCAAGCGCTCGCCGCAGCTGCTCCAGCGCAAGGCCGCCCAGCTGAGCGTGGTCGACCAGGACGTGCGCGAGCTGGAGGCCCGCCTGGAGGGCAGGGAGCCGCCCCCGGCACCGGAGCCGATGGAGGTCCCGCTGGAGCCGGACGAGGAGGTCCGCGCCGAGCGGCTCCAGCCGGAGGAGCCGGATGAGGAGCAGCTGACCGACGAGTACGAGCTCGACCAGGGCGAGGAGCTGACGCTCGCCGAGGAGGAGCAGAGGGCCCTCGCGGAGCACGAGGCCGCCGAGCGCGGGGCCGAGCTCGCCGAGCACGAGGAGCACCGCGCGTGACGAACTGCCCGCGCTGCGGCGAGCCCGCCGAGCCCGGCCAGCTCGTCTGCCTGGAGTGCGGCGGCCGCATCGCTCTCAAGCAGGAGGACCAGGACGAAGGGCGCCGCCCGCTGGAGCGGCTGCCCGCGGTCGCGCTGCTGCTCTGCGTCGTGGTGATCGGCGCGGCCGCCTTCGGCTTCGCACTCAGCGAGCTGACCGACGGCGACGGGGACTCGTCGGCCGCCGACCGAACCAGCGAGCCGCAGCCCTCTGCGGAGCAGGGCGGTCCCCAGACGGAGACCGACACCGGCGAGGCCCAGCAGCCGGCCAGGAGCCCGCTGCTGAACTGGCCGAAGGACCTGACCGCCTACACCGTCGTGATCGTCAGCTCGGGCGACCGCCCGGCCGCCAAGCGAGTCGCCGAGGAGGCCGCCAAGAGCGGGCTCGAGGCGGGCATGCTGCGCTCCGACGACTTCAACCTGGGCACCGACCTCTGGATCGTCTTCGCCGGCCGCTTCGACAGCCAGGAGAGCGCCGAGCGACAGGCCGCCAACCTGGCCGAGCGCTACCCGGGCGCCTACCCCACGCTCGTCAGGCCGGCTAGCTGAGCTCCCAGTAGCGCCCGAGCACCGAGGCCGCCTTTTCCACGAGCGGCCCGCGCTCGAACGACGCCGACTCACCGCCGTTCGCAAGAGCCTCCATCGAGGCCAGCACCGACGCCGCCAGCGCGTCGAGGTCGTAGCCGCCCTCGAGCACGTAGCCAACCGGCTTGCCGAGGCCGAGCACGAGCCGCGCCAGGTGGGCGTACGAGTCGGTCCCCATCGTGCACTCGGCGAGCGGGTCGTCGCGGTGGGCGTCGTAGCCGGCCGAGACCAGCACGAGGTCGGGGTCGAACGCGCGCGCGGCCGGCAGCACGATGTGCTCGACCAGCCCGCAGAACTCCGCCTCGCCGCCGCCCGCGGGCACCGGCAGGTTGAGCGAGTAGCCCTCGCCCGCGCCCGAGCCGACGTCGGAGAGCGCCCCGGTTCCCGGCCAGAACGGGTACTGGTGCAGGCTCGCGAACAGCACCTCGGGCACCTCGTGGAAGATCGCGTTGGTGCCGTTGCCGTGGTGCACGTCCCAGTCGAGCACGAACACCCGCTCGGCGCCCAGCGCGAGCGCGTGGCGCGCCGCGATCGAGACGTTCGCGAACAGGCAGAAGCCCATCGCGCGCGCGAACTCGGCGTGGTGGCCGGGCGGGCGCAGCGCCGAGAAGCCGACGCGCTCGCCGCTCAGCAGCGCCTCCACCAGCGCGCACGCGCCGCCCGCCGCGTGCAGGGCGGCGATCCACGAGCCCTCCCCCGAGGTCGGCGTGTCCATGTCGAACGCCCTCGCCTGGAGGCAGCTCTCGCGCACGAGCTCGACGAACGGCTCGGGGTGCACTGCGAGCAGCTGCTCGCGGGTGACCTCGGGCGCCTCGCGGCGCTCGTAGCCGAGCCAGTCCTGGGCGCCCAGCACCGCCTCGATCGCCCGGATGCGGTCGGCGCGCTCGGGGTGGCCGAGGCCGGTGTCGTGCTCGAGCGAGGAGGGATGGCCGAAGTAGATGGGCACGCGCGCCGGTACGGTACCGGCGGTGAGCGCCTCCCACCCGCTGCGCGTCGACGTGGCCGTCGTGGGCGCGGGCGCGGCCGGGCTGTACGCGGCGCTGACGGCCGCCGAGACGGGCGCGCGCGTCGCGCTCGTGAGCCGCTCGCCACTCGCCCAGACGGCCTCGTTCTGGGCCCAGGGCGGGATCGCCGCGGCGCTGGCGGACGACGACTCGCCCGAGCAGCACATCGAGGACACGCTCGCCGCCGGACGCGACAGCGCCCGGGCCAGCGCGGTGCGCGTGCTGTGCGAGGAGTCGCCCGCGCGCGTGCACGATCTCGAGCGGCTCGGGGTCAGCTTCGACGCCGACCGCCACGGCAACCTCGCCCTCGGCCTCGAGGGCGGCCACTCGCGCCGCCGCATCGTGCACGCCGGCGGCTCGGCCACCGGCAGGCGCATCACGCGCGAGCTGTCCGCGCTCGCCGCGGTCAACGACCTGATCGAGGTGCTCGAGCCGCGCGCCGCGACTTCGCTGACCACCCACGAGGGGCGCTGCGTCGGGCTGGTCGCGCGCCCGCGCCGCGGCGACGCGCTGCCCGTGCTGGCCCGCGCCGTGGTGCTCGCCACAGGCGGCATGGCCGCGCTCTGGCAGCGCACGACCAACCCGCGCGGCGCGATCGGGGCCGGGCTGCTGCTCGCCGAGGCGGCGGGCGCGGCGCTGGCAGACCTCGAGTTCATGCAGTTCCATCCCACCGCGCTGCTCCGCAAGGGCCCGCGCGACGGGTTCCTGATCACCGAGGCCGTGCGCGGCGAGGGCGCCACGCTGCTGAACGCGGAGGGCGAGCGCTTCGTCGACGAGCTGGCACCGCGCGACCAGGTGGCGCTTGCGATCCAGACCGAGCTCGAACGCAGCGGCCAGGCCGCGGTCAGCCTCGACATGCGCTCCGTCGACGTGGCCCGGTTCCCCAACATCGCCGCCGCGCTCGAGGACGTCGGCATCGACCCGCGCCGCGACCTGATCCCGGTCGCCCCGGCGGCCCACTACACGATGGGCGGGGTGGCGACCGACCTCGACGGCCGCTCGTCCGTGCCGGGGCTCTACGCCGTCGGCGAGTCCGCCTGCACGGGGCTGCACGGGGCCAACCGGCTCGCCTCGAACTCGCTCGCCGAGTGCTTCGTGTTCGGCCGCCGCGCCGCGCTGGCCGCGATCGCCGACCCCGAGCCGCCGGCCGACGCCCCGCCCGACGACGCGATCCGCACCGTGCCGCCGCCGGAGGAGACGCGCGCCGCGCTCTGGGCCCACGCCGGCCTCCAACGCGAGCCGGCCGGCCTGCGCGAGCTGCTCGACGACCCGTTCCCGCTGGCGCGCCTGATCGGCGCCTCCTGCCTCGCCCGCGAGGAGAGCCGGGGCGCCCACCAGCGCACCGACCGACCCGACACCGATCCCGCGCTCGACCACATGCATACGCTTGTCGGAGCAGACACCGAGCCGCGCTTCGAACGATGGGACTAGAGAACGACGAGCTGTTCCGGGAGGCCATGTCGCACCTCGCCTCCGGGGTCGCCGTCATCACCGCGAAGCGGCCCGACGGGCGCCCCTGCGGCATCGCCGCCACCGCGCTCGTGTCTTTTAGCGCCAATCCGCCCTCGCTCCTGGTGTCGGTCTGGCACGGGTCGCGCTGCCACGCGGCCCTCGCCGAGTGCGGCCGCTTCGGCGTGCACCTGCTGCGCTCGGATCAGCTCGAGCTCGCCCACCGCTTCGCCGACCGCGAGTCCGAGGACAAGTTCGCGGGGATCGGCTGGGATTGGGACGAGGACGTGCCGGAGGTGGGCGGCGTGCTGGCCTATCTGCGGTGCCGGAGAGCGGCCAACTTCGTCCGCTACGACCACACCGTGCTGATCGGCGACGTCGAGTCGGGCCGCCTCGAGGCGGGCGAGCCGCTGGTCTACTCGCGACGCCGCATGGACTGGCTGATCCAGCCCGCGCTGCCCTGAATCGAAGCCATTTCGAAGCTCGAAACGGCTCCTGGGCTGGCCAGCCAGCCAGATTGCACGTATTTTATGTTCCGAATCCCCATAACAGGGGTAACTGAACGGCCAGTCGGTTTAACGCCAGCTCAACGCTGATCGCGTTGAGCTGGGGTACGTTTCGGAACGCCGCACCGTCTCGGGCACGGCAAGCCCGCGGCAAGTTGAATGGGTTAAGGGAGGCCCGATGTACCAGTTCAGTCGCTCGCTCTATCGGGAGCTGGCGCAGGATGTCGTCTCCGGCAGGGGAGAGGACGTCGCTGCAACAAGGATGGAGTTCCTACGGGCGTGCGAGTCGTCGATGGAGCGGCTCGCCCTCGACAGGCATTACTTCGCGAAGCCGGTCCGCACGCTCTTCAACGACGTCCGGCACTACTTCGCGATGAACGAGCAGATGCGGGTCTACCGCATGTGCGAGAAGCACATGGAGCTGGCCGTCGAGTACGTCGACAGCCAGCTGCGCGAAGGCGTGACCTTCGACGGTAGTCCGGCGTGCTGTCACGCCAGCACCCGTAGAGGCACGGCATGCCAGCGCGTGCCGTTGCCGGGCAGCAAGTACTGCCCGTCGCACAAGCACCTCGACGACGACTTCGAGGTCGCTGCCTAGAAGGACCTTCGCCGTCTAGCGTCCACGCCGATGATCCTCGGCGTGGACGTTGGCGGCACCTTCACCGACGCCGCGCTGCTGACCGGCGACAGGCTCGTCGCGGGCAAGTCGCCGACCACGCCGGCCGACCAGTCCGAGGGCGTGATGAACGCCGTCGACGAGGCGCTCGCAGCCGCCGGGGCGTCCGCCGGCGACGTCGAGCGCTTCGTGCACGGGATGACCGTCGGCACGAACGCGCTGCTCGAGGGCCGCGTGGCGCGCACCGCGCTGCTCGCCACCGAGGGCTTCACCGACCTGGAGGAGCTCGGCCGTCAGGCGCGCCCCGAGCTGTACAGGCTCTGCGCGGCCCACCCACCGCCGGTCGCGGCGCTGCGCGTGGCGGTGCCGGAGCGGACCGGCCCCGAGGGCGTACTGCGCGAGCTCGACGAGGAGGCACTGCGCTCCGCCCTGCACGAGATCGACTGCGAGGCCGTCGCGGTCTGCCTGCTGTGGGGCTTCCGCCACCCCGGTCACGAGCGGCGGGTCGCCGAGCTGGCGGCAGAGGTGCTCGGCGACGTGCACGTGTCGACCTCGCACGAGACCGCCGGCGTCTTCCGCGAGTACGAGCGCTGCGTGACGACGGTCGTGGACGCGGCGCTGTCGCCGCTGCTGCGCGGCTACCTGGGCCGACTGGCCGAGCGGGCCGGCGCGGCGGGGCTGCCCGAGCCGGAGACGATGCTGTCGAGCGGGGGCACGGCGAACGCCGCGACGGCCGCCCGTCACGGCTCGTGGACGGTGCTGTCGGGGCCGGCCGGCGGGGCGGTCGCGGCGGCGCGGCTCGCCGGCGCCGACGCCGTCGGACTGGACATGGGCGGAACGTCCTGCGACGTGTCGCTGCTCCTGGGCGGGAAAGCGGCGGTCGGCGGCGGCCGCAGCGTCGGCGGGCGTGCCTTGGCGCTGCCCATGGTCGACGTCCACACGGTCGGCGCCGGTGGCGGGTCGATCGCGTGGCGCGACGCGGGGGGCGCCCTTCGGGTCGGGCCGCGCTCGGCGGGCGCCGACCCGGGCCCGGCCTGCTACGGCCACGGCGGCCGGGAGCCCGCCGTGACCGACGCGGACCTGCTGCTGGGCTGGCTCGACGCCGACTCGCCGCTCGCGGGCGGGGTGCGGCTGAACCGGGAGGCGGCGGCGGGCGCGGTCGGCGAGCTCGCGGAGCGACTCGGGATCGGCCTCGAGGACGCTGCGGCGGGCGCCGCGCGGGTGGCCAGCGCGGAAATGGCGCAGGCGGTGCGGGTGGTGACGGTCGAGCGCGGCATCGACCCGCGCGACCTGGCGCTCGTCGCGTTCGGCGGCGCCGGGCCACTGCACGCCGCCGGCATCGCGACAGAGCTCGGCATGGAGCGCGTAGTCGTTCCGCACGCCGCGGGCGTGCTGTCCGCGCTCGGCCTGGCGCTCGCCGAGCGGCGTCGCGACGTGGTGCGCAGCGTGCTGCTCACCCGGGAGACGCTCACCCGCGACGACGTCGCCGCGACGGTGCGCGAGCTCGGCGACGAGGGCCGGCGCGACCTCGGCGAACCGGCCGCCGAGCTGCGCGCGACGTACGACCTGCGCTACGCGGGCCAGGCCTTCGAGCTGTCGGTCGACGGCCCGCTCGAGCCTGACCCGGAGGGGTTGCGCCGCTCGTTCGAGGAGGCTCACCAGCAGCGCTACGGCTACCGCGACCCCGACGCCGAGCTCGAGCTCGTGACGGTTCGGGTGGCTGCCGCCACGCCCGGCGCCGAGCTGCCGGAAGCAGAGGCGGTCGCCCCGGCACGCCGCGGCACCCGCCCGGCAAGGTTCGACGGCGCTCTCGTCGACACCGCCGTGCTCGGCCCGGGTGCGGCCGAGGTCGACGGCCCGGCCATCTTCGAGCTGGCCGGGGCGACGCTCGTCGTCCCGCCGGGCTGGCGGGCGCGCTCCGATGCCGACGGGGTGGTGATGGAGCGCTGAACGGCCTCGACCCGGTCACCCTCCAGGTCATGCTGGGCGCGCTGCGCGCCGCCTGCGACGAGATGGGCGCGGTGCTGGTCCGCTCGGCCCACTCGGCCAACATCAAGGAGCGCCGCGACGCCTCGACCGCGCTGTTCGACGAGCGCGGCCGGATGGTCATGCAGGCAGAGCACATCCCGGTGCACCTGGGGGCGATGCCGTCGGCCATCGCAGCCGTGCTCGAGGAGCGCCACGAGCCGGGTGTCGCCTGGATCCTCAACGACCCCTATCGGGGCGGCACCCACCTGCCCGACATCACGGTGATCGAGCCGCTCTTCCACCGCGGCGAGCCGGTCGGGTTCGCCGCCAGCCGCGCCCACCACGCGGACGTCGGGGCGAAGGAGCCGGGCAGCATGCCGGCCGACTCGACGACGCTCGACGACGAGGGCGTGGTGATCTCACCGACCCGGCTCGACGAGGAGACGCTGCGCGAGCTGGCCGGGCGGATGCGCAACCCCTGGCAGCGCGCGGCCGACCTGCGCGCCCAGCTGGCCGCCGGCCGCGCCGGGGCGGAGCGCGTGGAGGCGCTGATCGAGCGGTTCGGCCTGGCCGACTTCCGGGCAGGCCTGGAGGAGACGCTCGACTACGCCGAGCGGCGCACGCGCGCGCGGATCGCCGAGCTGCCCGACGGGGTGCGCGAGGCGCACGACGCGCTGGAGGCGGCCGACGAGGACCTCGAGCTACGCCTGCGCGCCACGGTCGAAGGCGACACCGTCACGCTCGACTTCACCGGCTCCGCGCCGCAGCACCCCGGCAACCTCAACTGCCCGCTCGCCGTGACGCGGTCGGCCTGCTACTTCGCGCTGCGCGTGCTCACCGACCCCGACGTGCCGCCCTGCGAAGGTGCCTACCGCCCGCTCACGGTGATCGCGCCCGAGGGTGGCCTGCTCAACGCCCGCCCGCCCGCCGCCGTCGCCGCCGGAAACGTCGAGACCTCCTCGCGCGTCGCCGATCTCGTGCTGGCCGCCTTCGGCCACGCCCTCGGCCAGGGCACGATGAACAACCTCACGCTCGGCAACGACGAGTTCACCTACTACGAGACGCTCGGCGGCGGCCAGGGCGCCTGCGCCGACGCCGACGGCCCCAGCGCCGTCCACGTGGCCATGTCGAACACCCTCAACACCCCGATCGAGGCGCTCGAGCTGGAGTTCCCGCTGCGGGCCGTCGAGTACGCGATCCGCCGCGGTTCGGGCGGCGCCGGGGAACACCGCGGCGGAGACGGCGTGGTGCGCGAGCTGGAGGCGCTCGCCGAGATGCGCTACTCGCTGATCACCGAGCGCCGTCGCCACCCGCCGCCGGGCGCGAATGGGGGCGAGCCGGGCGCCCGGGGTAGGAACCTGATCAACGGCGAGGAGCTGCCGGGCAAGGCGTCTGGCACCCTGCGGCCGGGCGACCGGCTGCGAATCGAGACACCCGGAGGTGGCGGACATGGCAGACATTGAGCGCGTGGCGTTCGTCGGGCTCGGCATCATGGGCGGGCCGATGGCGCGCAACCTGCGCGAGGCGGGGTTCGACCTGACCGTCTACACGCGCACGCGCGAGAAGGCCGAGCGGTTCGCCGCCGAGCACGGCGCCACCGCCGCCGCCACCCCCGCCGAGGCCGCCGCCGACGCCGACGCGCTGATCACGATGGTCCCCGACGCGCCCGAGGTGGAGCAGGTGCTCGACGACGCGCTCGCGACGCTTCCGGAGCAGGCACTCGTGGTCGACATGTCGACGACCTCCCCGAGCGCCTCCCGCGCGATCGCCGCCAAGGTCGCGCCGCGCGACTACGTGGAGGCACCAGTGTCGGGCTCGAAGCCCGGGGCCGAGGCCGGCACGCTGACGATCTTCGCCGGGGGCGAGCCGGCCGCCTTCGAGCGGGCGCGGCCGCTGTTCGACGTGATGGGCGGAGAGCGGGTCGTCCACGTCGGCCCGCTCGGCCACGGCCAGATGGCCAAGCTGCTGACCAACACGATGGGGGCCGTCAACGCCGCCGTGCTCGCCGAGGCCGTGCGCGCGGCCAAGCTGGCCGGACTCGACCCGGACGCCTTTCTCGAGGTCGCCGCCGGCAGCGCCGGCGCGAGCGCGATGCTCAACCTCAAGGGCCGGCCGATGTTCGAGGAGAGCTGGGAGCCGGTCCTGTTCAAGCTCGAGCACATGCTCAAGGACCTTCGCCACACGCTCGACGAGGCGCGCGCGCTCGGCATCGAGCTGGAGCTCCCCGGCCTGGCCGAGAGCTTCTACGCCCGCGCCGACGATGCCGGCCACGGCGAGGACGACTTTGCCGCCGTCTACACGGCGGTGGACAGCTAGGGTCTCCCTCGATGGAGGCTGCCGCGCCCCTCCCGATCAAGCCGCGCCTCCGCGGCGTGATCCACCAGTGGTCCTTCTTCGTGGCCCTCGCGGCCGGTGCCGCGCTGGTCGCCTGGGCGCCCGCCGGGCGAGCCACCGTCGCCGCCGCGATATACGCGGTCGCGCTCGCCGGCCTGCTCGGCACGAGCGCGCTCTACCACCGCATCACCTGGCAGCCGCGCGCTCGCGCCTGGCTGCGGCGGCTCGACCACTCGATGATCTTCGTGCTGATCGCCGGCACCTACACACCGTTCGCGCTGCTCGTGCTCGACGCCCCGCTTCGCGGAATCGTGCTGGGCGGGGTCTGGGCCGGCGCCCTGGC
Source organism: Thermoleophilaceae bacterium (assembly GCA_052038485.1). Taxonomy (GTDB): domain Bacteria; phylum Actinomycetota; class Thermoleophilia; order Solirubrobacterales; family Thermoleophilaceae; genus JACVRW01. Next base: position 3,501 of record JBQGCL010000059.1, on the reverse strand, counting down.
GGGGATCGTGTTCACGCTCGTCTGGGTCCAGGCGCCCAAGTGGCTGACCGCCGCGAGCTACATCGCGCTCGGCTGGTTCTCGATCGTCGCAGTGCCCCAGATCGCCGAGCACGCCGGCGCCGGGGCGCTGGTACTGCTGGCGGTAGGCGGCGTCGCCTACACCCTGGGTGCCGTCGTATACGCAAGCCAACGGCCCGACCCGCGCCCTGCAACATTCGGCTACCACGAGATCTTCCACGTGCTCGTCGTGGTCGCCGCGGCCGCGCATTTCACGGCAATTGCGGCTTTTGCGGTACCTCACGGCGGTTGAGCACGTCGCATTGCGCACGATATTTCCCTTGAAACCGGGTACGCGTTTCGCAAGAATGAGCCGCCGCGCCCTTCGCCGCCGCAAGGGCAATCGAACCCGGGCGCGACGAGTTCTGAGGTACTTCTCTCAATGCCAGTTGCATTCAAGGAATGGGCGATCACCGTGCGCGCGCTTGCCGAGGGCGAGCAGCTGCTGACCCTGCGCAAGGGCGGCATCCGCGAGGAGAACAAGCACTTCGAGATCGAGCACGACCGCTTCTTCCTCTACCCCACCTTCGACCACCAGCGCAACGACTGCGTCCGTGACGCGCACGTGCCCGAGCTGGGCCGCGCGCTCGAGGAGGGCGTCTGGCCCGACGACGAGCCGCCGGCCAAGGCGCTCGTCCAGGACGGTGGCATCCCGCAGCCGGACCGGGTGCGGATCCGCTCGTGGGCCGAGGTCGCGGCCAGCTACCTGATCACCGACCCGCGCACGATCGACGCGCTGTCGCCGTACTACATCTGGACGAGCGACTACGCCGAGAAACGGCTCGCGTGGAAGCGGCGCCACCCGCTGCACGTGATCGTCCTGCGTACGTACCGCATCCCGCGTCCGGTCACCGTCAAGGTGCGGCCCGAGTACCACGGCTGCCGCTCGTGGATCGAGCTGTACCGCGACCTCCCGTTCGAGGGCACGCCGGTGCTGTCGGACGAGGAGTTCGAGCGCGCCTCCGAGGAGATCGAGGCGATCGCCTCGGGCGCGGCCACGCCCGTCCTGGCTTAGCCCGCCGCTGGCGCGGGCGATGTCGCGGTCCCAGGAAGACGTCGAGGTGGTGCGGCGCATGCTCGACGCGTTCAACAGCGACGACCTCGAAGGGGTGATCGCGGCGTTCGAGGACGACTGTGAGATCGACGAGCCGCCGGAGATGCCCGACAGCCCCGCCGCGGGCTATCGCGGTCACGACGGCCTCAGGGATTGGATGCGAAACCTGCGCGGTGTCGCCGGGGCGACCTTCGAGGCACGCCGCTTCGAACCGAGAGGCGACTCCCTGCTCTGCGAACTGGCGTCCACGGGACGCGGGCACGCAAGCGGTGCGCCGGTCGAGTGGACGACCTACGCGGTGTTCGATGTACGCGCGGAGAAGATCGCGCGGATACAGGTCTTCCTCTCAAGGACGGAGGCGCTCCAAGCCGGGGGGCTGCCGGAGTAGCCGTACCGGGACCTCCCCGAGGGAGGTGTCAGAGTCCCGGCCTGTGGCCTGGCTCGAGTCCCACTCGCCCTCCTTCTCGGCGCGCCACGAGTCCGACCAGACGGAGGAGGCCGCGACCGTGCTCGCCGCGCTCGAGGTGCTGCGCGCCGAGCTGAGCGCGCTGTTCGAGATCCCGGAGGAGGTCGCCGTCGTGCTGCACCCGCGCCCGGCCGCCCTGGCGCTGGCACAGCCGTGGCTCCCGCTGGCGCGCCGCGCGGCCGCCCCCGCGGCGCGGCGCTACTACGCGGGCTGGTTCGGCGAGTTCTCGATTCACACGCTGTCGCCGCCGGCGCTCGAGAAGCGGGCGTCGGGCGTGCCCGGCTCGCGTGAGGCGCTGCTGCTGACGCCGCAGCACGAGTACGCGCACCTGATCGTCGGCGCCAACAACCCGTACCTGCCGCCGCCGTTCTCGTGGTCGACCTTCCGCCGCTACGTGCGCTGGGCCTGGTTGTGCGAGGGCGCCGCGACCTGGCTGTCGGGGCAGGCGCCCATGCTGCGCGCGGCGATCGTGCGGCGGCTGCGCGAGGGCGGCCGGCCCGCCTTCCCGCCCGAGCCGCGCGACGCGATGCTGCTCGGCGGCACCGTCTTCAGCCTGCTGGAGCAGGAGCACGGCGCCCGGGCGGCCGCCAAGCTGGCGACCAGCGACCTCGAGCGCGGCCCGCGCTCGGTCCTGGTCGACGCGTTCGGCCGCCAGCTGGCCGGCGTGGAGGCCGACTGGCGCGAGCTGCTCGCCTCCCTCAGCGCTTCGGGCTAGAGCCCGAGCGTCTTGGCGATGATGTTCTTCTGGATCTCCGACGTGCCGCCGTAGATCGTCCCGACCACGGCCGCGCGCAGGTAGCGCTCCATCGGGTACTCGCTCGCGTAGCCGTAGCCGCCCATCGCCTGCACGCCCTCCAGGGCGCAGCGCTTGGCCAGCTCGGTGGCGGCCAGCTTCGCCATCGAGGCTTCCTGGGGCAGCATCCGGCTCGGGTCCTCGTCGGTCAGCGACGCCACCCAGCGCACCAGCAGCCGCACCTGGGCCAGCTCGGTGGCCAGCTCGGCGAAGCGGTGCGAGAGCGCCTGGAAGGTGCCCACCGGTCGGCCGAACTGGCGCCGCTCCTTCGTGTAGGCGAGCGCGTCGTCGAAGGTGCGCTGCGCCAGGCCGAGCGCCGTGGCCGCCAGGATCGTGCGCTCGTAGTTGAGCCCGGCCATCAGCTGCGTCCAGCCGCCGCCCTCGGCGCCGAGCAGCGCGCCCTCGGGCACGTGCACGCCGTCGAGGTGGATCTCGTTGGTCTCCTCGCCGCCCAGCGTCGGGATCGGCGTGACCGTCATGCCCTCGGCGTCGCGCGGCACGAGGATCATCGACATGTCCTCGTGGCGCTCGCCCGGGCCGGTGCGGCAGACGATCAGGATGTGGCTCGCGCGGTGTGCGTAGGAGCACCACATCTTCGCCCCGTCGAGCACCCACGACCCGTTCTCGCGCCGCGCGCGCGTCTTCAGCGCCGCCACGTCCGAGCCGGCGTCCGGCTCCGACATCGCGATCGCGAGTGAGCCGCCCTTGGCCACCCGGCCGAGCAGGTCGGACTTCTGCTCCTCCGAGCCGAAGCGGTTCAGCGCCCCGACCACGATCAGCGTCACGCCGTAGGCGTTGACCGGGATGCGTCCGCGGGCCGTCTCCTCGAGGAACAGCGTCGCGTCGAGGAAGCTGCCGCCCGAGCCGCCGTACTGCTCGGGGATCTGGAGCCCATACCAGCCGAGCTCGCCCATCCGCGCCGCGACCTCATCGGAGTGGCCGTCCTCCGGGCGCTCGAAGCGCTCGCGCGCCGCGAAGTCGCGGATCGCCTCGACGAAGGCCTCCTGCTCGTGGGTCAGGCGCACGCGCTCAGGCTTCGACCGGCTCGCGCGGCTTGAAGCGGTTGAGCTCGCGCAGCGCGATCACCATCTTGTGGACCTCGTCGGGCCCGTCGGCGATGCGCAGCCAGCG
>JBQGCL010000058.1:0-5431 GCA_052038485.1 Thermoleophilaceae bacterium | reverse complement strand
GTCGGCCGTCGTCGCCGTGGTGGCGGGCTCGGGCAGCGGCCGGTAGTCCGCCTCGCCGTCGACGGACAGGTCGGCCGCCAGCGTGCGTGCCTCGCCGTCGTGCTTGAAGTCGGCGAACACCCGATACGCGCCCGCGTCGGGCAGTGTCAGCGGTACGCGCCAGACCCCGTCCTCGCCGAGCTGCGGGTGGACGTGCTGGAAGCCGGTCCCGTCGCGGCGCACGACGATCGTGTGCATGCGCTTCTCGTGCTCGACGTCGAAGTCCTCGACCGGGCGGCCGTCGGCGCCGACGACGGTGAAGGCGAGCTCGTCCGGGCGGCCGCGCCGCAGTTCGGTCCGCTCGAGAACGAGCTTCAGACCGTCGTCGGAGACGGACAGGCCGCGCACGGGGTCCGGGGCGGCGGTCTCGCCGTGGCCGGCCATCGCGTCGTCCTCGCGGGCCGCGCTTGCCCCCTCGCGGTCCGGCCCGAACGCGCTGCCGACGGCGACCGCGCCACCGAAGACGAGCAGCAGCAGGGCGGCGAAGCCGGCGAGCTTGACCGGGGCGCTCACGCGACCACCGCCGCGTGATGGTGGGTGTACTCGGCGCGGCGCAGCAGCATCGCGACGAGCATCGCCGGCAGCATCACCGCGTGCTCTATGACGAGCAGCGTGCCGACGTCCGAGAGCAGGTCGGTCCACAGCAGGGCCAGGACGGCCAGCGTCGGGAGCACCATCGCGGCGGTCATGTCGCCGCAGGGCGCCCAGCCGTGCCCGCGGAAGCGCATCCAGGCGACCATCGGGACAGTCATCGTGAGCGCCATCGCGGAGATCATCAGCGCCGCGTTGCCGTGCAGGCCCACGCCGAACAGCGCGCGCGTGGCCATGCCCAGCGGCGGGAGCAGCACGCCCATGCCGGCGAACATCGCGACGACCATCTCGAGGTAGTGGCGGGCGAAGCGGCGCGTCGAGGCGCTCATGACCGCACCGCGTCGTAGCCGGCCTCGTCGATCGCGTCGACGACCGCAGCCGGGTCGAGATCCGTTCCGCTGACGCGAACGGTCTTTGCGTTCACGTCCACATCGACGGACCGGACGCCGCTGACCTGGGTCACCTCACTGGTGATGGCAACCCGGCAGTGATCGCAACTGATGCCCTCGACGGCGAAGCTGAGGTTGGTGGACTCGGTGCTGGTGCTCATTGACTGTCCCTTGGTTCCTTGAACGATACACCCCGGGGGTATCTCCCGGACGGGACAGAAGGTACATACCCCCTATGGGTATGTCAATGAGAGGTCAGTCACACAAGGAGACCAGCGGCGGGCCGCCCGATGAGGCTCAGGCGCTGCCTGCCGGCAGGGTCTAGGAAGAGGCCTTGCCGCCCTTGCGCCCGGCGGCCTGCTTCTGGACGCGGTTGCCGCCGCTGCCCGAGCCGCTGCTCTTGCTGCTCTGGCTCGAGCCGCCGCTGTGGCTGTGCTCGCCGCCCTTCTTCGAGGCATTCGGGGTGTTCGCGATCTTGGCGGCGCGCTCCTTCGACATCCCCTTCTTGCGCAGGCCCTCGTACTGCTTGTCGTTCTTGACGCTGGGTCCGTGATCTTTGGCCATGCTTCCGCCTACCCGTGCCCCGGATCGTGCAACCCGTTTCCCCTCGCTGGGGCCCGGGCAGCCACGAAACGACATGCGCGAGGCAACCCGCCTTGGCCGCTCGAAGATGGGCAAGGCGCAGCTGATCCGCGCCGTGGGGCAGAAGCGCGGCTCGAGCTAGTCGCCGACGACGACGATGTCGAGCGTCCGCGGTCCGTGGACGCCCTCGACGCGGTTCAGCTCGATGTCCGACGTGGCGGACGGCCCCGCGATGAACGTCAGCGGCCGGCCCGCCTCGACCGCGGACTCGAGGGCGGCGACGGCCTCGGGCACGAGGCCCACGATCTGGTCCTCGCGCACCAGGCAGAGGTGATAGTCGGGCACGAGCGTGAGCGCGCGCCGGCCTTGACCAGGCCCGCCGTCGAGCACGATCGTGCCGGTCTCGGCGATCGCGATGGCGGCGCCGGTGATGGTGCCGTCCAGGGAGTCGAGGTCGTGGGCGCCGAGCGGGCGGTCCGGGACGAGCTCGACCCCGTGCGGGCGCCACTCGTCCGGCAGTCCCGGCGGCACGGCCACGCGCTGAGCGCCACGGCGCCGGCAGAGGTCGGCCAGCGTGGCCGGGAGATCCCTCGCGACCGCGCGGGTGACCGTGGCGCGGTACTCGCCGGCGCGCTCGGCGAAGGTGTCGACGGTCTCGGAGCGCCCGCGAGTGTCGTGACGCCGGTACTCACGCGGCACTTCCGGCGCCGCTTGGTCATTGGCGAGCGCTTGACGGATGCGGCCAAGGATGGCGGCGCGAGCGTCGCCGCCCTCAGCGAACGCGCTTCGCACCGACGAGGTTGTCCTTGACGCCGCTATAGGGGGCAAATGACGACTTCGTGGCGCCGGGGCGGTCGGCTCGCCCTCGCCGCGCTCGCGGCGCCACCAGTCGCGGAAGGTCTCGGCCGGCGGCGCGGGCAGGTCGCGGGTCGAGGTCCACGCCGAGAGCGGCCAGGGCAGCCGGCCGATTCGTCCGCCCCGGGCCAGCGGCCGGCCCAGTTGCGCGGCTTTCTGGGCGGTCTCGAAGGCGCGTCTTGAAGAAAAGGCGCGATAGAGCCCCTTCATCGCTGCCTTTTCCGGCTTCCACGAAGGATCCGTCGAGACCACCCGCTCCCGGAGGTGCACCAGCACCTTCGGGATGTCGATCGCCACCGGACAGACCTCGTAGCACGCGCCGCACAGCGACGATGCGTACGGCAGCGTCCGGCCCTCCCGCATCCCGTGCAGCTGCGGCGTCAGGATCGCGCCGATCGGACCCGGATAGACCGACTCATACGCGTGCCCGCCCACGCGCGAGTAGACCGGGCAGACGTTCAGGCAGGCGGAGCAGCGGATGCAGCGCAGCGACTGGCGGCCGACCTGGTCGGCGAGCACGTCGGTGCGGCCGTTGTCGAGCAGCACGAGGTGGAACTCGCGCGGCCCGTCGCCCTCCGTCACGCCGGTCCAGAACGACGTGTACGGGTTCATCCGCTCCCCGGTCGACGAGCGCGGCAGCAGCTGGAGGAAGACCTCCATGTCCTGCCAGGCGGGCACGAGCTTCTCGATGCCCATCACCGTCACGAGCACCTCGGGCAGCGTCGTGCACATGCGCCCGTTGCCCTCGGATTCGAAGACGCAGACGGTGCCGGTCTCCGCGACCGCGAAGTTCGCGCCCGAGACGCCGAAGCGGGCGTCGAGGAACTTGCGCCGCAGGTGCAGCCGCGCGGCCTCGGTGAGCGCCGCGGGCTCGTCGCTGAGGTCGGGCAGGTTCAGCTCGCGCGCGAACAGGTCGCGGATCTCGGCGCGGTTCTTGTGGATCGCCGGCACGAGGATGTGCGACTGCATGTCGTCGCCGAGCTGGACGATCAGCTCGGCGAGGTCCGTCTCGACCGCCCGCACGCCGGCCGTCGCGAGCGCCTCGTTGAGCTTGATCTCGTCGGTCACGATCGACTTGACCTTCACGACTTCGGACACGCCCGCCCCCCGAGCGAGCGAAGAGACGATCGAGCACGCCTCTGTGCCGTCGTTGGCCCAGTGCACCACCCCGCCCGCAGCGACCACGGCGGCTTCGAGCCGCTCGAGCGCCGGGCCGAGGTCCGCGAGCGCGCAGTCCTTGATCGCACGTCCGGCCGAGCGCAGCTCCGCCCAGTCCGGCAGCTCCTCCACCACCTCGGCGCGCTTCGCGCGGATGTGGGTGGTGGCCTTGCGCAGGTTGCGGCGGAGCTGCGTGTCGCCCAGCGTCTTCGACGCCGCGGCGGGGAAGCCGCTGCGCGAGCTCACGACGCCAGCACCTCGGCCAGGTGCGCCGTGCGCACCCCGGTCCGCTGGCGCGACAGCGCGCCGCCGATGTGCATCAGGCACGAGCTGTCGGCCGCGCACACGACCTCGGCGCCGGTGTCGAGCACCGCCCGCACCTTGTCGGCGAGCATCGCGGACGACACGTCGGCGTTCTTGATCGCGAACGTGCCGCCGAAGCCGCAGCACTCGTCGGCCGCCGGCAGCTCGACCAGCTCGATGCCCTGGACCGCGCGCAGCAGCCGAAGCGGGCGGTCCCCGACGCCCAGCTCGCGCAGCGAGTGGCAGGTCGGGTGGAACGTGACGCGGTGAGGGAAGTGGGCGCCGACGTCCTCGACCCCGAGCCGGTCGATCAGGAACTCCGACAGCTCGTAGACCGGCGGACCCTCCTCCAGCTGGTGACGCACCATCCCGGCACACGAGGCCGAGGGCGTCACAATGACCTCGGCCCCCTCGAACACGCGCCCGAGCCGCCGGGCCAGCGCCATCCCCTCGCGCGCGTAACCGGAGTTCATGTGCATCTGCCCACAGCAGGTCTGCTCGAGCGGAAAGTCGACCTCACACCCGAGCCGCTCGAGCAGCCGCACGACCGCCTGCCCGGCGTTCGGGAACAGCGTGTCGTTGACGCAGGTGACGAACAGGGAGACGCGCACCGCCCTGAGGTTGTACAGCTAGACGCTCAGGTCGCGACGACCGACTCCGCTGAGTGCAGCGGCTGGGGCTCCGCGAGGACCGGCTGGGGCTGACCTGCCTGCCGCTCCGCGAGGTGCCGCCGGACGGTGCGCAGGACCAGGTACGGCGATGCGAGGATCGCCGCGGCGAGGGCGATCAGCGCGGCGACCGCGGCGAGGGCGACCACCGCGAGCACGATCAGCGCGAAGGGCGGCACGATCAGGACCAGGAGCACCCCTCCAATGAAGACGCCGCCCGGGATCCATTCCAATCCGTATCCGTACCTCATCTGCTCCACCGCCTCTCTGGTGTCAGGGGGTCTGCGATGAGGCGAAGGCTCCCGCGCGAGGCGTTGCCTCGCGTCGGCCAGGTGGCTAGTTGAGCTGGCTGGCCGGGATCCGGTTGAGCTGGTTGCGCGAGCTGATGTCGAGCTTCTGGAAGACCTTGCGCAGGTGGTACTGGACCGTGCGCGGGCTGATGAACAGCTGCGCGCCGATCTCTGGGTTGGAGAGGCCTTCCCTGGCGAGCCGGGCGATGTGGGCCTCCTGCGGCGTGAGCACGCCGCGCGCGTCGTCGGTCCGCTTGCGCACGGTCTCGCCCGTGGCCAGCAGCTCGTGACGGGCCCGCTCGGCGAACCCCTCGGCCCCGATCTCGCTGAACATCTCGTGGGCGGTTCGGAGTTGCTCGCGCGCGTCGACGCGCCGGTTCTCGCGACGCAGCCATTCGCCGAACAGGAGCCGTGCGCGGGCGAGGTGGACCACACCACGCGTGCGCCCCAGGCGTTCGACCGCCTCGAGGTAGAGCGGCTCGGCGCCGTTTCCGTCGCTCACCAGCGCGCGTGAGCCGGCCTCGATGCCGAGCGCCCAGTCGGTGCCGCTCGCCTG
>JBQGCL010000057.1:0-3520 GCA_052038485.1 Thermoleophilaceae bacterium | reverse complement strand
GTGCCGGTGATCGCCAGCGGCGGGGCCGGGACCCTCGACCATCTGGTCGACGCGGTCAACGAGGGCGGCGCCGATGCGGTCCTATGCGCGTCGATTTTCCACTACGGCCGATACAGCGTGCGCGAGGCCAAGCAGCGCATGCGCGCTGCCGGAATCCCCGTGCGGCTATGAGGGCCGGCGCTGCTCGCAGTCGGTGTCGAGCTGGTCGCGGACGTCCGGGTCCACCCAGTCGGCACCCCAGCCGCAGCCGATGAGGTCGGCCTGCCCGTCGCGCACGTAGACGCGGTCGTCACCCGTGCCGGCGGCAACGATGTCCTCACCGGGCCCGCCTGTGATGCGGTCCGCGCCGGCGCCGCCCTTCAGGAGATCGTCCCCGGGACCGCCGTTCACGCGGTCCTCGCTCCTCGGAAGCTCGAAGACCCACTCGTCCCCGGACAAGTAGTCGTCGCCGCCCTTCCCGATGAGCCTGTCGCGGCCCTGGTGGGCCTCGAAATAGTCGTTCCTGGGCCCGCCGACCAGCAGGTCGGCCGCGTGGCCGCCCTGGACCTCGTGGACGTTCGGCCCGATCCGGTCACGCTCGCCGGCCTGGCCGTCGTCGCGCCCGCCGTTGAGCGTCACGCGGACAGGCTTGCGGCGCTCGTGGTAGTCGACGCTGTCGATCACCCCGTCGTCGTTGGCCTCGCTCGCCATCGTGTCGGCGCCGTTCGCCGCGCGACCCTCCAGGAACCGGTCGCGACCGCGACCGCCGAGCATCCGGTCGTTTCCGGGACCACCGTCAAAGGTCACCATCGCGGCCACCGGGCCCGCAACGCGCGCACGATCGCTCGCGTCGCCGAGCCAGACGCGCACGCTGCGCGCCCCATTCGGGGACAGCGCACAGCGCACCGCGCGTTGCCCGGCAGCGGTGCACCCGCGCCCGGCGTCCAGCTCGACTTCGTCGATGATCACAACCGCCTCCGTCGCGACGGTGATCAGCGGCCGGTTGGGCTCGCCGGGGGTTGCCCCGTAGCGCACCTGGCCCCCCGGGGCGACCTCGACGCTCGCGGCCGAGGCACTCGCCGGCAGTGCGAGCAGGGCGAACGCGACCAGGGCCAGGCGGCGCATCTGGGGATTCAACACACCCGCACAGGCGGAGTAGCGGAGCGGGGCTGCTAGGACTTGCCGCGTGAATGCGGCCAGTGCGGACCTGCGCGAGCGCATCCGGCGCCTCCCGGAGATGGACCGGCTGCTGCCGGCGCTCGAGGGGCTGCCGCCGACCTATCTCGTCGGCGGGGCCGTGCGCGACCTGCTCCGCGGGGCCGCCGCGGTCGACCTCGACCTCGCCGTCGAGGGCGACGCCCGCACGGTCGCCCGGACGCTCGCGGAGCGGCTCGGCGGGGCGGCGCGCGAGCACGAGCGCTTCGGCACCGCCACCGTGCGCGCGCCCGAGCTCACGTTCGACCTCGCGACCACCCGCACCGAGACCTACGACGACCCGGGAGCGCTGCCGCGCGTGGCGGAGGCGACGCTCGCGGAGGACCTGCGCCGGCGCGACTTCACGATCAACGCGATGGCCGTCGCGCTCGGCGGCGAGGACCTCGGCCATCTGTACGACCCGCACGGCGGCCTGGCCGACCTCGAGGCCGGCGTGGTGCGCATCCTGCACCCCGACTCCTTCCTCGACGACCCGACGCGGCTGCTGCGCGCGGTGCGCTACGAGACACGGCTCGGCTTTCGCATGGACGAGGCCAGCGAGCGCGCGGCGCGCGCCGCCGTGGCCGAGGACGCGCTGTCGACGGTCTCGGGCGCCCGGGTAAGGGACGAGCTGATGGACCTGCTGGCCGAGCACGAGGCGCCCGCGGCGGTCGAGCGCCTGCGCGACCTGGAGATCGCCCTCGACTCCGCCCTGCGTCTCGATCCGGAGCTCGTCGCGTCGGCCTCTCTGGGCGCGGCCGCGATCGGCGCCGACCGCGCGCGTGCGTCGCTGGCCGCGCTCTGCGTCGGTGACCCGTCCTCTGCCGCTCCCGGGGTCGACGGCCTCCAGCTGGACGGGCGCGAGCGCGACGCGGTGCTGCGGGCGGCCGACGTGGCGTCGGGCCTGGTCGGCGAGCTGCGGGCTCGCGAGCGGACCCCGTCGGAGCTGCTCGATCTGCTCGGCAACGAGCCGCCGGAGGCGTTGGCGCTGGCGCTCGGGCTGGGCGCTCCCTCGGAGCCGATCCTGCGGTGGGTCACCGACCTCAGCGGCGTGCGGCTCGAGATCGGCGGCGACGACCTGCTCGCGGCCGGCGTCCCGCAGGGGCCCGCGATCGGCAGGGCGCTCGAGGAGACCCTGCGGCGCAAGCTCGACGGGATCCTGAGCGGGCGCGAGCAGGAGCTCCAAGCCGCCCTGGAGCTGGCCCAGTGATCGACACGATCGACTTGCCCGGGGCGCGAGCGATCTTCTCGACCCGCCAGGGAGGGATCAGCGAGGGCCCGTACCGGTCGCTCAACCTGGGGATCCTCACCGACGACGACCCCGAGCACGTGACCGTCAACCGGACGCGGCTCGCGGAGGCCGCCGGGGTGGATGCGGGACGAGTCGTGATGGGCTGGCAGGTGCACGGCACCGACGTGCACGAGTGGGAGGCCCCCGACCCGCAGGCCGCCTACGCCCAGCCCGGGGACAAGGAGCTGCCCCGCGTGGACGGCCACCTGACCGACGAGGCGGGCCTCGGCCTGCTCGTGCTGGTGGCGGACTGCTACCCGGTGGCGCTGTCCGACGGCAGCCGCGCCGCGATGCTGCACTGCGGCTGGCGTCCGCTGGCGGGCGGCATCGTCGAGCGCGCCGTGGCGGCCTTCGATTCGCCGCCCGCGGCGGCGGTCGGCCCCGGGATCGGCGGCTGCTGCTACGAGGTCGGCCCCGAGGTGTCGGAGCGCTTCGGGGACGTGCCCGGCGCAATCGACGGCCGCATGCTCGACCTGCGGCGCGTGATCGCGGCGCGGCTGGAGGCGGCCGGGGTGAGCGAGATCGAGCACCTCGACCGCTGCACGAGCTGCGAGCCGGAGCTGTACTTCTCGCACCGGCGCGACCGAGGCCTTACCGGCAGGCAGGGGGGCCTGTGCGCGCTGAGCGGGTGAGGGAGAACCTCGAGCGCGTCCGCGAGCGGATCGGGCCCGAGGTCGAGGTGCTGGCCGCGATCAAGTACGTCGACGCGGACGACCTGCCGGCGCTGGCCGAGGCCGGGATCGAGCTGGTCGGCGAGAACCGCGCGCAGGAGCTGCTCGCCAAGCAGGAGCGTCACCGCGACCTGTTCACCTGGGACTTCATCGGGGCGATCCAGAGCCGCAAGCTCAAGGACATCGCGCCGAACGTGCGGCTGATCCACTCGATCGCGTCCGAGTCGGCCCTGCGCCGCTTGGCGCAGCACCCCGCGCAGGAGGTGCTGATCCAGGTCAACGTGGCCGGCGAGGAGTCGAAGGAGGGCGTCGAGCCGGCCGAGCTGGCCGGCTACATCGAACGCTGCCCCTGCCCGGTCACCGGCCTGATGACGATGCCGCCGTT
>JBQGCL010000056.1:0-7615 GCA_052038485.1 Thermoleophilaceae bacterium | reverse complement strand
GCCGCGCGAGTACAGGGGCACCTCGATGGCCAGCCCGCACGTCTCTGCGATCGCGGCGCTGATCATCGCCACGCGCAAGCTCGGCGAGCACCCGTCTCCCGAGATGGTCCAGGCCCACATCCAGGCGACCGCGCGCGACCTCGGCCGGCCGGGCCTCGACCCCCGCTACGGCTGGGGCCTGGTCGACGCGGCGCGCGCGCTGCGCTGCCCGCCGCTGACGCCCTGCTAGCGACCTAGGTGGTGCGGATGATCATCACGCTGCAGGGAGCGTGATGGGAGACCTTGTTCGGCACGCTGCCGAGCAGGAAGCGCTTCGCACCGGTCATGCCCTTGTTGCCGACCACGATCAGATCGGCGCCCTGCTCCTCGGCGACGTCGAGGATCGCGTCGGCCGGGTCGCCCTCGCGCGCGTGCGTCTCGACCTGCACGCCCATCGCCTCCAGGCCCTTGGCCGCCTCTGCGAGCGTGGCGCTCACGTCCTCGCGCGGGTTGACCATCCACTGAAGGTCATCCGGCACCTGCTGGCGCTCCTCGCGCAGGCGCCCCTCGGGCACCGGCTCGTACGCGCTGACGAGATGGACCTTGGCGTCTAGCCGCTTGGCGAGATCGCTCGCCTGCCGCACGGCCTCCTGCGCGGTCTCGGACCCGTCCGTCCCCACCACCATGGAATCGAACATCGCGCGCATCATACGGTTAGGGTGGGTGTGATGGCCGCGACGACCAAATGCCTGGCGGTGGACGACCACCCCATGGTGCGACACGGACTCGGACTCCTGTTCGGCGACACGGCCGACCTGGAGCTCGTGGGCCACGTCGACAGTGGCGAGGACGTCGTCGAGGCGGTCGAGCGCCTGCAGCCCGAGGTCGTGATCATGGACGTGCGCCTGCCGGGCATCGACGGCATCTCGGCGGTCAAGCGGATCGCCGGGGCCAACCCCGGCGTCAAGACGGTCATGTTCTCGGCCTACGGCGACAAGCGCCTTCTGTCGGACGCGATCGCAGCCGGCGCGCGCGGGTATGTGATGAAGGGCTCGCCACCCGACGACCTGGTGCGCGCGATCCGCACGGTGATCGGCGGCAAGCCGTTCGTCGACCCGTCGCTGTCGCCGGCGCTGCTGATGTCGCAGGTCGGCCCCGACGCGCCGCTATCCGAGCGCGAGCGCGAGATCCTCCAGCTGCTGGCGGAGGGGCTGCACACGGAGGAGGTCGCGCGCCGGATCGGCCTCTCGACCGAGACCGTCAAGTCGGACACCAAACGCGCGATCCTCAAGCTCGAGGCCGACACGCGCGTGCACGCGGTCGCGATCGCGCTGCGTCAAGCGATCATCGAGTAGGAGCGCCGCGGTGGAGGTGCCCCGCTTCTGGATCGTCGTCCAGGCCCTGATCGTCATCTTCGTCGTGATCGGGATGGTCATCGCGATCGTCAAGCTCGCCTGAGCCGGGCAGCTCGATCGAGGGGCGTCTTCGCTCGCGGTCGATCGCCTCGATCTCCTTGACCCAGAACTCCTCGGTCACGATCACGATCAGCGACAGGATCGGGACGGCGACGAACAGGCCGACGAAGCCGAACAGCTGCCCGACCACCACCACGCCGATGGCGATCATCGCCGGGTGCATGCGCGTGCGCTGCGACATCACGATGGGGATCGTGATGTTGCTCTCGATCTGCTGGACGATCACGTAGACGGCGAGCGCGAGCAGGGCCTTGCCGGGCGAGTCGGTGAGCGCGAACAGCACCGGCGGGATCGCGCCGGCAATCGCCCCGAAGTAGGGCACGACCACCAACAGCGCCGACAGCACCGCGAAGAAGATCGCGAAGTCCAGCCCTATGATCGTCAAACCGATGTAGGTCAGCGCGAGCGTGGCCAGCATGTCCACGACCACGCCCTCCATCCAGCCGATCCACGAGCGCCGGATGCGGTTGAGCACGTGCCGGGCGTGGTCGCGCCGGGCGGGCGGGAACAGGCTGATCATCCCGTTGACGAGCGGCTCGGGACGGATCGCCATGTAGTAGGCGGTGATCAGGATCAGGACCAGCGCGCCGAGGATGCCCGCGACGTTGAGGCCGATCGAGGTGATCGGCCCGATCAGGCGCTCGGGGTCGTCCGTCCACTTCTCGACGAACTCCTCGACGCGATCGCCGACGTCGCTGGCGTCCTCACCGGTGATGTCGGCATAGGTGCCCTCGAGGTCGTCGACGATGCCGGGCACGGCGTCGACGAACTCGTTGGTCTGGTCGATGAACGGCGGGATCAGCAGCGTGATCAGCAGCGCGACCACGGCGATCCCGCCGAGCAGCGCCACCAGCGCGCCGACCGGCCGGGGCACACCGCGGCGCTCGAAGCGCGTCGCGGCGGCCGCCAGCGGGATGGCGAACACGATCGTGATCAGGATCGCCAGCAGCAGCGTCACGAGCTGCCGGAACAGCAGGCCGAACAGCAGCAGCCCCGCTGCCAGCAGAACGGCGCGATAGGCGACGTGAGGAGTGTGTTCCTCGCTCACTACGCCGCCAACGGTACCCGCGCGACCCGCGGGCAGAGTGGATCAGGTGCGGCGCTCGAGGTCGGCGACGTCCTGCGCCTTCTCCTCGACACGGTCCTGCGCCTCGGCGAGCTTCTCCTTCTCCTCGCCCTTGCGCTCCTCGCGGCGGCCCTCGCTGCGCAGCGACGGGTCGTCCGCGAGATCGCCCGCGGCCTTCTTGGCTCGGCCAGTGATCTTGTCCAAGATGCTCATTGGTCCTGGCTACCCCCGGCCGGGCCGCCGGAAACGTCTGTAGCTTCCGGCCCGTGACCAACGAGGAGGCGCACCGCCTCGCCCGCGAGAAGGGCGTGTCGCGGCCGCTGTACGCGTTCGTCCGCGCGTTGCTGGCGCCATTCCTGCGGATCTGGTTTCGCATGCACGTGTCCGGCGCCGAGCACATTCCGCGCGAAGGCGCCGCGATCATCGCGCCCAACCACAAGAGCTTCTGGGATTCGTTCTTCATCGCGGTCTGCACCCGGCGCCAGGTGCGCTACATGGCCAAGACCGAGCTGATCGAGGCGCGCTACGGGCGGCTGTTGGTGCGGCTCGGAGCCTTCCCGGTGCGGCGCGGCCGGTCGGACGCCGACGCGCTCGAGACCGCGCGGGTGATCCTCGAGCAGGGCGGGCTGCTGGCGCTGTTCCCGGAGGGCACGCGCATCCGCGATCCCGAGGAGCTCGGCCACCCCAAGCGCGGCGCCGGACGGCTCGCGCTGGAGACCGCCTCGCCGCTGGTGCCCGCGGCGATCACCGGGACCGAGAAGCTGTTCCTCGGGCCGTTCCCGAAGCCGCGCCGGGTGCAGGTCGCGTTCGCCGAGCCGATCCCGTCGGACGAGCTGGCCTCGACGCCCGAGGCCGCCGGCGAGCTGGTCGAAGGGATGCTGTGGCCGGAGGTCGAGGGGGAGTACCGGCGGCTGCGGGCGCGCCCGACGGTGATCGCGGCCGGGTTGACGGCCTTGGGAGTCGGCAGCGGCCTACTCGTGCAGCGCCGCCGCGCGGCGGCGCGCAAGCGCTCGCGGCTCCCGTGGCGCCGCTGAACGGAGGGCAATAGAGGGTGGCCCTCCACGAGGTTGCAGCCTCGTGCCTTGGCGGCCGCGATTCGGGGCCGCCCTGGTTGGCGCTGTTTACGCCGGGAGCTTGCCCTCGCGCCGCGCGCGGCGCACGCCCAGCTTCGCCTGGAGCCCGTTGCCGAACAGCAGCAGCGTCTTGTTCGGGGGCGCCACGAAGCCGGTCTCCGAGTGGGGCGCGTAGAGGCCGCGGTCGCCGTCGGCCTCCAGCCAGCCCGTGTGCTGGCGGGCGGTGAGGCCGATCAGCTTGGGGCGGTAGTCGTGGCCGAGCAGGCCGGCGCGGCGCGTGCCCTCCGGGATCACGCCGGGGGCTCCGGTCAGCTCGAGGCCGGTTGCGTCCGAGGCGACGATCTTGACCGGGGCGAGCTCCGGGTAGCCGTCCGCGTCGAGGTGGCCGAGCAGCACGTGCGGTGTCTTGGCCAGCCGCTTGGCGGCGCGCTGCATGTCCACGCGCGGGGCGGTGCCCTTCGCGGGCGCCAGCTGGGGATCGGGGGTGGAGAGCGGCTCGGGGAGCCCGTGGCGCTCGGGGGCGCCGCCGCGGTCGAGGTCGGGCCAGACCGTGATCCGCTCCACGTGCACCCAGACCGGGATGCGCACCATGTAGTACTCGCGCAGCCAGCGATCCCAGAACGGACCGCCCCTGGCTGAGCCGAGGAAGCCCTCGGCCTGGCGGCGCACGAGCGCTCGGTCGTCGGGGGTGGGCTGGGTGACCGGCTCGGCGACGCCCTGGACGAGGACGAACTCGCGCCGATCCGAGCGGCCGTACTTGCGGGTGTGGTACGCGAGCGCGACGCGCGGCTCGCGCTTGATCCGGTCGAGCTTCTTGGCGAAGCCGAGCGAGGTCGTGAACCCAACCGTCCCCCGCTCGCGGTCGCGCAGCCCCACCGGAGCCACCGCCATCACCACCGCGCCGCCGGCCGGAGTCGCGTAGCCGAGCCCCGCCGTCATGTCCCCGCCGAGGATCTCGTCGACGTCGTCGGACCAGCTCACGGGCACGGACCAACGCTATCCGACCACCGGGCTACGGTGGCCGCCGTGCGTTTGATCGTCGCCCGCTGCGAGGTTCGTTACACCGGTCGCCTGACGGCCGTGCTGCCCGAGGCGCTGCGGCTGCTCATGCTCAAGTCGGACGGGTCGGTGATGGTGCACGCGGACACGGGCGGCTTCAAGCCGCAGAACTGGATGACGCCGCCGGCCGTGATCGAGGAGGAGCCGGGGCGGATGGTCGTGCGCAAGCGCGCCGGGGCGACCGAGGACCGGCTCGAGATCGTGATCTCCGAGGTGATCTCGGACGTGACGCACGACATGGGCGAGGCCGCCGCGCTCGAGAAGGAGGGCGTCGAGCGCGAGCTGCAGGAGCTGCTCGCCGGCGCACCGCCCGAGGGCCTGCGCCTGGTGCGGCGCGAGTGGCCCACCGACATCGGCCCGGTCGACCTGATGTGCCGCGACGAGGACGACGGCTTGGTGGCCGTCGAGATCAAGCGGGTCGGCACGATCGACGCCGTCGAGCAGCTGACCCGCTACCTCGAGCGCATCTGCACGGAGCCCGGCCTGTCCGACTGCCGCGGCGTGCTGGCGGCGCAGACGATCAAGCCGCAGGCACGGGTGCTCGCGGAGTCGCGCGGGATCGCCTGCGTCGAGGTCGACCCGGCCGTGCTGCGCGGCGAGCGCGAGCCGGATCTGACGCTGTTCGCCTAGCCCTGACGGCCCAGCGCGGGCGGCTCGATCCCCTGCGCGCGCATGCCGGCTTCGATGCGCGCGATCACCGTCTCCACCACCTTCACGCGCGCGTACTTCTTGCTCTCGGCCTCGACCAGCTCCCAGGGCGCGTCCTCGTGGTCGGTCCGCTTGAGCATCTCCTCGATCGCCTCGGTATACGCCGCCCGCTTGCGGCGGTTCTCCCAGTCGTCCGGCGTCAGCTTCCACGACTTGAGGGGGTTGTCGCGGCGCTCCTCGAAGCGACGCAGCTGCTCTTCCTCGGACAGGTGCAGGAAGAACTTGATCAGCACCATGCCCTCGGTGTGCAGCGAGGTCTCCAGCTCGACGATTTCACCGTAGGCGCGCCGCCATTCTGCTTCGCTCGCGAACCCGTCGACGCGCTCGACGAGCACGCGGCCGTACCAGGAGCGGTCGAACACGGCCATCCCACCCCAGCCCGGCAGCCGCGGCCAGAAACGCGACAGGTAGTGATGGCGCTTCTCGTCGGGCGTCGGCGCGGCGAACTGCGCCACGCGCACGTGGCGCTGGTCGAGCGGCGCCACCAGGCGCTTGATCGCGCCTCCCTTGCCAGACGCGTCCCAGCCCTCGAACAGCACCAGCACCGGCGGGCCCAGCCCGTACCCGGGCAGCTTTGCGCCCAGCGAAAGCCGCAGCGCCTCGAGCCGGTTCCAGCCCGCCGCCAGCCGCTCGGTTTCCTCCTCCTTCGAGAGCTTCAGCGACAGGTCGAGCTCGTCGAGCCGCCCCATCAGGTCAGGGTGGCGAACTCGTCGAGTTCGCGCTCGGCCTGGGCCGCGTCGGCCTCGGCCGAGACGTAGAAGGTGCAGGCGTCCACCCCTGCCGCGCCGAGCCGCTCCACCAGCTCGCTGTCGGGCTTGACCCCGGAGGCGACCACGCGCACGTGGCGCCCCGCCCGCTCGCGCAGCTCGGCGATGCGCTCCCCGAGCTCCTCCGGGCTGCCGTACCGATTCGGCGTCCACTCGTCCGCGTAGGCGAGCACGCGGTCGAGCACCTTCGGCCCCGAGCCACCCAGCAGCACCGGCGGGTGCGGCCGCTGCACCGGCTTGGGCCAGCACCAGATCGGGTCGAAGTCGACGAACTCGCCGTGGTACTCGGCTTCGTCCTGGGTCCAGATCTCCTTGATCGCCTCGACCCGCTCGCGCATCAGCGTGAAGCGCCGGCGCGGGTCGGTGCCGTGGTTTCGCATCTCCTCGCGGTTCCAGCCCGCCCCGACGCCGAACAGGACGCGCCCGCCGGAGAGCACGTCGAGCGAGGCCGCCTGCTTCGCCGTCACGATCGGGTCGCGCTCGACGATCAGGCAGACGCCCGTGCCGAGCTTGATTCGCTCGGTGACGGCCGCGGCAACCGAGAGCGCGACGAACGGGTCGTGGGTGTGGCTGTACTGGTCCGGGAGCACGTCGCCGCTCGGGTGCGGCGTCTCGCGGCTGACCGGGATGTGCGTGTGCTCCGCGACGAACAGCGCGTAGAACGGCCGCTCCTCGACCATCCTGGCGAGCGTCGCGATGTCGACGCCGAAGTCGGTTGGGAAGAACGCTACGCCGAGTTCCACCGAATCGGCAGGCTATCGAGGCCGTAGATCCCGTGGACCGAGCCGAGCTCAGGCTCGCCGTCGAGCTCGAGTCCCGGCATGCGCGCCGGCAGGAACGCGAGCGCCTCCTGGAGCTCGGCGCGCGCCAGGTTCGCGCCGAGGCAGTAGTGGATGCCGGCGCCGAACGTGAGCGGCTTGGCGTCGCCGCGGTCGGCGGTGATGTCGAATGCCTCGGGGTCGCCGTCGACCCCGTCGCGGTTGCCGGTGAACGCGCACACCATCACGACGGTGCCCTCTGGGAACGTCACGTCTCGGTACTCGACCTCCTCGTGCAGCAGTCGCGCCGTGAACGGCGTGATCGGCTCGTATCGAACGGTCTCTTCCACCGCGGCGGGCGCGAGCTCCGGTTGCTCGGCCAGCAGACGCCACTGGTCCGGATTGGCCGCGAGCAGGCGCAGCGCGTGCGCGAGCTGGGACTGGGTCGTGTCGACGCCCCCCACCAGCACGTTCAGCACGAGGTTCATGCACTCGACGTCGGACAGGCGGTCGCCCTCCTGCTCGGCGGCGATCAGCGTCGAGATCAGGTCGTCGCTCGGGTCGTCCTTGCGGCGCTCGATCAGCGCCGCGGCCCACTCGTAGAACTCCGCGCAGGCGCGCTCGATGGCGTCGCGCTCGTGCAGCAGGCTGGGGCCGTCGAACTGGCGCTGGATCAGGTTCGACCACTCGTGCAGCTTGGGCGCGTCCTCGAGCGGCGCGCCCATGACGG
>JBQGCL010000055.1:0-22400 GCA_052038485.1 Thermoleophilaceae bacterium | reverse complement strand
GGACGTGGAGGAGACGCTCACGCACCTGCCGGCCGGGATCGGCAAGCGGATCGAGCGGCTGGGGCCGATCCTCAAGGAGTCGCTCAAGGCGTACTGGGCGCCGGGCCTGTTCTTCGAGGAGCTCGACCTGGCCTACGTCGGTGTGATCGACGGCCACGACGTCAAGGCGCTGCGCCGCGCGATCGGCGAGGCGCTCGAGGCCGACCGCCCGGTGGTCGTGCACTGCAAGACCGTCAAGGGCAAGGGCTTCGAGCCGGCCGAGGAGGGCGGGCTCGAGGGCATGGAGAAGTGGCACGCCGCCAAGCCCGGCTCGATCTCGAACGGCGTGGTCGCGAAGAAGCCCGTGGCGAAGCGCAAGCCCAAGTTCGCGACGCCGCCGCAGTACACGACCGTGTTCGGCGAGGCGCTCGTGGAGGAGTGCCGGCGCGACGAGCGCGTGGTCGGGATCACCGCGGCGATGAACTCAGGCACCGGCCTGAACATCCTCCAGCGCGAGCTGCCCGACCGCTACTACGACGTCGGCATCGCCGAGCAGCACGCGGTCCTGTTCGCGGCCGGGCTGGCGCTCCAGGGCGCCAAGCCGGTGGCGGCGATCTACTCGACCTTCCTCCAGCGCGCCTACGACCAGATTGTCCACGACGTCTGCCTCCAGCAGCTCAACGTCGTGTTCGCGATGGACCGGGCCGGGCTGGTGGGGGACGACGGCCCGACGCACCACGGCGCCTTCGACATCTCCTATCTGCGCTGCCTGCCGAACCTGGTGCTGATGGCGCCGCGCGACGAGGCGATGCTCGTCCACATGCTGCACACGGCCGTGACCTACGACGACGGCCCGGTCGCGCTGCGGTACCCGCGCGGCGAGGCGGAGGGGTTGCCGCTGCCGAGGGTGCCGGAGGCGATCGAGATGGGCCGAGGCGAGGTCCTGCGCGAGGGTGACCGCGTGGCGCTGCTCGGCTACGGGTACGGCGTGTCGGTGGCGCTCCGCGCCGCCGATCTGCTGGCGGCCGAGCACGGCGTGGACCCGACCGTCGCCGACGCCCGCTTCGCGAAGCCGCTCGACGGCGAGCTGCTGGAGCGCCTGGTGGCGGAGCACGACCTGATCGTCACCGTCGAGGAGAACGTGCTGGCCGGGGGCTTCGGCGCCGCGGTGCTCGAGCACCTGGGCGACAACGACCTGCTCGGCGGCACGCGCGTGCTGCGCGTGGGCCTGCCGGACCGGTTCGTCACACACGGCAAGCCCGCGCTGCTGCGCGAGGAGGTCGGGCTGACGCCGGAGGCGGTGGCCGACCGGGTGGCGACCGCCGTGCTCGAGCCCTCGCTGGCTTAGGGCGCCAGCGAACGGCAGCAAGAAACACGCCGGGGAGCGAACCGTGTCGATTTATCCCCGCATAGCGGGGGTTTCTCGACACAGTTCGGCCAAGCGGCCGCGAGCCAACCCCTTATTGCCGCAGTTGGCGCGGCGTCGCGCTACCAGCGCGTGAGGCCCTGATCGGCCTCCAGCCGCAGCGCCATCGCGGCGATCACCGCGATCGTCGCCTCCACGTCGCCCAGCTCGACCAGCTCGACCGGGGAGTGCATGTAGCGCAGCGGGATCGAGACGACCGCGGTCGGGACGCCCGTCCGGCTCAGGTGGATCGAATCGGCATCGGTGCGCGTGGCGCTGCCGGCGACCTCGGTCGTGCACTCGATCCCGACCGACTCGGCGGCCTCGTCGAGCAGGTCGTTGAGCGGCCGGCTGACGACCGCGCCGCGGGTGATCACGGGTCCGCTGCCGAGGCCGTGCTCGCCCAGCTCGCCGGCGTCGACGCCGGGGGCATCGGTGGCGTGGGTCACGTCCACGACGACGGCCAGGTCGGGCTGGAGCCCGTAGGCCATCGCCCGCGCGCCGTGCGCGCCGATCTCCTCCTGGACGGCGGCGACGCCGGCCACCGGGCCGCCTCCGCCGCCGGCCTCGCTGACCCGGCGCGCGACCTCTAGCGCCACGTAGATGCCCAGCCGGTTGTCGAGCGAGCGCGACACGATCCGGTCGTCGCGCAGCTCGACCGGCTCGGCGGCGATCACGATCGGGTCGCCCTCGCGCACCAGCGAGCGGGCCTCCTCGCCGTCGCGGACGCCGATGTCCACGTGCAGGCCCTTCAGCTCGACGGCCTTCTTGCGCTCCTCGCCCTCGAGCACGTGGATCGGCTTGCGCCCGATCACGCCGGGGATGGGCCCGCTGCGGGTGAGCACGTCGACCCGCTGGCCGACCAGCACCTGCGGGTCCCAGCCGCCCGACTGCACCACGTGCAGGAAGCCCTTCTCGCTGATGTGGCTCACGAGCAGGGCGATCTCGTCGACGTGGCCGACCACGGCGAGCAGCGGGTGGTCCGACCGCCCGTTCACGCGCGCGACCGAGGTGCCCATGGCGTCGACCGTGACCTCGTCGGCGAATTCGCCGGCGGCCTCGCGCCAGATCGTGGCGGGCGCGTCCTCGTGGCCGGGCGGGCCGGGCGCGGTCAGCAGGCGGCGGAGGAGTGGGGGAGTGCTCAAGTACTTACCTCGACGGTCGGTTGGAGGGTCATCTGGGCGTTCAGGCTGTTGGCCACGAAGCAGTGCTCGTGCGCGGTGTGGGCGAGCTTGTGGACGCGCTGCTCGTTCACCTCGCCGGACACGACGATGCGCGGTCGCAGCATGACCTCGGTGATACGCACGGGGTGCTCGTCGGTCGGCATCAGCGCGGTGGCCGAGTCGTCGTATTCGACGACGTCGATGCGCGCCTTGGCGGCCAGGTGCAGGAACCAGAGCATCTGGCAGGACGAAGCCGCCATCAGCAGCAGCAGCTCGGGGTTGAGGATCGTGGGGTCGCCCTTGCTCTCGCCCGTGGTCACCCGCACCTCCTGCTCGACGCCGGGCGCCGTGGCCGTGTGGGTGCGGTCGTAGTGATCCCACCCGAGCCCGGTCGAGCCGGTCCAGCGCACGTGCGTCTCGTAGGTGTTGGTGGCCACCGGTCGGCCAGTCTGGCAGGTGGCCGAGCCTGGCTCAGACCACGGCCGGCTCCACTCGCTCGCCCGGCTCGACGACCCGCGCGCTGACCCCGGCCGCCGCCGCCTCCGCCAGGAACGCCTCGGCCGCGCCGTCGAGGGCGTCGTAGAGGGGCGGGCGGTGGAAGGTGTCGTAGTGCATCGGGATCGCCTCGCGCACCCCCAGCGCCCGGGCCGCGACGGCCGCCTGGGGCGGGGTCATCGCAGCCGGCAGCCGGGAGGCGGGCTGGCGGTGGGGGAAGTCCAGCACCGCGCCGTTGACCGGGAGGAAGGCGAGGTCGATCGGACCGAAGCGCAGCGAGGCGCGCCACCACCAGCCGTGGAAGAGCGTGTCGCCGCAGTGGACGAGGGTGGTCGCGCCGTCGGAGACGACCCAGGACACCTGCGGGTCGCCGGTCCCGTCGGCGGCCGGGACGGCCGAGATGCGGAAGGGGCCGAGCTCGACGGTCTCCCACGGCTCGACCACGCGCGTGGCCAGCTCGTGCTCGCGAAAGCCGGTCTCGGCGAGCTCGATCGCGGCGTTCTCGAGCCCTTCGCCGGTGCCGGGGACGGGGCGCAGCACGGGCGCCCCCGGCTTGAGCGCCCGCGCGAGCGAGGCGGGGTCGGCGTGGTCGGCGTGCAGGTGGGTGACGAGGGCCAGGTCGGCGGGCTGGGAGGGCCCGGGCAGCTCGGTACGCGGCTCGCCGACGAAACCGGCGATCCAGTCCGTGTCCTGGAGCAGGTCGACGAGCGCGACGTGGCCGTCGGCCTCCAGCTCGAGCCCGGCCCAGCCGAGGCGGCGGATCTGCATGGCGGCATTCCTTCCCGCGCGGAGGCCCGCGCGTATTTGGAGAACGATCGTTCGTACCCTAACATGACCCGGGATGAGCCCACGCCAGGGAACGCCATGAGCCCACGCCGCAGCGCCGCGGAAGCAGCCGGCACCCGCACGGCGATCGTCGAGCGGGCGCTCGAGCTGGGATCGCTCGAGGGGCTCGAGGGATTGACGATCGGCCGCCTGGCAGGCGACGTCGGGATGTCGAAGAGCGGCCTGATCAGGCACTTCGGCTCCAAGGAGGGGCTCCAGCTGGCGGCGCTGGGGGCGGCGATCGACCTGTTCCAGCGGGAGATCTGGGACCCGGTCGCGGACCAGCCGCCGGGACTGGCGCGTCTGCGCGCGATCTGCGAGGCCTGGATCTCCTACCTGGAGCGCGACCTGCTGCCGGGCGGCTGCTTCCTGACCGCGGCGGCGAGCGAGTTCGACGGGCGCGGCGGCCCGGTGCGCGAGGCGACCCGCAAGGCCTGGGCGCGCTGGCTGCGAGTGCTCGAGACCGAGGCGCGGGCCGCCGTCGACGCCGGCGAGCTGCCGGCGAACACCGACCCCGAGCAGGTGGCCTTCGAGCTGAACGGGATCGTGATGGGGCTCAACAACGCCCTGCAGCTGCACGACGACCGCGCTGCCCCGGCGCGGGCGCGCCGGGCGATCGACCGGGTGTTGACCCCCCAATAGGAAACGGCCCCGCCGGGGCGGAGCCGTTTCCTGAGGGAGGAGTAATGCTATGTGGACTGTTAGGGGAAGTTGTTAGGTGGCGGTGCTCGCGCTGTAGCGCGTGATCGAGGTGACGATCAGGGCGCCCGAGCCGGCCGCCGCGAACAGCAGCGCGGCACCGAGCTCGCCCGCGATCCCGAACACCACGGCCACGATCAGGAGGCCGAGGGCGATCCCGCGGTCGAACACCGCCTGGGCGGAGACCGGGATGGTGCCGCGGCCGTCGCTGGCGGTGCCCGCGAGTGCGAGCGCCACAACGGCGACCCCGACGATCATGCCGGTCACGATTGCCGCCGCGTCAAGCCCGAAGGCGAATGGGAGGCCGATCAGGGCCGTCCCAGCCGCCATCAGCAGGCCAGAGCGCAGCGCTGGGGAGATGAGCCTTGCGATGGTCATCGTGCAATCGAGGTTACGGGCGGTAAGTCAGCAATGTGTGACGTGGATCACACTTCGCCGGGGTACCCTGCGGCGATGCCGAAGCGGCGGCTGGACACGCTGCTCGCCGAGCGCGGGCTGTTCGAGACGCGCACCCGGGCCGCGGCCGCCGTGATGGCCGGCGACGTGCGTGTGGGCGACCGCCCCGCACGCAAGCCGGGCGAGCTGGTCGCCCCCGACGTCGACCTGGCGGTGGCCGAGCGGCCCGAGTTCGTCTCGCGCGGCGGCATCAAGCTCGCCAACGCGCTGGACGCGTTCGGCCTCGACCCGGCCGGGCGGCGCGCGCTCGACGTGGGCGCGTCGACCGGCGGCTTCACCGACTGCCTGCTCCAGCGCGGCGTCGAGGCCGTGATCGCCCTCGACGTTGCCTACGGCGAGCTGCACTGGACGCTGCGCAACCACCCGCGCGTGACGGTGATCGAGCGCCGCAATGCCCGCTCGCTCGCGCCTGGCGAGCTGCCCTTCGCCCCGGACCTGATCGTGGCCGACGTGTCGTTCATCTCGCTGCCCAAGGTGCTGCCCGCGACCCTGGGCGCCGCCGCGCCGGAGTTCGACTGCCTCGCGCTCGTCAAGCCGCAGTTCGAGGTGGGCCGCGAGCGGGTCGGCAAGGGTGGGGTGGTCCGCTCCGCCGACGACCGAAGGCAGGCGCTCGTCGGGGTGGCGTCGTTCGCGCGCGACGAGCTCGGCGCAGCCGTGCTCGGCTTCGCGTCGTCGGGGCTGCCTGGGCCGGCGGGCAACCGCGAGAGCTTCGTCTGGCTCGCCGAGGGCGGCCGGGCCGGGGCGATCGAGGACTTGGACGCGGCGGCGAGAAAGGCGGAGCCGTGACCACGCCGCGCACGATCACGGTGTTCACCCACACCCGCCCCGGCGACACCGAGGGCGCGCTGCGCCGCGTGGTCGAGCTGGCCGCCGAGGCGGGCGCCGAGGTGCGGCTGCCCGTGGCGGAGCTCGAGAAGTTCGGGTCGATCGACGGGGCCGTAGAGGCCGCCGACCCGTTCGCGGGGACCGACCTGGCGCTGGTGCTCGGCGGCGACGGGACGATCCTCACCGCGTTGCGCGAGTTCGCCGGCACCGGCACACCGGTGTTCGCGATCAACTACGGCGCGATCGGGTTCCTGGCGACGATCGAACCGTGGGAGCTGGAGGACGGCTTCGGCCGGGCGCTGCGGGGCGAGTTCGACGTGATGGAGATGCCCGGGCTGCTGGCGGCCACGGCGGCCGGCGAGAAGCTCGCGGTCAACGACATCTCGCTCCAGCGGCGCCAGAACGGCCGGGTCGCCGAGCTGGCCTACTCGGTCGAGGGCGAGCAGCTCGGCGAGGTGCGCTGCGACGGCCTCGTCGTTGCCACCCCGGCGGGCTCGACGGGGTACAACCTCGCCAACGGCGGCCCCGTGCTGGCGTGGGGGGTGGAGGGTTTCGTGGTGTCCTTCATCGCGCCGCACACGCTCACCGCGAGGGCGCTGGTGGTCGCGCCGGGCGACATCCTGGAGGTCACCAACCGCTCGCGGCTCGAGGAGGTCGACGTATCCACGGACGCCCGCCAGGTCTGCGCGCTGGCGCCCGAGGCGACGATGAGTATCCAGTTCAAGCACGCCCAGTCGCTGCTGGCCCAGGCGCCCGGCGCGAGCTTCTACCACCGCCTGCGCGACAAGTTCGGCCGCCTGAGCCACTAGGTGCCAACCGGGGGCTCGCTCCCCCGGACCCCCGCGAAGATTGGCTTCGCTGCGCGGGCTCCGTCGGCCACCGCTGCCATCTTTTCGGGGTGCTCCTCGAGCTGCGCATCGAGAATCTCCTCCTGATCGAACGGGCCGAGCTGCGGCCCGGCTCGGGGCTGACGGTGATCACCGGCGAGACCGGCGCCGGCAAGACCGTGCTCGCCCACGCGCTCGACCTGCTGCTGGGCGGCAAGCCGCGCTCGGGGATCGTCCGCCCGGGCGCGCGCGAGGCGTACGTCGAGGGCGTCTTCGCCCTGCCGGCGGGGCTGCTCGACGAGCCCGAGCTGGCCGAGCTGCGCGAGCGCATCGACGGCTCGCTCGACGAGATCGTCCTCGCCCGCCGGGTGAGCGCCGAGGGCCGGACGCGCGCGTTCGTCGAGGGTCGCTCGGCCACGGCCGCCGACCTCCAGGCGCTGGGCGGACGGCTCGTGGCGTTCTTCGGCCAGCACGAGCACCGGCGGCTGACGCTCGCCTCGGCGCAGCTCGACCTGCTCGACGGCTTCGCCGGCCGCGAGACGCTCGAGCTGCGCGAGCGACTCGCGAGCAGTCACGCGCGCGTGCGCAAGCTCGACGGGGAGCTGGCCGACCTGCGCGACCGCGCCGGCACGCGCGACCGCGACCTGGACCTGCTCGCCTTCGAGATCGAGGAGATCGAGGCGCTCGACCCGTCGGTCGAGGAGCGCGAGGCGCTCGACGGCGAGCGCGAGCGCCTCAGGCAAATGGACGGCCTGCTGGCCGCCGCCGGCGGCGGAGCCGAGGTGATCGCCGCGTCGTCCGGCGACGGCGGGGTCGCGCAGCTGCTGGCCGAGTGCGAGCAGCTGGCCGGGGCCGTGCAGGGGGTCGACCCGCGCCTCGACGAGCTCGCGGGCCGCCTGGCGGCGCTGCGGATCGAGGCCGAGGACCTCGGCCGCGAGCTGCGCCGCTACGCGGACTCGCTCGAGGCCGAGCCGGGGCGGCTCCAGGAGGTCGAGGAGCGGCTCGACGCCTACGACCGCCTCGAGCGCAAGCACGGCGGCAACGTCGCGGCGGTGCTCGACCACGCGGAGTGCTGCCGCGTCGAGCGCGACCGGCTCGAGCAGGCCGAGGTCGCGACCGAGCGCGCCGAGGCGGAGCTCGCGACCGCGATCGCCGAGCGGACGGCGCTGGCCGCCGAGCTCGGCGAGCGGCGCGCCGAGGCGGCGCCGCAGCTGGCGAAGGCCGTGCGCGAGGAGCTGGCGGCGCTGGCGATGGAGGACGCCTCGTTCGAGGTCCGCCTGGAGCCGCGCGAAGAGGTCGGGCCGAGCGGCGCCGAGCGAGCCGAGCTGATGTTGGCGCCGAACCCGGGCGTCCCGGCGGCCCCGATCCGCGAGGCGGCGTCGGGCGGCGAGCTCTCCCGCGTGATGCTGGCGCTGATGACGGTGGCCGGCACGGGCGAGTCGCGCACGGTCGTGTTCGACGAGGTCGACGCCGGCGTGGGCGGCCAGACGGCGCGGGCGGTGGGTGAGCGCCTGCGGGCCCTCGGCGAGTCCCGCCAGGTCCTGTGCATAACCCACCTGCCCCAGATAGCGGCGCTCGCCGGCGGTCACTTCCGGATCGAGAAGTCGGCGGCCGACGACACCTCCCTGACGACGGTCGAGGAGCTGGCCGGTGACGGCGTGGTCGAGGAGCTGATGCGGATGCTGGGGGCGGAGGCCGACGACGGGGCGGCCCGCAGGCACGCGAGGCAGCTGCTCGCGGCGGCGTGAGGCGCTTCCGCCCGCTCGACCAGTACACTCGAACTCCCAGAGCCTGAATGCCCCAGAGCCGCCCGGAAACCCGCTTCATCTTCGTCACCGGCGGCGTCGTCTCCGCTCTTGGGAAGGGCATCGCTGCCGCCTCGCTGGGTCATCTGCTGGTCGCTCGCGGCCTGTCCGTGACGATCCAGAAGTTCGACCCGTACATCAACGTTGACCCGGGCACGATGAGCCCGTTCCAGCACGGCGAGGTGTTCGTGACCGAGGACGGCGCCGAGACCGACCTCGACCTCGGTCACTACGAGCGCTTCACGGACGTCAACACCAGCCGCGCCTCCAACGCCACCGCCGGCGCGATCTACAACTCGGTCATCCGCCGCGAGCGCCGCGGCGACTACCTCGGCGGCACCGTCCAGGTGATCCCGCACATCACCGACGAGATCAAGAACCGCATCAAGCTGGTGGCCGAGTCGGCCGACGTCGACATCGTCATCACCGAGATCGGCGGCACGGTCGGGGACATCGAGTCGCTGCCGTTCCTCGAGGCGCTGCGCCAGTTCCACTCCGATCTGGGGCGCGACCGCTGCATGTTCGTCCACCTCACGCTGGTGCCGTTCCTCGGCCACGCGGGAGAGCTCAAGACCAAGCCGACCCAGCACTCCGTCCAGGAGCTGCGCCGCATCGGCATCCAGCCCGACATGGTCATGTGCCGCTCCGAGGAGGCGCTCGGCGACGACATCCGCGAGAAGATCGCCCTGTTCGCCAACCTGCCGGTGGCGTCGGTCGTGTCGGCGCGTGACGTCGACTCGATCTACAAGGTTCCGCTCGAGTTCGAGCACGAGGGCGTGGCCGAGCGGGTGCTCCAGCACTTCGGGATGGAGGTGCCGCCGGCCGACCTGTCCGACTGGAAGGAGCTGGTCAACCGGATCGGCTCGGCGACCACCAAGGTCAGGATCGCCCTGGTCGGCAAGTACAACCAGCTGGCCGACGCCTACCTGTCGGTGATCGAGGCGCTCAACCACGCAGGCACCCACCACGGCGGGAAGATCGAGGTCCACTGGGTGGACTCCGAGCGGCTCACCGACGGCGAGGTCGAGGCCGAGCTGGCCACCTGCGACGGGATCCTGGTCCCGGGCGGCTTCGGCGTGCGCGGCATCGAGGGCAAGATCAAGGCCGCTCGCTTCGCGCGTGAGCACGGCGTCCCGTATCTGGGCATCTGCCTCGGGATGCAGATCGCGGTGTCCGAGTTCGCCCGCCACGTGGCGGGCATGGACGGGGCCAACTCGACCGAGTTCGACCCGGAGACCCCGTTCCCGGTGATCGACCTGCTGCCGGAGCAGAAGGAGGTCCGAGACATGGGCGGCACGATGCGCCTGGGCGCGGACCCGGTGAAGCTGCACGAGGACACGCGAGCCCGCGAGATCTACGGCGAGGCCGTCATCTACGAGCGACACCGTCACCGCTACGAGGTCAACAACCACCTGCGCAAGCGGCTCGAGCACGCCGGCCTGGTGTTCAGCGGCACCTCCCCGGACGACCGCCTGGTCGAGGTGATCGAGCTTCCCGACCACCCCTTCTTCGTGGCCTCCCAGTACCACCCCGAGTTCAAGTCGAGGCCGCTGCGTCCGCAGCCGCTGTTCCGCGACTTCGTGGGCGCCGCCGTCGAGCGCGCCCGCGAACGCGCGCCCGAGGTCGAGCCCGAGGTCCGGGCCGAGACCCACGCCTAGCCCGGTAGCCTGCGGCGCGTGACCGTCCGCGCCCTTCAGAGCGCCTCCACCGCCGAGCGGGAGCGCCTGCTCGACGACTTCGTGAAGCTCTGCGAGATCGAGAGCCCCTCGCAGCAGGAGCGCGCCGTCGCGGACTTCGTGAGAGGCGAGCTCGAGGGCCTCGGCCTGGCGGTCACCGAGGACGACACCGCCGCCGAGACCGGCTCCGATTCCGGCAACCTGCTCGCCCGCATCGAGGGTCCGCCCGGCGCCAGGACGATCCTGCTCTGCGCCCACCTCGACACGGTTCCGCTCGCCGCACCGGTCGAGGTCCAGCAGGAGAACGGGGTCCTGAGCAACCGCAACGAGGCCATCCTCGGCGCCGACAACAAGGCCGCGGTCGCCACGATCCTCGCCGCCGCCCGCCGCCTCATCGAGGGCGGCACACCGCCGGTCGGCGTCGAGCTGCTGTTCACCACCTGCGAGGAGCGCGCCCTCGCCGGGGCCAAGGCCTTCGACCCCGCCCGGCTCAACTCGGAGTTCGGCTTCGTCTTCGACCATGCCTCCCCGATCGGCGAGCTCGTCACCGCCTCGCCGACCTACTACCGCCTGGAGGCAGACTTCCGCGGCCAGGCTGCCCACGCCGGGATCCGGCCGGAGGCCGGCCACAACGCCATCGCGGCCGCCGCACGGGCGATCGCCGCCATCCAGATCGGCCGCCTCGACGACGCGACCACGTCGAACGTCGGCGAGATCCAGGGCGGCACGGCGGCCAACGTGGTCGCCGAGCGCTGCAAGGTCGTGCTCGAGGCGCGCAGCCTCGACGACGTGCGCGCGGGCGATGTGGTCAGCTCGATGGTCGACGCGATCGCCGAGGCCGCCAGCGACTCCGAGTGCGACGTCGAGACCGCCGTCGAGCGCCTCTTCCGCGGCTACAAGCTGCCGCGCACCGCCCCGGTCGTGGAGACCGCCGCCGAGGCTCTGCGGGCGATCGGCATCGAGCCGGTCTACATCAACACCGGCGGCGGCAGTGACGCCAACGCCCTGATCGCCGCCGAGGTGCCCGTCGTGAACGTCGCCAACGGGACGGTCGGCAACCACCAGCCCGACGAGTCGGTCACGGTCGACGCGCTCGAGACGACCCTCGACCTGACCCTGGCGATGGTGGCCGCGAGCGCCCGATGAGCTTCGAGAAGATCGGCAGCGAGACGATCTGGGAGGGCCAGATCGCGACGGTCCGGGTCGATCGCTACCGCTACGACGACGGCGGGGAGGCCGACCGCGAGGTCGTCGCCCACCCGGGCGCGGTCGCGGTCGTGGCGCACGACGGCAAGAGCCTGTTCCTCGTGCGCCAGCCGCGCGAGGCCGTCGACGAGCCGGCGCTGCTCGAGCTGCCCGCCGGCAAGCTCGACGCGGAGGGCGAGGGGCCGCTCGAGACCGCCCAGCGCGAGCTCGCCGAGGAGATCGGCAAGGGCGCGCGCAGCTGGGAGTACCTGACCAGCTTCTACACCTCGCCGGGGTTCGTGCAGGAGGAGTGCCACGTCTACGTGGCGACCGACCTGTTCGACCAGTCGGCCGAGGCCGAGGAGGACGAGCGGATCGAGGTCGTGCGGCACCCGCTCGCCGAGCTCGACACGCTGATCGAGCAGTGCCGCGATGCGAAGACGCTCGTCGGCCTGCTCTGGTTTCGCGCCTTCTGCCGCTGAGCCGACTGTTGCAGCCGCAAGGGATGCCGGCCCCGCGCACGAACCGTTGGGGCGATGGCAACGGTCGAGCATCCCCTCGTCGAAGCACGCTTCGAGCACCTCGTGCTCGATTTCCTCTCCTATCTCGAGTTCGAGCGCGGGCTGTCGCGCAACACGCTCGAGGCCTACCGCGGCGACCTGCTCCAGCTGGGCCGGTTCCTGGCGGAGCGCCACGTGTCGGCGCTCGACGCCGGCCCCGCTGAGATAGCCGACTTCCTGACCCAGCTCGCCACCGGCGACGACGAGCACCGGCCCGCCTCGCCGGCCACGATCCACCGCAAGTCGGCCTGTCTGCGGTCCTTCTACCGCCATCTGCGCCGCGAGGGGCTGCGCGAGTCGGACCCGACGGCGACGATCAGCGCGCCCCGGCGCAGCCGCAAGCTGCCGCAGGTGCTCACGCGCGGGGAGGTCGAGAAGCTGCTCTCCCAGCCGCGCGGGACCGATCCCCAGGCGCTGCGCGACCGCGCGCTGCTGGAGCTGATGTACGCCTCCGGGCTGCGCGCCTCCGAGGCGATCACGCTCGAGCTGGGCGACGTCGACTTCGAGGAGCGCGTGCTGCGCACTCGGGGCAAGGGATCGAAGGAGCGGATCGTGCCGATCGGCCAGGCCGCCCTGCGAGCGCTCGAGATCTACCTGCAGCGGGGCCGCCCCGACCTCGTCAAGACCAACGCCGAGGCGCACCTGTTCGTGAACTTCCGCGGCGGGCAGCTGACCCGGCAGGGCCTCTACAAGATCGTGCGCCGCCACGCCGAGACCGCCGGGCTGGCGGACCGGATGAGCCCGCACACGCTGCGCCACACGTTCGCCACCCACCTGCTGTCGGGCGGCTGCGACCTGCGGTCGGTGCAGGAGATGCTGGGCCACGCCGACGTCTCGACGACGCAGCTCTACACGCACCTGTCGAGCGAGCGCCTCAAGGACGTCTACTTCAAGGCCCACCCGCGCGCGACCGTCGCGTAACGTCAGGGGGCAGTGCCCGAGCTGCCCGAAGTCGAGACGATCCGCCGCCAGCTGGCCCCCGCCCTCACCGGTCGCCGAATCGAATCCGTTCGCGTGCTCGATCCGCGCTGGTGCGAGCCGGCGCCGCCGGAGGCGATCGAGGACGCCCTCACGGGGCGCGTCATCGAGGAGGTCGGCCGGCGCGGGAAGTACCTGATCCTGTCGCTGGAGGAGGACGTCCGCCTCGTCATGCATCTGCGCATGACCGGCAACCTGCTGCTCGCGGCTGCCGACGAGGAGGATCCCGCCCACCTGCGCGTGGACATCCGCCTGGACGACGGCAGGCGGCTGCTGTTCGTCGACGTCCGCCGCTTCGGCACCGGCGACGTGCTGCTCGGCCGCGACGCGCTCGCCGACTACTTCGGCTCCCGGCTCGGCGTCGAGCCGCTCGGCGCCGACTTCACCGCCGACGCGCTGCGCGCGCTGGCACGCGGCCGCAAGCAGCCGGTCAAGGCCTTCCTGCTCAACCAGGAGCGCATCGCCGGCGTCGGCAACATCTACGCCGACGAGGCCCTCTGGCGCGCGATGATCCACCCGCTGCGCCCGGTCGGCACGCTCAAGCGGGCGCAGATCGCCGCGCTGCGCGACGCCGTGGTCGAGTCGCTCGAGCTCGGCATCGACTCGAAGGGCGCCTCGATCGACGACTACCGTCACGTCGACGGCGCACGTGGCAGCTTCCAGGACCGCTTCGTCGCCTACTCGCGCGCGGGCGAGCCCTGCTTCCGCTGCGGCACACCGATCGAGAAGCTGCGCGCCGCCGGCCGCGGCACCTACGTCTGCCCCAACTGCCAGCGCCGCCCGCGAGTCAGGAAGGCCGTCGCGACCGCATGACCACCCGCGCGCCCTGCGCGGGGATCATCGTCACGTTGCGGTGCCGGGCGCGCTCGGGGCGCGGGTCGGCCGCCTCGAGGTCGGTGCGCCGCGCGATCGCGCCGAGCACGACGCGCTGCTCGGCCATCGCCAGCGCCGCGCCGAGGCAGCGTCGGATCCCGCCGCCGAACGGGATCCACGTGTAGGTCCCGGGCTTGCGGCCGACGAAGCGCTCGGGCCGGAACGAGAACGGGTCCGGATAGACGTCGTCGCGGTGGTGCAGCAGCAGGATGCTGATCAGGATCGAGCTGTCGGCCGGCATGCGGTACTCGCCGAGCTGCCACGGCACCGTCACGCGCCGCCCGATCACCGGGATCACCGGGCGCGAGCGCATCGTCTCGTGGATGGTCGCCTCGAGGTAGCCGTCGGCGTCGTCCTCCGAGCGAGCGACATCGCGCAGCCGGTCGTAGGAGGCGGGGTGGCGCAGCAGCCGCTCGAACGCCCAGGCGAGCGAGTTGGCGGTCGTCTCGTGGCCGGCCAGCACCAGCGTGAGCAGCTCGTCGCGCAGCTCCTGGTCGGTCATGCGCTCGCCGTCCTCGGTCTCGGCCTCGAACAGCAGCGACAGGATGTCGTCGCCGCGCTCGGCCGCGCGCCGGGCCGCGATCACGGCGTACAGCTGGCGGTCGAGCAGCTGGAGGAACACGCGCGTCGGCCCGACCGGCTCGTCGCTGCCGAGGTTGACCAGCTCGCCGAGCTGGGCGGCCGGGTGCGTCGACAGGTCGACCAGCAGGCGCAGGACGCGGCGCAGCTCGTACTCGGGCGTGCCCTTGTCCGGGCTGCCCTCGATGCCGAAGATGCCGGCCATGATCACGTCGAGCGTGACCGCCTGCATGCGCGGCGCGAGCGCGAACGGCGTGCCCACCGGCCAGTTGTCGATCTCGCGGTCGGCCGCCTCGGCGATCATCGCCGTGTAGCGCTGAACGGCCTCGCCGTGGAAGGGCGGCAGCAGCAGCTTGCGCTGGCGCATGTGGCGCGGGCCGACCGCGGTGAGCACCGAGTTCGGGCCGACGATCGGGCGCAGCGGCGACTCGCCCGTCAGCGACGGTGCCTCCTCCGGCTTGGCGGTGAACAGCGATCGAACGTGGTCGGGGTGACAGGTGATCGCTTCGATGTCGTCGTCGATCGCGCCGCGCAGCTGGAACACCTCGCCCAGCTCGCGGCGGGCGCGGAAGACGAACTCGATCTGGCGGACGCTGAAGCGAAGCGTCTGCATCGCCCGCGAGAGCGGTAGCGAGGGCGGCAGGCGCACGCCGCCGCCGTCGTGGACGGGACCGGCGGGGGACGGGGGCGCCTCGCCGACCAGGTCGTTCGAGACGGGGGCTGCCTCGGCGACAGTCACGCCGCGAGCAGGTCGTCGAGCGTGCCGGAGCGGTCGGCCTCGAGCAGCTCGCGGAAGCCGCCGATGGCGCGCGTGCCGACGACGATCTGGGGAAAGGTCATCTGCCCGGTGAGCGCGACCAGGTCGGCCCGGCCGACCGGGTCCTTGGCGAGGTTGACCTCGGCGTACCCGACCCCGCGCGCCTCCAGCAGCGCCTTGGCCTGGCGGCAGAAGCCGCACGGCTCGGTCGTGTAGACGATCACCCCGTTTGCGTCCGCCATCCCGTTCAGAGTTTAGGTACTGCCCCGTTCCTTCAAAACCGAAGCAATCGTGCTGCGCACCATCCGCTACGGAGAGGCGGATCGGGTGCTGCATCTCTACACGCCCGACCACGGGCGCGTCGGCGCAGTGGCGAAGGGCGTACGGCGCGTCAAGTCCCGCATGGGGGGCCGGCTGGAGCCGCTCAGCCGGGTGCGGCTGGTGCTGCACCAGGGCCGCGGCGAGCTCTGCACGGTCAGCCAGGCCGACACCGTCAACGCCCACGCCTCCCTGCGCGAGCGGCGCGCCTCGCTCGAGCGCGGCACGCAGGCCTGCGAGGCGGTGCTGAGGCTGCTCGACTCGAGCGAGTCCAACCGGCCCGCCTACAACCTGCTCTGCCACGAGCTGGGCCTGCTCGACCAGAGCGCCGAGGCCGCCGGCCGCGCCCAGGCGCTCGCCTTCCGCCTCAAGCTGCTGCTGGCGGCGGGCTTCGCGCCCGAGCTGGCCTCGTGCGCCGCCTGCGGCGAGGCCGAGCACCTGGGTGGCTTCTCGCCGAGCGCCGGCGGGGTCGTCTGCGCCGGCTGCGAGGCGGGCTCGTTCCCGCTCTCCGAGGAGGCCCACCGTTTTCTCGTCACCGCCCTCGCCAAGCCGCTCGCCGAAGCGCCGCAGGCGTCCGAACAGGCGCTTGCTCAGTCCGATCGCGCGATTACGGAGACGCTCGAGTACCACGCTCACGTTCGGTTGGCGCGGGTCTCCTAAGGCATACTGACGGGGTGGAGTTGAAGGCCGCCGCCGGGACGAAGCTCGTCTACGACTTCGCCGAGGGATCTCGCG
This sequence comes from Thermoleophilaceae bacterium, assembly GCA_052038485.1. Lineage (GTDB taxonomy): Bacteria > Actinomycetota > Thermoleophilia > Solirubrobacterales > Thermoleophilaceae > JACVRW01. The sequence continues at coordinate 6,260 of JBQGCL010000055.1, read as the reverse complement.
ACATGCGCGAGCTGCTCGGCGGCAAGGGCGCGAACGTCGCGGAGATGACGCGCGTGCTCGGCGCCGACCGCGTCCCGGCCGGCTTCACGATCACGACCGAGGCGTGCGTGGCTTACATGCAGGCCGACCGGTCGTTCCCGGAGGGGCTCGACGAGCAGGTCGACGAGGCGCTCGACCGTCTCGAGGAGCAGGCCGGCAAGTCGCTCGGCGACGCCCGCGATCCGCTGCTCGTGTCGGTGCGCAGCGGGGCGCGCGACTCGATGCCGGGCATGATGGACACGGTCCTGAACCTGGGGCTGAACGACGAGTCGGTCGTCGGCCTCGGCGACGACCGGTTCGCCTGGGACTCGTACAGGCGCTTCGTGCAGATGTTCGGCAACGTCTGCCGCGGCATCCCCGGCGAGCGCTACGAGGACCTGATCAAGGAGGCCAAGACCGAGGCCGGCGTCAAGCAGGACGTGGAGCTCGACGTCGACGCGCTGAAGGCGCTCACGGAGCGCTTCAAGCAGGTATTCGAGGACGAGACCGGTGAGGGGTTCCCGCAGGAGCCGCGCGAGCAGCTCACCCAGGCGATCCGGGCGGTGTTCGACTCGTGGCTGGGCGACCGGGCCGTGCACTACCGCCGCATCAACCACATTCCGGACGAGTGGGGCACGGCGGTCAACGTCCAGCAGATGGTGTACGGCAACCGTGGCGAGAGCTCGTGCTCGGGCGTCGCCTTCTCGCGCGACGAGATCACCGGCGAGCCGACGCCGTCGGGCGACTTCCTGCCGAACGCGCAGGGCGAGGACGTCGTCAGCGGCGTGCGCACTCCGCTCGACATCCACGAGATGCGCGACTCGATGCCCAAGGCGTACGCCGAGCTGATGGAGATCCTCGGCACGCTCGAGTCGCACTACAAGGACATGCAGGACACGGAGTTCACCGTGGAAGAGGGCACCCTGTTCATGCTCCAGACGCGCAGCGCGAAGCGGCCCGCCCAGGCGGCCGTGCGGTTCGCGGTCGACGCGGTGGAGGAGGGGCTGCTCGACCGCCCCGACGCGATCGCGACGATCGACCCCGGCAAGCTCGACGCGCTGCTGCACCCGGCCTTCGCCCGCAACGCGAAGTTCGACGTGCTGGCGGAGGGGGTGGCCGCCTCGCCGGGCGCCGCCAAGGGCGCGATCGTGTTCACGGCGCAGGATGCCGTCGACGCCGGGGCCGACGGGCGGGACGTGATCCTCGTGCGACCGTTCACCGAGGCCGACGACGTGGCCGGCTTCCACGCCGCCAAGGGCATCCTCACCGCCGAGGGCGGCAAGGCCAGCCACGCCGCGCTGGTGGCGCGCGGGATGGGCAAGCCGTGCGTGTCGGGCGCGTCCGCGCTCGAGGTCGACCTGCACGCCAAGACCGTGAAGGCGGGGGAGACCGTCCTGTCCGAGGGCGACCTGATCGCGATCGACGGCTCGGCCGGCCTCGTGACGGCGGACGACGTCGAGCTCGAGGAGCCCGAGGTATCGGACTACTTCGAGACCGTGCTCGGCTGGGCCGACGAGATCAGGACGCTGGGCGTGCGCGCCAACGCCGACACGCCCGAGGACGCCGCCAAGGCGCGCGAGTTCGGCGCCGGCGGAGTCGGGCTGTGCCGGACCGAGCACATGTTCATGGCCGCAGACCGCCAGCCCAAGATGCGCGCGATGATCATGGCCGAGTCCGAGGACGACCGGCGCAAGGCGCTCGACGAGCTGCTGCCGCTCCAGCAGGCCGACTTCGAGGGGCTGTTCGACCAGATGAGCGGGCTGCCGGTCACGATCCGGCTGCTCGACCCGCCGCTGCACGAGTTCCTGCCGCAGGCCGAGGAGGTCGCCCAGCAGGTCGAGCACGCGCGGATGGAGGGGTCACCGGACCTCGAGGCGCTCGAGCACACGCTCGACCGCATCCACTCGCTGGCCGAGACCAACCCGATGCTCGGTACGCGTGGAGTGAGGCTCGGGGTGCTGCACCCCGAGGTCTACGAGATGCAGGTGCGCGCGATCGTGCGGGCGGCGCTGGCGGTCTCCGAGCCGCCGCACGTCGAGCTGATGATCCCGCTGGTGGCCTACGAGAAGGAGCTCGAGCTGATGCGCGAGCTGGTCGAGGGGATCGTCGAGGAGGAGGGCGGCAAAGGGATGGACCTCTCGATCGGCACGATGATCGAGCTGCCGCGGGCCTGCTTCGTGGCCGACCGGATCGCCGAGCACGCCGATTTCTTCTCGTTCGGCACCAACGATCTGACCCAGACGGCGCTCGGGTTCTCGCGCGACGACGTGGAGGGGCGTTTCCTCACGCGCTACATGGAACGTAAGGTGCTCGACCGCAGCCCGTTCGAGACGATCGACAAGCCGGGCGTCGGCTGGCTGGTGCGGCTGGCGGCGTGGGTGGGCCGCGAGTCACATCCGGGCCTTCAGCTGGGCATCTGCGGCGAGCACGGAGGCGACCCCGACTCAATCGAGTTCTTCCAGCTGGCCGGCCTCGACTACGTCAGCTGCTCCCCTTACCGAGTGCCGATCGCGCGCGTAGCCGCTGCCCAGGCCGCGCTGAGCTAGCCTCGCCTCATCACGAAGCTGGCCCGCGCATCCTTCCGCGAGCGGATCGAGCGCGCCGACGAGGCGCGTCACTCGCCGCTCGCGACCCCGTCCTACCCGGCCCGCCGCCTGCGCGAGGAGCCGGACTCCGACCACCGCACGCCGTTCCAGCGTGACCGCGACCGGATCGTCCACTCGAAGGCCTTCCGGCGGCTGAAGCACAAGACGCAGGTGTTCATCGCCCCCGAGGGCGACCACTACCGGACCCGGCTCACCCACACGCTCGAGACCTGCGGGATCGCGCGCAACGTGGCGCGAGCGCTCGGGCTCAACGAGGACCTGACCGAGGCGATCGGTCTCGGTCACGACCTCGGGCACCCGCCGTTCGGGCACGTGGGCGAGGGCGTGCTGGACGACTGCGTGCGCGAGCGCTGGGGACACGCGTTCCGCCACAACGAGCACTCGCTGCGGATGGTCGACGAGATCGAGCGGCTCAACCTGACCGAGCAGGTGCGCGACGGGATCCTGCACCACACCGGCCCCGACCGGCCCGCCACGCAGGAGGGGCGCATCCTCAAGCTGGTCGACCGGATCGCCTACATCAACCACGACATCGACGACGCGATCCGCGCCGGGGTGCTCAGCTTCGACGAGCTTCCCGGCGCCGAGGTCGAGCTGCTCGGGGCGACGGGGTCGGAGCGGATCGAGACCCTGGTCGTGGACGTGCTCGACCGCTCCGAGGAGGCCGGCGACATCGTGCAGGGGGAGGAAGTCGGCGGCGCGATGCTTCGCCTGCGGGAGTTCATGTTCGAGCGGGTCTACCTCGGGCCGGACGCGCAGCTCCAGAAGCCGCGCATCGAGCGCATGATGCGCGCGCTGTTCGACAACTACGTGGCGCACCCGCCGCCGCCCCTGACTCCTGACGCCACGCCCGAGCAGCGCGTGGTGGACTGGCTCGCCGGCATGACCGACCGCTTCGCGATCAAGACGTTCGAGGACCTGTCGCTGCCGCAGGGGTTCTGAGCATGGCGCTGTTCACACGTGATTCGATCGACCGGCTGCGCGACGCGATCGACATGGTCGGGCTGGTCTCGGAGAAGACCGACCTGCGCCGCGTGGGGTCGCGCTGGACCGGGCTGTGCCCGTTCCACGACGAGCGCACCCCCTCGTTCTCGGTCAACGCCGAGGAGAAGCTCTTCTACTGCTTCGGCTGCCAGGCCAAGGGGGACGCGATCGGGTTCGTGGAGCAGACCGAGGGGCTCGACTTCCCCGAGGCGGTGGAGCGGCTGGCGGAGCGCTACGGCGTGGAGCTGCAGCGCGAGAACGAGGATCCGCAGGCCGAGCAGCGCCGGCGTCGCAAGGAGCGGCTGATGAAGCTGGTCGACCGGACGGCGACGTTCTACGCGAAGTTCCTGTGGGAGTCGAACGAGGCCGCCAAGGCGCGTGACTACCTGAGCGGGCGCGGGCTTCGGGAGGAGGTACTGCGCGAGTTCCGCGTGGGCTACTCGCCGAGCGCGTGGGACCGGGTCCTGGTCGGGGCGCAGCGCGACGGATTCTCGCCGCCCGAGCTGGTGGCCTCCGGACTGGCCCAGCGCGGCGACCGGGGCGGGCTCTACGACCGCTTCCGCGGCCGGATCATGTTCCCGCTGGCGGACGCGCGCGGGCGGGTGCTGGGCTTCGGGGCGCGGGCGATGCGGGACGACCAGACGCCGAAGTACCTGAACACCTCGGAGAACGAGATCTACCACAAGGGCCGCCAGCTGTTCGGGATCGACCAGGCGCGCGCCCACGCGGCCCGCAGCGGTCGGATCGTGGTGGTGGAGGGTTATACCGACGTGCTGGCGCTCCACCAGGCGGGTATCCGCGAGTCCGTGGCGATCATGGGCACGGCGCTGACCGCCGAGCAGATGGCCGAGCTGGGGCGTGCGGCGCCGGTCGTGGTGCTCGCTCTCGACGCGGACCGGTCGGGGCAGGAGGCGATGCTGCGCGCCGCCAGGCTGGCGCAGGAGCGCGAGCTCGAGCTGAGGGCGGTCGAGATGCCGGAGGGCACCGATCCGGCCGATATCCTCGCTGCCGACGGTGCGGAGGCCTTTAGCAAGCGGTTGGACGGGGCACTCGCACTGATCCAATTTCAAGTTCGGCGGGTTCTTGCCGATGCAGAACTCGGTACTCCCACCGGTAGGGACAAGGCTTTGGAGGAGGCGCGCGGGTTGATCGCTGCGACATCCGAGAGGACGGCTATGCGGGATGAGCTGGTCCGCGAGGTAGCGGATCGGCTCGACGTGCCCGTGCCCTCGCTGACCCTCGCCCTCAGCTCCCAGCCCGCGCCGCGCTTCGCGCGCCCCACCGCGGACTCCGGCCCGGTGCTCCCGGCCGGCGCGTCCGCGGGCGAGATCGCGTTCCGCGCGGAGCGCGAGTTCCTGACGCGTTGCCTGGCGAGCGGCGACCTGGGCCGCGAGTACCTGTCGCGCCCGACCGACGACCAGCTCTCGTCCGACGCCACCCGCCGTGCGCGCGAGCACCTCGCCGAGCACTTCGAGGACCCGCTGGTCGAGCTGTCGGTGGACGAGCCGGCGCTGGCCGCGCTCGTGACCGACGTGGCGCTGGCGGCGCAGGAGCAGCCGGCGAGCTCGGAGTCCGTGCTGCGCATGAGCATCCTCCAGCTCGAGAAGCGCCGCATCGAGCGTGAGATCCGGCGCGCCGCCCAGGCGGGCGACCACGCGCGCCAGAGCGAGCTGGCCAAGGCCGAGCAGCAGGTTCGCGGCGAGCTGGACGAGGTAATGGGGCAGACGGCATGAGCGAAGAAAAGCTCGAGGGCTTCGACGCCCCCGAGGAGGAGGAGTCCGAGGAGGACCTGTACGACGAGGTCGGCGGCCCCGTCACCGCTGGCGTGCCCGTGGCGCCGCCGGAGCAGGGGGCCGAGGACGCCGTCCGGCTGTACCTGCGGTCGATCGGGCGGGTGCCGCTGCTCACGCGCGAGGACGAGGTGCGGCTGGCGAAGCGCATCGAGCAGAACGACATGTCGGCCAAGAACGCGCTGATCGAGGCGAACCTGCGGCTGGTGGTCTCGATCGCGAAGCGCTACACCGGTCGCGGCCTGACGCTGCTCGACCTGATCCAGGAGGGCAACCTCGGGCTGATCCGGGCGGTCGAGAAGTTCGACTGGCGGCGCGGCTTCAAGTTCTCGACCTACGCGACCTGGTGGATCCGGCAGGCGATCACGCGAGCGCTGGCGGACCAGTCGAGGACGATCCGGATCCCGGTGCACATGGTGGAGCGGATGAACCGGGTGGCGCGCGCGAAGCGGTCGCTGATGCAGCAGAACAACCGCGAGCCGACGTTCGAGGAGATCGCCGAGCTGGTGGAGATGACGCCGAAGAAGGTCGAGGAGATCCTGAAGCTCGGCCAGGAGCCGGTCTCCCTGGAGGCGCCGGTGGGCGGGGAGGAAGGCGACGCCTCGCTGGGCGACTTCATCTCCGACGAGGCCGGCGACCGCCCGCTCGAGGTGGTGGCCAACCGAATCCGGGACGCGGACCTGCAGCAGGTGCTCGACTCGCTGCCCTGGCGCGAACGCCGCGTGATCGAGCTGCGCTACGGCCTGGGCGACAAGGGCCCGATGACCCTGGAGGACATCGGCCACGAGGTCGGAGTAACCCGCGAGCGAGTGCGCCAGATCGAATCCAAGACGCTGGCGATGCTGAAGGCATCGGGCGGAGC
>JBQGCL010000054.1:0-29419 GCA_052038485.1 Thermoleophilaceae bacterium | reverse complement strand
GGGCGCCACCTGGGCAACTTCCCGCAGGCCTTCTCGCACCTCGCGCTGATCGAGGCGGGCGCGCGCATCATCCTGCAAGAGCGACTCGAGGAGTACACGACGTGAGCTCCTACGACGTGATCGTCATCGGCAGCGGCGCGGGCGGCGGCACGCTCGTGCACCGCCTCGCCCCCTCGGGCAAGCGCATCCTGCTGCTCGAGCGTGGCGACTGGCTGCCGCGCGAGCCCCAGAACTGGTCGGCGGCCGAGGTGTTCATCGGCAACCGCTACATCTCGCCGGACACCTGGTACGTGGACGAGACCGGCAAGGCGTTCCAGCCGCAGGTTCACTACTTCGTCGGCGGCGCCACCAAGCTCTACGGCGCCGCGCTCTACCGGCTGCGCGCCGAGGACTTCGTCGAGCTGCGCCACCACGACGGAGTCTCGCCCGCCTGGCCGGTCGGCTACGACGAGTTCGAGCCCTACTACACGGAGGCCGAGCAGCTCTACGAGGTGCACGGCGCTCGCGGGGAGGACCCCACCGAGCCGCCGGCGAGTGCGCCCTATCCGTTCCCGCCGGTGTCGCACGAGCCGCGCATCCAGCAGCTCGCCGACGATCTCGAGGCGGCCGGCCACCATCCCTTCCACGCACCGTGCGGCGTGATGCTCAACGAGGCCGACATGGCCCACGGCGCGTGCGTCCGCTGTTCGACGTGCGATGGCTTCCCGTGCCTGGTGCACGCGAAGTCCGACGCCGAGGTGCTCGCGGTGCGGCCGGCGCTCGAGCATCCCAACGTCACCTTGATGAGGAACGCCCGCGCCTTGGCGCTGCGCACCAACCCGGCCGGCACGACGGTGACCGAGGTTGTCGTCGACCACAACGGAGCGCGCGAGAGCTTCAGCGCCGACATCGTGGTCGTTTCGTGCGGAGCGGCCAACTCGGCCAAGCTGCTGCTCGCCTCGGCCACAGACAAGCACCCGCACGGCCTGTCGAACCGATCCGACCAGCTCGGGCGCAACTACACGTTCCACCACAGCCAGGCCGTGCTCGCCCTCTCAAAGGAGCCGAACCCGACCGTCTTCCAGAAGACGCTCGGCCTCAACGACTTCTACCTCGGCAGCGACGACTACGAGTACCCGCTGGGCAACATCCAGATGGTCGGCAAGTCGCAGGCCGACATGTTCCGGGGCGAGAAGCCGCTCGAGACGAAGCCGGCGCCGACGCGGACGCTCGAGGGGCTGGCCCACCACGCCGTCGACTTCTGGCTCTCGACCGAGGACCTGCCGCGGCCGGAGAACCGCGTCACGCTCGACCGCGACGGGAACGTGCGGCTCAGCTACCGGCAGACCAACCACGACCCCGCCAAGCGGCTGTACCACAAGCTCAAGGGGCTGCTGGCGCACGCCGGGATGCAGCCCGACCACCTGATCCCACGGCACGCCTACCTGAAGACCGACATCCCGGTGGCGGGGGTCGCCCACCAGGCGGGCACCTGCCGCTTCGGCAGCGACCCCGAGACGTCCGTGCTCGACACCAACTGCCGCGCCCACGAGCTCGACAACCTCTACGTCGTCGACACCAGCTTCTTCCCCAGCATCGGGGCGGTGAACCCGGCCCTGACCGCGATGGCCAACGCGTTACGAGTGGGGGACCACCTGCTCGAGCGGCTTGGAGCGGAGCCGGGCGCGGTGAGGGAGCCCGCGCGTGCCGGCTGAGGCCGCCAGCGCCCGGCGGCCGCGGGTCGTGATCGTCGGCGGCGGCTTCGGGGGCCTCGCTGCCGCTCGCCGCCTGCGGCACGCCGACGTGGACGTGACGCTCGTCGACCGCACCAATCACCCCCTGTTCCAGCCGCTGCTCTATCAAGTCGCGGCCGGGGCGCTGGCGCCCAGCGACTGCGCAGCGCCGATCCGGCCCTCGCTGAAGCGCAGCGCCAACACCACGGTGCTCATGGCCGAAGTCACCGACATCGATCCGGAACGCCGGCAGGTGGTGCTCGCCCACGGCGACCGGCTCGACTACGACAGCCTGATCGTGGCCTGCGGCGCGCGCACCTCCTACTTCGGCCACGACGAATGGCAGGAGGTCACCTACGGCCTCAAGACGCTGATGGACGCGATCAACCTCAGGCAGCACTTCTACGCGGCGCTCGAAGAGGCGGAGCGCAGCAACGACCCCGCCGAGCAGGCCGCGTACCTGACCTTTGTCGTCGTCGGCGGTGGTCCAACCGGGGTGGAGATCGCGGGTGAGCTCGCGCTCACGGTCAGCGACATGAAGCGCCAGTACCGGCGCATCGACACGAGCCAGGCGAAGGTGATCCTGCTGGACGCGGGCGACCGGGTCGTGTCCGCGTTCAGCGAGGAGCTCTCGAGGAAGGTGGCCACTCAGCTCGGGCGACTCGGGGTGACCGTTCGCGAGGGCGCACTGGCCACGGCCATCGACAGCAGCGGCGTCACGATCGAAGTCGGGGGAGCCACCGAGCGGATCGACTCTCGCACCGTCATCTGGGCGGCGGGGGTACAGTCGGTGGCGCTGACCGACGCCCTCGCCCGAGCCACCGGGGCGAGCACGGACCGTGCCGGGCGGATCGAGGTCAACCCGGACCTGACCCTGCCGGGCCGGCCGGAGATATCCGTTATCGGAGATGGCGCCTCCCTGGCCGGGCCACAGGGAAAGCCGCTCCCCGGCCTCGCGACGGTCGCGATCCAGCAGGCCCATCACGTGGCCAAGGCGATCCGCCGCGGTGAGCGTGGAGCCTCGACACCGTTCCGGTACCTCGACAAGGGCGCGCTCGCGGTCGTAGGCCGCGGCAAGGCGATCTGCGAGATCAGAGGCCTGAAGCTCTCGGGCTGGCCGGCCTTCCTCACCTATCTCGGAGTTCATCTGTACTACCTCGGCGGGCAGGTCGGCCGACGCATGGGCGTGCTCCTGAAGTGGGTCGGTGCCCGCTTCGGCGAGCGTCAGAGCGCCCTGATCGAGCGCGAGGTCGGCATCAGCCGGGCGCCGGCCAGGCCGCACGCCGTCAGGTGACGGACTTCGTTCCGTTCGCGGCGGACCTCGGCGCCGCTCGCAGCCAGATGGGCTTCACGCTCGGCTTCCACATCGTCTTGGCGTGTCTCGGCGTGGGCCTTCCGGCGATCATCCTGATCGCCAACTGGCTGGGGCTGAGGCGGGGCGACGAGGTGGCGCTGGGGCTGGCCAAGCGCTGGTCGAAGGTCGCGGCGGTGACGTTCGTCGTGGGCGCGATCACAGGGACCGTGCTGTCGTTTGAGATGGGGCTGCTGTGGCCCGAGTTCATGCGCCGCTTCGGCGACGTCTTCGGGCTCCCCTTCGCGCTCGAGGGGATCTTCTTCTTCACCGAGGCGATCTTCATCGCCATCTACATCTACGGCTGGAAGCACCTGTCGCCGTGGACGCACTTCTGGACCGGCGTCCCGGTCGCGCTCGCGGGCATCGGCGGCGCCTGGTCGGTGGTCGCCGCGAACTCATGGATGAACCAGCCCGACGGGTTCACGCTCGCCTCCGATGGGACGGTGAGCGGCGTCAGCCCGCTCGACGCCTTCTTCAACGGCGCCGTTGCCTATGAGGCTCCTCACATGATCCTGGCGGCCTACCTGGTCACCGGCTTCCTGGTCGCGTCGGTGTACGCCGTCGGGATGCTGCGCGGGCGACGCGACCGCCACCACCGGCTCGGCCTGCTGATCCCGCTGACGATGGGCGTGATCCTGACGCCGATCCAGTTCATGGTCGGCGACACGGCCGCGCGGGCGATCGCCAAGGACCAGCCGGTCAAGTTCGCCGCGATGGAGTGCGTGCAGGAGACGGACACCCACGTCACCGAGTACATCGGCGGCCGCTGCACCTCGGACGGCGTGAAGGGCGGGATCGGGATCCCCGGCCTGGACTCCTGGCTGGTCGGCTTCAGCACCGACACCGAAGTGATCGGGCTCGACTCGGTGCCACCCGATGACCGCCCGCCCGCGAACACGATGCTCCACTGGGCGTTCGACGCGATGGTGGGCATCTGCTCCGCCCTGATCGCACTCGGGCTCTGGCTCGGGGTGGCCTGGTGGCGCAAGCGCGACATCCCCGCCACGCCCTGGTTCCTGCGCGCGATCGCTGTCTCGGGTGTGGCGGCGATCGTGGCGCTGGAGTGCGGCTGGATCGTCACGGAGGTCGGGCGACAGCCGTGGATCGTCTATGAGGTGATGCGCACCGAGGACGCGGTCACCCAGGCGAGCGGCGTTTGGATCAGTCTCGGAGTCGTCTTCCTCACCTATACGGCGCTCGGGGTCGCCACGGTGATCGTCCTACGTGCGATGTCACGGCGCTGGCGGGAGGCGCAGGTGGACGACGTCGACGTGCCGTACGGGCCGCGGCCGTCATGAGCAGCGCGGACGCGGTCGCGGGCGTGCTCTGGGTCGGTTTGACCCTCTACGCGGTGTTCGGGGGAGCCGACTTCGGGGGCGGCCTCTGGGCGCTCGTCTCGGGCGGCAGCGAGCGCGGTACGCGGGCACGAGACCTCGTCGACTGGGCGATCGGCCCCGTTTGGGAGGCCAACCACGTCTGGCTGATCTTCATGTTGGTGACCCTCTGGACGGGCTTCCCCGAGGCCTTCTCCTCAGTGATGTCGACCTTGTTCATCCCGCTCAGCCTCGCCGCTCTGGGCATCGTGCTGCGCGGTGCCGGCTTTGCCTTCCACCGCGTCGCCAACCGGAGGGCGGCGAGGCGCTTCGCGGAGTGGGCGTTCGCCATCTCGTCGGTACTGACGCCGTTCTTCATGGGAACCGTGGTGGGCGCGGTCGCCTCTGGACGGGTGCCGGTCGGCAACGCGGCGGGCGACGCCCTGACGAGCTGGTTCAACCCGGTCTCGCTCGTGCTGGGCGCCTTGTTCGTCGCGACCGGCGCCTATCTCGCGGCGGTGTTCCTGATCACCGACGCCCGCCGGTTCGGCGATCCCGACCTGATCGACTACTTCGCGATGCGCGCCCGCGTCGCGGCGGGCGTGGCCGGGGTATTCGCGGTCGGTGGGATCGTTGCCCTCCACGAGGACGCGCGCTTCATCTACGACGGCCTCACCGGCGACGGGCTGCCGCTGGTGCTCGCGTCGGTCGTGTGCGGGGTGGCCGCGATGACGCTCCTGTGGCGCGGTGCGGAGCGCGGTGTCCGCCCGGTGGCCGTCGCCGCCGTGGTCGCCGTCATCTGGGGCTGGGGCGTGGCGCAGTACCCCTACCTACTGCCGACGACGCTCACCATCGAGGAGGGCGCCGGCGCGAGCGAGACGCTGACGTCCATACTCGTGCTGTTCGGCGTGGCGGTGGTGCTCATCCTGCCCGCGCTCGGGGTGCTGTTCACGCTCGACCAGCGCACCCTGCTCGAGGAGGAAGCGGAGCGCTAGAACTCGCGTAGGCGCTCGCGACCATCCGCTGCCAGGGGGTCGCCGTGGGCGAGCAGCAGATGGCTGAAGTCGAGCTCGTCAGCGAGCCGCGTCAGCCCCGCGCGGATACTCGCCCGCTCCGCCTCGACGTCGCCGAAGCAGACGTCGGGCATGAACTGGAGGCGTCCGTTGTCGTTGAGGACCGTGTCGGCGATGGCGAGTGCGTCGACGGCCGGGATGTGCAGGGCGCCGTCGTCCGGCCACAGCTCCGTCACCTGATGAGCTGTGATCGCGCCATCGAGGAACGGCTCGCCGAAGTCGTAGGGCTCGACGGGGTCGCCTTCGAACTCGTGCAGCCCGTCGCGCGGCACGTGCACCGGCGCCCCGAAGCGCTCGCCGGCCTCGAAGGCGGAGCGACCGTGGTGGCGGTTGGTGAGGACGATCTGCTCGACGCCGTCGACCTCGTCTGGCACCTCGAGCGGGTCCAGCAGCAGCTTCAAGCCGGGCAACCAGTACGAGCTGACCCGCCAGCCGATGTGGGGGTGAACAGCGGTCCAATGGCGGATTTCGGGTGTTATCTCCTGCATGGGGCGCGACCCTACTGCAAGAAATCCTGCAACGTGCAGGACTTTCTGCTGATAGAAAGACGCCCTTCCGACGCCGAGTCGCCGCGACCCAAGGTCCGGCGAGCGGGGGAACCAATGCGGCCGCAGTGCCGCGGGGGCGAATCGCCCGGGCCGGGTGCCCGGGAGTAGCGCAAGCCGCGCGAGCCCGTCAGCTCACCTCGTAGGCGCCAACCAAATGCCGCTAGCCCGCCAGACAGATCCGCCGCTGCACGTCGCCGCAAGCCCGCTCGGGGCCGCTCGCCGCGCGGTGGTCGCTGCGCTCGCCGCCCTCGTGCTGGCCGCGGGCGGCCTCGCGCTGCTCGCTCCGGACGACGCGCTTGCCGTCAAGGCGCGCGCCTCGCAGTCGAAGGACGACGTGCGCCGGCTCCAGCAGGCGCTCGGCATCCCCGCCGACGGCGTCTTCGGCCCGCAGACCGAGCGCGCGGTCAAGCGCTATCAGCGCCGGCACGGGCTGGCGGTCGACGGCGTGGTCGGTCCGCAGACGCGTCAGGCGCTCGGCCTCGGGCCGGGCCCGGCGCTCAAGCGCAAGCGTCTCCACGGCCGCGCCCACACGTCGCGTGGCCGCAAGTCGCACCGCGCACGCGGTGGCGGGGTGCGCACGCTTCAGCGCAAGCTCGGCCTGCCGGCGGACGGGGTCTTCGGCCCGGCGACCGAGGCCGCCGTGAAGAGCTTCCAGGCCAGCCACGGCCTGACGGCCGACGGCGTGGTCGGCCCGCAGACGCGCCAGGCGCTCGGTATCGGTCCCGGTCCGGTGCTCAAGCGCCGCGGCAGCGGCGGTGGCAGTGCGCGACGAGGCGCCGTTTGGCGTGTGATCGCCTCCGCCAACCGGATCGCTCGCAAGCCGTACAAGTACGGCGGCGGGCACGGCCGCTACCACGACACCGGCTACGACTGCTCGGGCTCGATCTCATTCGCGCTGCACTTCGCCGGCCTGCTGCGCACGCCGCTCGACTCGAGCGGGTTCATGAAGTACGGCGCGCCGGGCCGCGGACGCCACATCACGATCTACGCGAACCCGGGGCACGCCTACATGGTCGTGGACGGCCGCCGGTTCGACACCAGCGCGATCAGCGAGACCGGCTCACGCTGGACCTCGACGCACCGGTCGTCGGCCGGCTACGTGGTGCGTCACCCGCGCGGGCTCTAGGCGGGCGGCTCGCTGGCCAGCCGCTCGCAGGCAGTTCCGACCAGGAGCGCTCGCCTGAGAGCCATCGCAGCGGAGTGCAGGAGGGGACAATTGTGAGATCGCGCCACGCTACGACACCTTCGGGATCGGCTACACGGATGTGCGGCGCGAGGACCCGCGCCTGGCGGCGCGGATCCGCGCCGCCCTCGGTGATGCCCGCACGGTCCTGAACGTCGGCGCCGGAAGCGGCTCGTACGAGCCGGCCGATCTCGACGTGACCGCCGTCGAACCGTCCGCTGTGATGCGCGCCCAGCGACCACCCGGCTCGGCGCCGGTCGTGGACGCTCGTGCGGAGCAGCTGCCCTTCCCGGACGACTCGTTCGACGCCACGCTGGCCGTGCTGTCCAACCATCACTGGGAGGACCACGACCGCGGCCTGCTCGAGATGCGCCGCGTGGCGCGGCGGCGGGTGGTGCTGTTCACCTGGGAGCCGCGCGCCCAGTGGGACTCCTGGCTGGTGCGCGACTACCTGCCCGGCTTCGGAAGGCTCGTGCCGGAGGGGTACACGCTCGACTCGATGCTGGCGACGCTGGGCGGCGGCCACGTCGAGCCGGTGCCGATCCCGCACGACTGCCGCGACGGCTTCATGCACGCCTACTGGCGCCGGCCGCGCGCATATCTCGATCCGCGCGTGCGCGACGGGATCTCCGTCTTCCGGCTGCTGCCGTCCGGGGAGGTCGCAGACGCCGTCGAGCGGCTGGAGGCCGACCTCCACAGCGGCGAGTGGGAGCGCCGCAACGCCGATCTGCTGGACCTGGACGAGCTCGACCTGGGCTACCGGATCGTCGTCACCGAGCTCACGACCTGAATCCGGGTCGTCAGCGGGTGGTAGCCGGGCGCGCCGGGGAAGCGGGCCTCGAGCGTGCCCGACGTCAGGTCACGACCGTCGAAGCGGGCCCAGAAGTAGCCCTCCGCCACCTGGACCTGCACGGTCTTCGGGAGACCCCCGCGGCGGGGCAGCAGCATCGTCAGCTTCGCGGTGGGGTAGGGCGTGCCGGGTAGCGTCAGCCGGCCGCTCACGGTGATCCGGTTGACCCGGACGTGCTTGCGCACGCGCCGCTTGGCGGAGCGGCGCTTGGCGTGCCGCCGCTTCGCGGGCCGCCGCTTCGCCTTCGACGCGCTCGCCACCGGCACCCGCGCACCGCGGATCTTCGTGCTCAGCAGCAGCTTGGGGCGCAGCGGCGCCACCGCGCCCGCCATCACGCCGCGCAGGGCGGCGTAGGCGGGCTTCGGCGACAGGTCGCCGCGCACGAGCCCGAAGTTGCACTCCGGGTCGCGCCGGTCGCCGCAGCTGTCGCGGTACTCGTACCAGGTCAGGTTCTCGATCCAGTCGAAGCGGGTCGCCAGCGCGAACGCGGTCGCCAGGCGCTCGGCCTGCTGCGCCTCGCTCAGCGCCGGGCCGTATCCGTTCGCCACGGGGACCGTGGGCGCGCCGTACTCGGTCAGCCAGAGCGGCAGGTCGGGGCGCCCCAGATCGGCCAGCCGGTCGTGCAGCGCCTGGAGCTGCATCATCCACGAGCGCGGGTCGTCTGGGCTGACCGAGCTGTAGGGGTGGATGCCGAGCCCGTCGATCAAGCGCAGCCCGCCCCGGATCGCGACCTGGTTGATCCAGGTCACGATGTCGATGTCGGCCGCGGGAGCGAGCCCGCCGGCGATCAGCTTGGCGCGTGAGCCGACCGCGTCGTGCGCGTGGCGGGCGGCTCGCAGGAGCTCCACGAAGGCGGCCGGATTCGGCCCGGGCTTGGAGAAGCGGCTCAGGTTGGGCTCGTTCCACAGCTCCCAGGCCTGGATGCGGGGATACCGGGTCAGCGCCGCTGCGAAGAAGCTCTCGAACGCCTCGGAGTCGGGGTAGGCCCACAGGTCACCCGACGCGCTCGCCCAGGGCGGCACGTAGGCGACGATCGGCAGGAGCTTCAGCCCGTAGCGGTCGGCCGCGTCGACGATCGCGTCGAACTTCGACCAGTTGCGGTGCCCCGGCCCGTGCGGCTCGATCGTGCTCCAGATCATGTCCACACGCACCCAGCGGGCGCCCGTCGCCGCCACGCCCGCGAGAACGCGCTCGCGATCGCCTGAGGTCTGGAGCTGCCAAGGGTGCAGCGCCACGCCGCCGATGTCGCGCGCGGGACGCGCATGCGCGTCGGGTGTCGCCCCGAGGGCGAGCGTCAGCGTGAGCGCGGCGGCGAGGAGAGTCGGCAGGCGGCGAACCAAGTCAATGGAGACATCGGCAGCCGCGCCCCGTCCTTGACCGCAAGGGTCACTCCACCCAATCCCGACCGGCTTTGTGGGCTTTCTGCTACGGTGCCTCCGCCTAAGCCCATTGACAAGGTGGAAAATGAAACGGACTCGGACTCGCCCATTCAGGGCCCTGATACCCCTCGCCGTAATCGCGCTGATCGCCGCCGCCGGGTGCGGCGGCACCTCCGACGACAGCGGCGGCGGCAGCGAGGGCAGCGGCGACACCAAGCTGACACTGGTCGCCTACTCGACCCCCGAGGAGGCCTACAAGGAGCTGATCCCGGCCTTCAACAAGACGCCCGATGGCAAGGGCGTGGGCTTCAACACGTCCTATGCCGCCTCCGGCGAGCAGTCGCGCGCCGTCGAGGGAGGCCTCGCGGCCGACGTCGTCGAGTTCTCGCTCGAGCCCGACATGACCCGCCTGGTAGACGCCGGGCTGGTCGACGAGGACTGGAACCAGAACGAGCACGACGGGTTCGTCACCGACTCGGTCGTCGTTCTGATGGTCCGCAAGGGCAACCCGAAGAACATCGAGAGCTGGGACGACCTGGTCAAGGACGACGTCGAGGTGCTCGTGCCCAACCCCTTCACGTCCGGCGGCGCGAAGTGGGACATCATGGCCGCCTACGGGGCGGCGCTGGAGCAGGGCAAGTCCGAGGACGAGGCCAAGGACTACCTAACCCAGCTGTTCGATCACGTGCCCGTGCTCGACAAGAGCGCGCGCGAGTCGCTCCAGACGTTCGCGAGCGGCAAGGGTGACGTCCTGGTCGGCTACGAGAACGAGGCGATCCTGGCCCAGCAGCAGGGTGAGGAGCTCGACTACATCGTGCCGGACGAGACGCTCTTGATCGAGAACCCGGTCGCGACCGTCAACGAGTCGGACGACCTGGACAAGGCCAAGGCGTTCGTCGACTTCCTCTACACGCCCGAGGCTCAGGGCATCTTCGCGAGCAAGGGCTATCGGCCCGTCGTCGAGGGCGTCGAGAGCGATCAGGACTTCCCGACGCCGCCGAAGCTGTTCGAGATCGGCAAGTTCGGGGGCTGGGGCGAGGTGAACGACACCTTCTTCGACCCGGAGAAGGGCGTCATCGCCGAGATATTCAAATCCCAGGGGAAGAGCACTGCCTCCGGCTAGCGAAGCAGCAGCCGCGCCGCCGCCCGCGGCGCCGGCGACCCGCGTGGGAAGGGCGTTCCCGTACTCCGGGGACGTCCTCACCCGCGGGGTCGCCATGACATACCTGAGCATCGTCGCGCTGATCCCGCTGGCGGCGGTGGTGGCGAAGTCGCTCGACAGCGGCGTCGACTCGTTCTGGAGCGCCATCACCACGGAGCAGGCGTGGGCATCGTTGAGGCTGACGCTGATCGCGTCGGTGATCGTCGTCCTGATCAACGTCGTGTTCGGGACGCTGATCGCCTGGGTGCTCGTGCGTGACGAGTTCCCCGGCAAGGGCATCGTCAACTCGCTGATCGACCTGCCCTTCGCGCTCCCGACGATCGTCGCGAGCCTGACGCTGCTGGCGTTCTACGGACCCGACAGCCCGGTGGGGATCAACCTGGCCTTCACCAGGGCTTCGGTGGTCGTCGCGCTGCTGTTCGTGACGCTCCCATTCGTGGTCCGCGCCGTCCAGCCGGTGCTGCTCGAGCTCGACGTGGAGATGGAGCAGGCGGCCGAGTCGCTCGGGGCGAGCAAGCTGACGACGTTCCGGCGCATCGTGCTGCCCAACCTGACACCGGCGATCCTGGCCGGCTCCGGGCTGGCCTTCGCGCGCGCGATCGGCGAGTTCGGCTCGCTCGTGCTGATCACCGGCATGATCCCGTTCAAGACCCAGGCCGCCTCCGTGCTGATCTTCTCGCTGGTCGAGAGCGACGCCCCCGAGGCGGCCGCGGCGGTCTCGGTCGCGCTGCTGGTGATCGCGCTCGTGGTCCTGCTGTTCTTCAACTGGCTGTCCAGGAAGGCACTGCGCCATGAGGAGTAGGTACGCGCTGCGCTTCCTCGCGCTCGGCTACCTGGCGCTGCTGCTGGGCATCCCGGTGGCGCTCGTGTTCATCAACGCCTTCCAGGACGGCATTGCGGCGGCCTGGGACGCCGTGACCACGCCCGAGGCCCAGCACGCCTTCTGGATGACGTTCATCATGGTGATCGTCGCGGTGCCGCTGAACACGATCTTCGGCGTGCTCTGCGCGCTCGCGATCGTGCGCCAGCGCTTCCGCGGGCGGGCTCTGCTGAACGTGCTGGTCGACCTCCCGTTCGCCGTCTCGCCCGTGGTCGTGGGCCTCGCGCTGCTGCTTGTCTACGGGCGCCGCGACGGCTGGATCGGCCCGTGGCTGGCCGATCACGGCGTCCAGGTGATCTTCTCGACGCCCGGGATGATCCTGGCGACGATGTTCGTGTCGCTGCCGTTTGTCGTGCGCGAGGTGATCCCGGTGCTGCGCGAGATCGGCACCCAGCAGGAGCAGGCGGCCGCGACATTGGGCGCCAACAAGCTCCAGACCTTCTTCCGCATCACGCTGCCGGCGATCCGCTGGGGCGTCGCCTACGGCGTGGTTCTGACCACCGCCCGCGCGCTCGGCGAGTTCGGGGCGGTGAGCGTCGTGTCCGGCAAGCTGTCCGGCCAGACCGAGACCGCGACGCTGTTCGTCGAGAACCGCTTCCAGCGCTTCGACGAGACCGGCGCCTACGCGGCCTCGGTCGTCCTTGCCCTGCTGGCCTTCGCGACGCTGCTCGCGATGAACCTGATCAAGCCAAAGGAGTCTCAGCGATGAGCATCGTCGTCGAGAACGTGTCCAAGCGCTTCGGCGACTTCGTGGCGCTCAACGAGGTGTCGCTGAGCGTGCGCGACGGGTCTCTGACCGCCCTGCTCGGCCCGAGCGGCGGCGGCAAGTCCACCCTGCTGCGCGTGATCGCCGGGCTCGAGCAGCCCGACAGCGGCCGCGTGCTGATCGGGGGCGAGGACGCGACCCTCACGCCGCCGCAGCGCCGCAACGTCGGCTTCGTCTTCCAGCACTACGCGGCCTTCAAGCACATGACCGTCGCGAAGAACGTCGCGTTCGGCCTGACGATCCGCAAGCGGCCCAAGGACGAGATCGACGTGCGCGTGAAGGAGCTGCTCGAGCTCGTCCACCTCGAGGGGTTCGCGCACCGCTACCCGTCGCAGCTGTCGGGCGGGCAGCGCCAGCGCATGGCGCTGGCTCGCGCGCTGGCGGTCCAGCCGCGGGTGCTCCTGCTCGACGAGCCGTTCGGGGCACTCGACGCGACCGTCCGAAAGGAGCTGCGCGCCTGGCTGCGCAGGCTGCACGACGAGGTCCACGTGACCACCGTGTTCGTCACGCACGACCAGGAGGAGGCGATGGAGGTCGCGGAGCAGATCGTCGTGCTCAACCACGGCGACATCGAGCAGGTGGGGTCGCCGCGCGACCTCTACGAGAAACCGTCCAACGAGTTCGTGATGCGTTTCGTGGGTCCCGTCAGCGAGCTGTCCGGACAGTGGATCCGGCCGCACGACGTGGAGATCCTGATCGAGCCGGCCGGCGGCGCCTCCGAGGCCCAGATCGACAGGATCGTCCACCTCGGCTTCGAGGTGCGCGTGGAGCTGTCGCTGGGCGACGGCGAGTCGACCTGGGCTCAGACGACCCGCACGCGCGCCGAGGAGCTCGAGCTGACCGAGGGTCAGATCGTCTGGTTGCGGCTCGAGGCCGAGCCGGTCAGCGTCTAGACCAGGCGTCCGGCTGCTCGGTCAGGCGCTTGACGCGCTGCGGCAGGCGGCCGTCGACCACGTCGTCGAGCGTGAGGTCGTCGAGCACGCTCCTCAAGCTGGCGCGCACCGCCACCCAGACCGTCTGGAGGTTCTCGGCGGCGCCTGTGTAGGAGACCGACTCGGGCGGCTCGCCGCGCACGCTCGCCAGCGGGCCCTCCACCGCCCGGATCACCTCGCCGAGCGTCACTTCGGCCGAGTCGCGCGCCAGGCGGTAGCCGCCCTCGGCCCCGCGCTGGGCGTGCACGATGCCGGCGTGACGGAGGTCGATCAGGATGTTCTCGAGGAACTTGAGCGGGATTCCCTGCGCCTGCGCGATGCGCTCGCCCTTGATGAGCCCCTCGTCCACGGTGGCCAGCTCGAGCACCGCCCGCACCGCGTAGTCAGCCTTGGCAGTGACCTTCACGGATTGCATTGTGCTGGACTGTGGCGACATGAGCGAAGTCGACGAGCTGAAGCAGCGCCAGTCCCGGGTCTGGGGCCTGGGCGACTACTCGGTCCTCGCGCGCCGGTTCCAGCCGGCGGCGGACGCCCTGTCCGACGCGTGTGCGGTCTCGGCCGGCCAGGAGGTGCTCGACGTCGGCGCCGGCTCCGGCAACTTCGCGAGCGCGTGCGCGCGCGAGGGAGCGAGCGTGGTTGCCTCCGACCTGGCGCCGGGCATGATCGAGCTGGGGCGTGCGCGAACCGAGGCCGAGGGCTTCGACGTCGAATGGGTCCAGGCGGACGTCGAGGACCTGCCATTCGAGGACGCGCGCTTCGACTGCGTCGGCTCGGCGTTCGGCGCGTTCATCGCCCCGCGCCCCGAGGTGGCGGCCGCCGAGATGTTCCGGGTCGTGCGCCCGGGCGGGACCGTCGGCATGGCGGTCTGGACCGCCGAGGGCTTCTTCGGCGACCTGAGCGCGCTCGGCCAGCGCTTCAACCCAACGCCGGAGGGGCTCGGCCGCCCCCAGGAGTGGGGCGAGGAGGCGACCGCGCGCACCCGCCTCGAGCCGCTCGCGTCGCACGTGGAGATCGAGGGCGGCACGATCACGTTCGCGGCTGAGTCGGCGGAGGCGCTCGCGGACGAGATGGCCGACAGCTCCCCGCCTTACGCCGCGGCCCGGGAGGGACTCCCGCCCGAGCAGTACGACGAGCTGCTCCGCGACACGCTGGACCTGATGCGCAGGTGGGCAACCGACGACGACGATGGCGGCGTGCGGGTCGCCGTGGACTACCTGCTCCTCGTCGCGCGCAAGCGCGGGTAGGACGCTGACCGCCAGGCTGCTGCTCGAGTACGACGGCTCGGAGTTCGCCGGCTGGGCGCGCCAGCCGGGCCGGCGCACGGTCCAGGGCGTGCTCGAGGAGGCGCTCGCGACCGTGCTGCGGCGCGACGCCGCGCTGACGGTGGCGGGGCGGACCGACCGCGGCGTGCACGCGCTCGGTCAGGTCGCCAGCCATGACGGCGAGCCGGCGCTCCGGCGGTCCCTGAACGGGGTCCTGCCGCGCGACCTGCGCGTGCTCGAGAGCGAGGCGGCCGCGGACGGCTTCGACGCGCGCCGCGACGCCCGCAGCCGCACCTACCGCTACCGCGTGCTGCGCCGCTCGGTCCCGAGCCCGTTCGAGGAGGGGCGCGCGCTCTGGTGGCCGCGCTCGCTCGACCGCGAGGCGCTGGACGCGTGCGCGGCGGCCCTGCCCGGCACGCACGACTTCACGGCCTTCACGCCGACCGTCACCGACCACGTGCGCTTCGAGCGCGACGTGCTGCGCGCCGAGTGGTTCGACGAGTCCGAGCACGTGCTCGCGTTCGTGATCGAGGCCGACGCCTTCATGCGCAACATGGTGCGCGTGCTGGTCGGGACGATGCTCGCGGACGCCGATCCCGCGTCGTTCGCGCGACTGCTCGAGGGCCGCCCGCGCAGCGACGCGGGGGCGACGGCGCCTCCGCACGGGCTTTACCTGGAGTCGGTCGCCTACTAAGTAACCTGAGGAGCCGGTGAAACCGGCTCCGTTCACGGCGCCTGGAAGGCGCCCTTTCCATCAAACCTGCGGGCAGGATGCCCGCAGGGGGTCTCCAGAATGAGGGTCCTGCTGACCAACGACGACGGGATCGGCGCCACCGGCCTGAACACGCTCCGGCGCGCCCTGCTCGACGTGCCGAACGTCGACCTGGCCGTCGTCGCGCCCGACTCGAACCGCTCCGCCACCGCCCGCAGCATCACCTTCCAGCAGCCGCTCTGGGTCGAGGAGGTGGAGTTCGGGGACGGCAGCTCCGGCTTCCAGACCGACGGCACGCCGGTCGACTGCGTGCGTCTGGCCGCCCTCGGGCTGCTCGACTTCGAGCCCGAGGTGATCGTCTCCGGAATCAACCACGGGGCGAACCTGGGCGACGACATCACCTACTCGGGGACCGTCGCCGCCGCGCTCGAGGGCGTCGTGCTGGGGCTGCCGGCGATCGCCGTCTCGCAGCAGGCCGACCACGGCGCGCTCGACTTCCGCGCCGGCCGCGCCTGGCAGGCCGATCACTTCGAGCAGGCGGCGGCGTTCACCGCGCGCATGGTCGAGGAGCTGGCCGGCGTGCCGGTCCCGGAGGGGACGCTGCTCAACGTCAACGTGCCCTTCGGCCCCGTGCAGGGCGCGCGCGCGTGCAGGCTCGGCAAGCGCGTCTACAACGACCGTCTCGAGCTGACCGAGGAGCGCGACGGGCGGCGCCGGTTCCGCATGTACGGGAACATGCCGAGCCACGAGCAGGAGGACGGGACGGACTTCGCGGCGATCTCGGAGGGGTGCATCTCGGTCACCCCGCTGCACTTCGACCTCAACGACCTGGCCGGCGTCGAGCAGCTGACCGGCTTCGACCTGGACGCCCTGCTCAAGCCGGCGGCGCGGGAAGTGTGAGTACGACCGCCGAGGACAGGGCGGCCGAGCTGCGGCGGACGCTCGACCACCACAACCACCGCTACTACGTCCTCGACGACCCGGAGGTCTCGGACTCCGACTACGACGCGCTGCTGAACGAGCTGCGCGACATCGAGGCCGAGCACCCGGAGCTGCGCACGCCCGACTCGCCCACCCAGCGCGTGGGCGCCGAGCCGCTCGACAAGTTCGAGCAGGTGCGCCACCTCCAGCCGATGCTGTCGCTCGCCAACGCCCGCAACGAGGAGGAGATGGCGGCCTGGGTGCTGCGCTCGGAGCGCTATCTCGCGCGCCAGGGCGTGGAGATGGGCGACGTGCGCTTCGTGACCGAGCCCAAGGTCGACGGGCTGGCGATCTCGCTCGTCTACGAGGACGGCGTGCTGGTGCGCGGCGCGACCCGCGGCAACGGCGAGATCGGCGAAGAGGTGACGCAGAACCTGCGCACGATCGGCGCGATCCCGCTGCGCATCGACGATGCCCCGCCGCTGCTCGAGGTGCGCGGCGAGATCTACCTGCCGCTGGCCGCGTTCGCCCGCCTGAACGAGCAGCGCGCCGAGGCGGGCGAGCCGACCTACGCCAACCCGCGCAACACGGCGGCCGGCTCGATCCGCCAGCTCGACCCCCAGCTGGCCGCGTCGCGGCCGCTGTCGATCTGGTGCTACAGCGTCGGGGCGCTCGAGGGCATCTCCTTCGAGACGCACTGGGAGTCGCTCGAGTGGCTGCGCGACCACGGCCTCAGGGTCAACCGCGACGTGGAGATCCACGACACGGTCGAGCAGGTCGTGGCCGCCTGCCGTGCCTGGCAGGATCGGCGCGACCGGCTCGACTTCGAGATCGACGGCGTGGTGGTCAAGGTCGACGACCTCGAGCTCCAGCGCCAGCTCGGCGTGGTGGGTCGCGAGCCGCGCGGGGCGATCGCCTGGAAGTTCCCGCCCACGACCGCGACGACGATGCTCAACGGCGTGGCCTGGAACGTTGGCCGCACCGGGCACATGGTCCCGTTCGCGATGCTGGAGCCGGTCCAGGTCTCAGGGGTGACGGTCAAGCTCGCCACCCTGCACAACGAGGAGGACCTGCGCCGCAAGGACGTGCGCGAGGGCGACGAGGTGATCGTCATGCGGGCCGGCGACGTGATCCCGCAGGTCGTGTCGCCGACGGCCAAGGCGCAGAAGCGCAAGGGCCGCAGCGCGCCGATGGACCCCCCGTCGAAGTGCCCCGCGTGCGGGACGCCCACGGTCAAGCCCGACGGCGGCGTCTTCACGATCTGCCCCAACCGCAGCGGCTGCCCGGGCCAGGTCTTCCAGGCGGTCAAGCACTTCGTCGGCGCGATGGACATCGACGGACTCGGCGAGGAGAACGTGCGCCGCTTCCTGTCGGAGGGCGTGATCGCGGACATGGCCGACCTCTACGAGCTGACCGTCGAGCGACTGGCGGGGCTGGACGGCTTCGCCGAGATCTCGGCGCGCAATCTCGTGGACGCGATCCAGCAGTCCAAGCAGCAGCCCTTCCACCTCGTCCTGTACGCGCTCGGCATCCCGGGGGTCGGCTACGTGAACGCGCGCAACCTGGCCCGCCACCTGCGCTCGATCGACGCGCTGATCGCGGCCGGCGAGGAGGACCTGACCCAGGTCGAGGGCGTGGGCCCGATCATGGCCGCGACCGTGCACGCGGAGCTAGCCGAGGAGCGCACGCGCGACCTGATCGAGCGCCTGCGTGGCTACGGCCTCCGCATGGAGGAGGAGGGCGCCGCGCCGCCGGCCGAGGGGCCGCTGGTGGGCAGGACGCTGGTGCTGACCGGCACGCTCCCGAACCTGACCCGCCCCGACGCCACCGCCCGCATCGAGGCCGCCGGCGGCAAGGTGACCGGCTCGGTGTCGAAGAAGACCGACTACCTGGTGGCCGGCGACGACCCGGGCTCCAAGCTGACCAAGGCCCAGGAGCTGGGCACCGAGGTGCTCGACGAGGAGGGCCTGCTGGCGCTGCTGAGCGGCTAGCGGTTCACCGCGGCGATCTTCTGGAGCATGTGGTCCTGAAGACGCCGCGCCCAGCTCGTCGAGATCCGGTTCATCAGGATCGAGAAGGCGTACGTGTTGCCGGAGCTGACCTCGCAGTAGCCCGACAGCGCGCTGACGTCCGACAGCGTGCCGGTCTTCGCCGTACACCGCCGGTGCGCCGGTCCGCGCCGCATGCGGTCCTTGAGCGTTCCCTCGCTGCCCGCGATCGCGAGCGATTCGACGTAGGCGTCCGACTGGACCTGGTCGCGGTTGTACATCGCCCGCAGCAGCCGGACCACTCGGTAGGGGGAGGCCTTGTTGCCGCGCGACAGCCCCGAGCCGTCAACGAGCTGGGCGCCCGACCCGAGCCGGCGCGCGAAGCCGGCTACCAGGGCCGCGCCCGCCGAGGTCGTGCCGCGCCCGTTCACCTGCATGGCCACGTCCTTGGCCAGCATCTCGGCGAAGAAGTTGTCCGACGGCTCGTTCATCAGCCTGATGATGCGCTCCATCGGCGGAGAGTCGACGCTGGCGAGCACGTCCAGGCCGCGCGGCGCCTTGCGCGCGTTCGGCTTGCGCCTGATCGCGATCCCGCGCGCCTCGAGCGCGTCGTCCAGCCGGGCCGCCGCGAAGGCCGGCGGGTTGAGCTGGAAGCCGCTGCCCGACTCGCTGGCGAAGCCGCGGTTGTATGACAGCGCGCTCAGCGGGCCGACCCAGATCGACACGCCGTAGCCGGAGTCCGGCCCGCCGCGCAGCCCGTCGAAGCGCGACTCGTCGCCGTAGACGCGGCCGGTGATGCGCTCCACGCCCGCCTGGTCGATCAGCTTGGCGAGCTGCTGGACGGTGGCGCCGCCGCCGTAGTACTTGCGCGTGTAGGTGCTCGAGCCGAAGGTCGGGTCGCCGCCGCCCCGCAGGTAGAGGTTCCCGCGCCAGATGCCGTTCTCATCGAGCTCGCCGTCGCCGAGCACCTCGGTGCCGAGCGTGCCGTCGGTGCCGAAGCGCGCGAGCGCGGCCGCCGAGGTGAACAGCTTCGTGTTCGAGGCCAGGATGCGGGAGGTCCTGGCACTCCAGGCGAACACCGGCTTGCCGGAGCTGATGTCGTACACGTAGGCGCCGGAGGAGCCCCCGGCGAGCCGCATGTAGCGGGTCAGCGAGCTCTTCAGGTCGGCCTGCGCCGCCTGCGCAGGCAGCAGCAGGACGACCGCGAGCAGGGTGAGAACCGCGCGCCGCATCGAGGTCACACCGTACACTGGTCGTTCTCGTGGGCGAGGTCGTCAAGCTCCAGAAGCCGGACCGCAAGACCACAAAGGGCCAGTCGAAGCCGCGCAGGCGCCGGCCGCGGCGCTCGCGTACCGCGCTCGTGCTGGGCGGCGGCGGGTTCACCGGAGGCGTGTATGAGATCGGCGCGCTGCGTGCGCTCGACCTGCTCGCGGTCAACCGGACGGTCAACGAGTTCGATGTCTACGTCGGCACCAGCGCCGGCTCGTTCCTGGCTGCGCTGACCG
Organism: Thermoleophilaceae bacterium; assembly: GCA_052038485.1. Classification (GTDB taxonomy): domain Bacteria; phylum Actinomycetota; class Thermoleophilia; order Solirubrobacterales; family Thermoleophilaceae; genus JACVRW01. The sequence continues at coordinate 9,879 of JBQGCL010000054.1, read as the reverse complement.
CCAACGGCGTGACCCCCGAGGAGATGATGCGGGTGGTCAACCAGCAGGTGCCGACGCCGTTCCAGGATGTCGACCGGGACACGCTGATGCGGCCCAACGCGCTCGAGTTCGCCCAGAGCGCGGCGCTGCTGCCGCTGCGCCTGCTCGGCCTGGGCCGGAACTTCATCGGCAACCTGCGGTCGTCCTCGCTGATCGACGTGGCCGTCGCGCTGGCCGAGGCGCTGCCGTCGGGCCTGTACGACGGGCGCGGGATCCAGGAGTACCTCGAGAACGTGCTGTCGGACCCCGACCGCGTCAACGACTTCCGGCTGCTCGAGAACGAGCTCTACCTGACCGCGACCGACCTCGACACGTGCGAGCGGATCGTGCTGGGCGGGCCCGACTGGGACGACGTGCCGATCGCGCGCTCGGTGGCCGCCTCGACGGCGCTGCCGATGGTCTACAAGCCGGTCGAGATCAAGGGGCGCCACCTGGTCGACGGCGGGCTGCGCTCCACGACCAACGTCGACGTGGCGGTCGAGGCCGGGGCCACCTTCGTGATCGTGGTCAACCCGCTCGTGCCGTACGTCAACGACTTCCAGAAGGTGATCCCGACGATGTGGGGCAGCCGCGTGAGGCGGGTGCGAGACATGGGCTTCCCGCAGATCGGCTACCAGGCGTTCAAGCTGCTCGCCCACCAGCGCCTCCACGAGGCGGTCAGCCACTGGAAGGAGCGCTACCCGGGCGTCGACATCATCCTGATCGAGCCCGACCCGAACGACGAGCTGATGTTCGAGACGAACATCCTCAACTTCACCCGGCGCGTCGAGATCGCGAGGCACGGCTTCGAGTCGGTGACGCTGAAGCTCGCCTCCGAGTACGACAGCCTGAAGGCGATCTGCGCCAAGCACGGCATCGAGATCTCGGCCAACCGCGTCCGCAAGGTGGTCCGCAAGTTCGCCGAGGAGCCCGAGGAGCGCGCGGCCGGCTGGCGCCGCATCCTCGAGCAGACCACCAGCGGTCTGCTGCGCCAGTCGGAAGACGCCTAGAGTCGTCGGGCCGCGCCCAGGATCCGCGGTGCCGCCGGCACCTCGACGAGGTCTCGGATCAGGAAGCGGCGGTTGCGCTCGATCCGGAAGCCGGCCTCCTCGATCGCCCGGCTGGTGTCGCGGTCGGCGCGGCAGCCGCCGAAGACCTTGGCGAGGCCGGGGGCGAGCGTCCGCTGGAGCGTCGACAGGCGCCGCGACGTGCCGATCACGTGCTCGTAGAAGCGCAGCTCGCCGCCCGGGCGCACGACCCGGTGCAGCTCGCCCAGCGCCGCCGCCTGCGACGGCACCGAGCACAGCACCAGCACGGCAACCGCGGCGTCGAACGAGCCGTCGCCGAACGGCAGCCGGTCGGCCACCGCGTCGATCACCCGGATCGGCCGTCCGGAGTCGCGCGCGGCCTGCTCGGCGCGCTCGCGCAGGTGCGGCTCCGGCTCGACCGCGACCAGCTCGGTGACCGCATCCGGGTAGTGGCTGAAGTTGGGCCCGCTGCCCGACCCGATCTCGATCACCCGCCCGCTCAGCCCGGCGACCGTCTCGCGCCGCCGGTCCACCTCCACCGGTCCCTCTGAGGCCGCGATCAGCGCCGCGAAGCGCGCGAACAGCGGATGCTCGACGTCCGTGGCCATCCAGACGAGCATACGATCAAGCTCCGCACGGATACGCCGAAATACCCAAGGATGGAGGGCAATCCGTACGCGGGGGTCGATCGGGGGCTTGCCACGCGCATGGCGGCGATCTTCTGGATCGTCGGCGCCGTGCTCGTGCTGACCGCGCTGCCGCTCACGCCGCCGACCGATGCGATCGGCGACTCCGGCTGGGTGCTCGCCGGGGCGAGCGCCTTGGTGGCGATCGTGGGGAGCATCCTGCTCGCGCGTCGCGGGCGCGCCTCCTATTCGCTGCTGCTCACCATCGGCTACGTCGGCGTGGCGCAGATCGCTCTAGCCCAGTGGCTCGCCGGCGGCACCGCGGCCCCCTACCGGCAGCTGTACATCCTGCCGGCGCTCCAGGTCGCCGCCATACATCCGCGCCGCCGGATCATCCCGTTCTTCGCGTTCCTGCTCGCGGCCGCCGTGGCGCCGCTCGTCTACGACGGCTGGAGGGCGGCCCCCGCGGCCGCGTTCGTGCTCGGCGCCCTGCTGTGGATCGGGCTCGCGGCGATGACGTATCTGCTGATGCGCGAGCTGCGCCAGCGGCAGATCGATTCGCGCCGCGAGGAGGACCAGGCGCGGCGCCTGGCGCGGATCGACCCGCTCACCGGCCTGAACAACCGGCGCGCCTTCGACGAGACGCTCGAGGAGCAGGTCGAGCTGGCGCGCGTGACCGGGCAGCCGTTGAGCGTGCTGCTCGCCGACGTCGACGGCTTCAAGCAGATCAACGACGACCACGGCCACATGCACGGCGACTCCTGCCTGCGCCAGGTGGCTCGCACGATCCAAGCGACCGTGCGCGCCACCGACGCCTGCTTCCGCTGGGGCGGAGACGAGTTCGCGGTGCTGCTGCCGATGGCGGACGCGGCCCGCGCCGCCGAGCTGTGCGGGCGCATCCAGAGCGCCGTGCCGGCCTCCTGCCTCGACCCCAGCGGGATGCCGCTCCAAGTGTCCTGCGGCCACACGGAGCTCGCCGAGGGGATGGACACGCGCGAGCTGCTCGAGGCCGCCGACCTCGCCCTGCTCACGCTCAAGCGGACCCTCGCCCGCTAGCTCACCGCGTTCTCGTAGGCGCGCAGCAGTCGGCCGGTAGCCGCCTCGTCGAGGACGGCGGCTCGCACGTGGTCGTCCGCGCCGAGCGGCCCGCCGGGCGCCACGATCACGCCCTGACGGCGCAGCGCCTGCGCCAGCGTGTCGCCGCTCAGCCCGGGCGCGCGCAGCCAGACGAAGTTCGCCTGAGAGCGGTTGACGTCCGCGCCCAGCGCGATCAGCCCGTCGGTCAGCCGCGCTCGCTCCCGGCTGACCACCCGGCGGCGCCGCTCGATCTCGGCGTCGCCGGTGCGCAGCGCGTGCTCCACGGCCGCCTGCGAGAGCGCGTTCACGCCCAGCACGGGCGCCACCGCGGCCAGCAGGTCGGGGTCCGAGCCGACCGCGTAGCCGGCCCGCAGCCCGGACAGGCCGTAGACCTTCGAGAAGGTGCGGACCACCAGCAGCCGCGGGAACGCGTCCACCAGCCGCAGGCACGCGTCGAGGTCCTCGGCGTCCTGGAAGTGGATCAGCGCCTCGTCGAGCAGCACGTGCACGTGGGCGGGCAGTCCCGCAAGCACCGCCCCGAGCTCGTGCGAGCGCAGGTAGTCGCCGGTCGGGTCGTTCGGGTTGCACACGACCAGCGCGCGCGTCCGGCCGGTTACGGTGTCGCTGATCCGTCCGTGCTCGGCGAACACCGGCCGCGCCCCGGCGTGGGCTGCCAGCAGCGGGTAGAGCGGGTACGACGGCCAGGGCATGACCAGCTCGTCGCCGTGTCCCAGCAGCGCCAGCGCGGCCGCCTGGAGCAGCTCGGCCGCGCCGTTGCCGAGCACGATCTGCTCCGGCGCCACGCCGTGGCGCTCGGCCAGCTGGCGGCGCACAGGCGCCGCGTAGCGGTCGGGGTAGCGGTTCACCAGTCCCCGGGCGCGCGCGATGGCCGCGTTGACGGTCTCCGAGTGCGGCAGCTCCGGCCACTCGGTCCCGGACAGGTCGAGGTCGGGGAGCCGCTCGAGCGCGAGCCGCTTCTCGCGCTCGCGGCGGGCCCGGCGCTCGCGGTTCAGCTCGCGCTCGTCCAGGTCGTCGTACTGGCGGTAGTAGTCGCGGAAGCCCACGCTCAGCTGCCGGGCGCGAACGTCGGCCCCGGCCCCTGGATGATCAGGAACCAGAACGTGAACGCCACGGCCGCGACGCCGACGCTCATCGCGAAGATGCGCTCCAGCGCCCCCTGCTCCTGGCGGTGGCCGGCAGCGCGCCGGACCAGCTTCCAGGCGTGGTCGACCCGCTTGGCGGCCGCCATCGTCAGCATCAGCGACGCCAGGCAGCCGAGCATGACGGTCGCGATGCCCGCCGTGACGTAGCCGGTCAGGTAGTCGACCTGCGAGCCGATCCACAGCCACGCCAGCGGCTGCGGGCCGAACAGCGACAGGCACAGCACCAACTCGACCGCGAGCAGCCCGCGCGCGAGCCAGGCGTCATAGCGCCGGCGGCGCTCGGAGGACGGCTCGACGTCGCGGAAGCGCACCGGCCTGGTGCCGGGGCGCCTCCCGACGAACAGGCCGCCGGTATCGGTGGGGTCGTTGCTGGCCACGCCGCCTCGAGGACGTTAGCGAGGCGAGTCGTAGATCCCGTCGACCACGCCGGCGTACTTCTCGTGCACGACGTTGCGCTTGACCTTCAGCGTCGGGGTCAGCTCGCCGGTCTCCTGGGACAGGTCGTGGTCGAGGATCTCGAATCGCTTGATCTGCTCGACGGGACCGACGTGCGAGTTGACGTCGTCGATCGCCTTCTGGACCTCGGCCCTGACCCGCTCGTCCTTGGCGGCCGCGGCCATGTCCGCGCCGTCGAGGCCCAGCTCTGCCGCCAGCGCGGGCAGCTCCTCGGGGTCGAGCGTGACCAGCGCGACCAGGTAGGGCCGGCGGTCGCCGATCACCACCGCCTGCGAGATCCAGCGGTTCTGCTTGAGGCCGTTCTCGAGGTTGGCGGGGGTGATGTTCTTGCCGCCCGCGGTGATGATGATGTCCTTCTTGCGGCCGGTGATGAACAGGAAGCCGTCCTCGTCGAGGCGGCCGAGGTCGCCGGTGTGCAGCCAGCCGTCCTCGAGCGCGTCGGCCGTCGCGGACTCGTTCTTGTAGTAGCCCTGGAAGATGTTCGGCCCCTTGATCAGGACCTCGCCGTCGTCGGCGATCTTCACCTCCACGCCGGCCTGGGGCTTGCCCACCGAGCCGAACCGGAACTGCCCGGCGTGCGGGCGGTTCACGGTGGCGCTGGTGGACGTCTCGGTCATCCCGTAGCCCTCCATCACGGGCACGCCGCAGGCGTAGAAGAACTCGAGGATCTCCGACGCGATCGGGGCGGCGCCGGTGACGCACTCGCGGATGTTCTGCCCGAACAGCCCGCGCACGTTCTTGAACAGCTGCTCCTCGGCGGCGTCGAAGGCCTTCTGGAGCTCCTCCGGCACCGGCTCGCCGGCGTCGCGCGCCAAGCGCACCTTGACGCCCACCTCGACAGCCTTGCGCAGGCCCTCCTTGTCCTCCACGTTCGACGTCGCGAGCGTGTAGATCTTCTCGAACATGCGCGGCACCGACGGGAAGTAGCTCGGGCTCACCTGCGCGATGTCGGCGATGATCATCTTCGGGTCGCGCGACCAGTAGGCGATCGTCGCGCCCAGCTCGAACGTCGCGAACTGGATCAGGATCGCGAACGCGTGGGCGAGCGGCAGGAACAGGTAGGTGCTGTCGCCGCCCTCGATCACGCTGTCCTCGACCACAGCGTCCGTGATCGCGCGGTAGTTCGCGTGCGAGAGCAGGCAGCCCTTCGGCGGACCGGTCGTGCCGGACGTGTAGATGTAGAGGCAGATGTCCTCGGGGGAGACGGCCTCGTAGCGCTGCTTCCACTCGGCGGCGTCGCGGCCGCGGCCGCGCTCGCGCAGGCCGTCGAGCGTGAGCGCGTCGCCGATGTCGGCGTCGCCCGGGTCGAGCACGACCACGTGCCTCAGCTCGGGGCAGTCGCCCTCGATCTCGCGGATCTTGGCCAGCTGGTCGCCGTCCTCGACGAACACCGCGCGCGAGTCGGAGTGGTGCAGCACGTACTGGCACTCCTCGGGCGAGTTGGTCTGGTAGATCGTGACCAGGGTGCCGCCGGCGGTGAGGATGCCGAAGCAGGCGTGCGTCCACTCGGGGCGGGTGTGGGCCAGGATCGAGATCTTCTCGCCCGGCTGGATGCCGAGGTCGACGAGCCCGAGCGCGACCTCCCTGACGACCTCACCGAGCGCGGCATACGAGCGGTCGGCCCACTCCTCACCTACCTTGAAGCGCTGGGCCGGGCCGTCGCCGTACTTCTCAACCGCGAGCGGCAGCAGGTCGGCGATGGTCTTCGAGCCCGTTCCTTGGGCGTGACGGGCGTCGGCACCCGCCGTCACAGCTTCCATAGATCAGCTCTCCCTCCCGAGGGGTTCGCGTACCTTTGGCCGCGCAGCCAGACGCGGCTAAGTCGATTCTACGGGGAGAGCGGCGAGCCTGGGGTCAGGCGCTCGCGAGTTCCTTCTTCTGCGCGGCGTGCTTGAGGCTGCACATGAACAGGGTCTTGTCGATCCGTCCCTGGAAGATCGGCACACCGAGCTCCATGCACTTCGCGATTACGTCGCGGCGGTGCATGCCTGCCTCCCGTCCGAGCTCGGTGGGCGTCAGGTGGATCGCCATATACCTACTCCTCTTCCTAGCTTCATTGTGGACGTATTAAGGAGGGTATCGGGAGTTCGGTCGGAAGCAAGCGAATTCCCGCAAGGTGCGTCAAATCGGGTTCGGTATCTCCACGAAGACGTGCTCCACTCCGAAGCGTTCGGCCACCAGCTCGCCGAGGCGGCGGATCCCGAGCCGCTCGGTCGCGTAGTGCCCGCCGGCGATGAAGTGGACGCCGTTCTCGCGGGCGTCGGCCATCACGTGCTCGGCCGTCTCCCCGGTCAGAAACGCGTCGACCCCGATGGCGATCGCGTCGATCAGGTTGCTCGGCGCCCCGCCGGAGATGATCGCCACGCTGTGGACCGGGTCGGGCCCGGTCTCCCAGACGAACGGCTCCTGCTCGAAGACGGTGGCGCAGCGGGCGCGCAGCTGCTCGAACGGGATGCCCTCGGCGGAGCGTCCCACGATGCCGATCGCGCGCCCCTTGTGCTCGGCGAACGGCTCAGCCCGCTCGAGGCCGAGCGCCGCGCAGATCAGCGCGTTGTTGCCGACCTCGGGGTGCGCGTCGAGCGGGAGGTGGTAGCCGGCCAGCGACATGTCGGCGTCGAACAGGATCTTCAGCCGCGCCTTCATGGCCGGGCCGATCGCGCGCGTGTGGAAGTCCCAGAACAGGCCGTGGTGGCAGAGCACCAGCTCGGCCTCGAGCGCGGCAGCGTGCTCGAACAGCTCGCGCTGCGCCGACACGCCCGTCACGACGCGCGACACCTCCGCGGCGCCCGGCACCTGGAGGCCGTTCGGCCCGTAGTCGCTGAACGAGCCGATCTCCAGCAGCTCGTCCAGGTAGGCGATGATCTCGTCGCGCCTCGCCATCGGGGTTCGCACCTTATCCTCCGCTCGATGGCCGCCAAGCCGAGCCGGTCGACGGGCACCGACCCGTTCCTCGAGTCGCTCATGGACACGAGCCTGTACTCGATGGGTGCCTACTTCTCGGACGAGCACCCCGATCTCGTGGACGAGGTGATCGCCGAGAGCGAGGCGATCGAGCAGGCCGGGCTCCAGGCCTACGCGGAGAAGCACGACATGACCGTCGAGGCCTGCTTCGAGACGCTGCTGACGGGTTTAGCCGTGCGCTACTACAACGCCGTCGCGGGATAGCGCTCCGCGCGCAGCCGGCCGAGCCGGCTGCTTCCGGCTAGCGCGACGACTGCTCGAGCCAGGCCAACCAGAGCATGCCGCGGCCGGCGGCGCTGTCGGCGTCGAGTCCGGTGAGCGAGCGGATGCGGTTGAGCCGGTTGGTCAGCGTGTTGCGGTGCACGGGCAGGGCGGCGGCGGTGGCGCCGCGGTCGAAGTCGTGCTCGATCAGGGCCTCGAGCGTGCGCGTGAGCTCGGGGTCGAGCTTGTCGTAGACGCGCGAGCGCAGCCGCGTGGCCAGGCGCGGCGAGCGCCGCAGCAGCAGCTCGGCGAGGTGGTCGTCCGCCTCGACGGCGCCGGCCCGGCCCTCGCGCACCGCGACGTCGACCACGGCGCGCAGCTCCTCGAACGCCTCGGCCAGCTCCGCGCCGCGGGTCCGGGCGCCCTGGGCGAACACGGCGCGCCCGCCCAGCTCGGGCCACGCCACGGCGCGGTTGGCGATCCCGGCGACGCGGCGCCCCTCGGACACGGCGAGCACGTGCCGGGCGCGGAGGCGGCCGGCCAGCTCGAGGTGACCCTGGACCGGCTTGTCGGGGTCGACGAGCGCGAACGGGCGGTACCCGCTGCCCAGCTCGAACCCGATCCGCTCGGCCAGCTGGAGGTCCTCGCCGCTCGCCTCTTCGCCGGCGCATGCCCGTGCCAGCAGCGCTCGGGCGGCGCGCTCCTCCTCGGAGATCGTCGGCGCGGGGCCGGCCGCCGCGTAGGTGTCGGAGAAGACCTGGGAGACGCGGTCGATGAACTCGAACAGCAGGTCGGCGCTCTCCACCAGCGCGGCGCGCTCGTCGTCGCGGGCGGCGTCGAGGATCGCGGTCCAGGCGTAGCGGGCGCCGCGCCTGAAGTTGGCGGGCACGATGTCGGCCGGCATGCCGAGCGCCGCGAGCATGCGGGCGCGCTCGCGGAAGCGCTCGAGGTCGGACTCGGTGGGCGGCTGGCCGTCGACCAGCCAGCGGATCATCAGGTCGATGTTCCAGCGCACCCAGGCGCGGACGTCCTCGCGCAGCGGACGGAAGCGCTGATACTCGGGCCGCTCCCAGAAGCTGTCCAGCACCTGCTCGGTGAAGGCGTCGAGGTCGACGCGCGAGACGATCCGGCGTATGACGTCGCTCGCGCGTAGCTGCTGGACGGCCATGGTCTCCGATTATGGACCAGCTGCCTGTGCACGTGCACAGGCAGGACCGTTCAAGACTGGTCACGGCGCGCTGGGCAGCCGGGTCCGCGGCGGGCATGATCCAGGCCATGCTTTCGAGGACTGGAAGGGCCGCGCTCGCGGCAATCGTGGTGGTGCTGGCGCTCGCTCCGGCGGCGTCGGCGAAGGTGAAGGTCAGCTTCGAGCGGCTGAAGGGCTACGACGCCCCCGGCACGCCTGCGAAGTACGACAGGGTCGGCGTGATCAAGGTCGGGCCCAAGTCGGCGCGCAACGTGCTGGTCCTCAACCCGGGTACCTCGGCCAGCGCCGCCTACTTCGTGCCGCTCGCCAAGGACGTGGTCACGCGCGCGAAGGGGTGGCAGGTCTGGGCGGTCGAGCGGCGCGAGAACCTGCTCGAGGACCACTCGATGTTCAACAAGGCCAAGAAGGGCACGGTCACGCCGCAGCAGGTGTTCGACTACTACCTCGGCTATCTGAACAACCCGAGCATCAGCCCCCACTTCCAGACGATCCCCACCGACGACGTCGCCTTTGCCCGCAAGTGGGGCATGCGCGTGGAGGTCGAGGACATCCACCGCGTCGTCAAGAAGGCCAAGCGACTCGGCGGCCGCGTGGCGATGGGCGGCCACTCGCTCGGTGGCTCGATCACGACCGCGTACGCGACCTGGGACTTCCACGGCAAGGCGGGCGCCGCCGACCTCTGGGGTCTCGTCTACATCGACGGCGGCAGCAACCCGACTCCGGTGACGCCGGACGCCGCACGCGCGTCGCTCCAGACGCTGTCCACCTCAACGCCGTGGCTGACCTTCGGGGGCATTCCGGCGCCGCTGGCGGGGCTGTTCAACACGAGCGGTTCGCTGAGCGTGCTGACCGCGCCGAACGATCCCTCGATCGGATGGGCGTGGCCGTTGCTGCCGGCGAACCTCAAGCCGCCGGTGCCGCCGACGAACGAGGCCCAGTACGGCTACGCGCTCGACGTGGAGACCTCTCCGGCCGCTCTGATCGCGGCCCAGGCGCACCTCGGCCGGCTCGCCGACAGCGGCGACCCGCGCCCGTGGATCCGCGACGGCGAGCTGACGCCGATCAAGCGCTACGCGCAGATGTTCTCGGGCTGGGGGCTGAAGAGCCTGGACGGCACGGCCTGGTACCACCCGCAGCGGCTG
>JBQGCL010000053.1:0-24265 GCA_052038485.1 Thermoleophilaceae bacterium | reverse complement strand
GAGTTCAGCATCCAGATCAGCGGGCTGAAGGAGACCCGGAACCAGTGCAGCGGGCGCGCCACCCGCAGGGCGGTGCGCTCGGCGTGCACGATCGCGTAGATCTTCGGCACCTGCTCGCCGACCGTGATGTGCAGCGCGGTCGTGACGAAATAGGCGATCGTGAGCGAGATCGCGAGCGACACGCTGTGCGAGACCGAGTCGCCGATCAGGTCCTCGAGCAGGCTCGCGATCGCCGGCTCGCCGAGGAAGCCGATGCCAAGCGAGGCCATCGTGATGCCGAGCTGGCAGGCCGACAGGTACTCGTCGATTCGGTCGATCTGCGCGAGCACCAGCGGGGCCCGGCGGCGGCCCTCGACGCGCATCTGCTCGATGCGCGTCTCGCGCGCGCGCACGAGCGAGAACTCGGCCGCGACGAAGAAGCCGTTCGCGGCCACCAGCAGGAGGATGCCCAGCAGGAACAGCAGCTCGGTCATCGGGTGCCGGCGGCTGTCAGCAGGCTACTTCGAGGAGGTTCGTCGTCGCTCATTCGGCGGCTGGCGCGAGAGTACCAATTCGCCGCGCGAGCTCGAAGTCGTTGGCCGTCAGGCCGCCCTCCGAGTGGCTCGTGATCGTGACGGTCACCTTGTTCCAGGAGATCGCCAGGTCGGGATGGTGATTCATCTCCTCCGCCTCGGGAGTCAGCGCGTTCACGAAGTCCACCGACCCCTTGAAGTCGTCGAGCTCGAACGTGCGCTCGATCGCGTCGCCCGCGCGCTCCCATCCGTCCAGCTCGCCCAGCCGCTGCTCGATTTCCTCGTCGCTCAGACGTGCCATCCTCGTCTCCATGCGTATCGCTTCGCTTGTGCCGTCGGCGACCGAGATGCTGTTCGCCCTCGGCCTGGGCGACCGCGTCGTGGCGGTGACCCACGAGTGTGACTACCCGCCCGGGGCCGAGCAACTCCCCCATCTCACGCGCAGCGTGATCCCCGAAGGGCTGCCGCCCGCGGAGATCGATGCCGCCGTGCGCGAGCGCACCGGCCGCGGCGAGTCGCTCTACGAGCTCGACGAGGACGTGCTCGCCGAGCTCGAGGTCGACCTGATCGTCACGCAGGCGGTCTGCGAGGTCTGCGCCGTCTCGTTCGACGACGTGCGCGCTGTGGCCGAGCGGCTGCCGACGCAGCCTGAGGTGATCTCGCTCGACCCGTCGACGCTCGGCGAAGTCCTCGCAGACATCCCGCGCCTCGCCGGTGCGGCCGGCGTGCCCGAGGCCGGCGAAGCGCTCGCGGAGGAACTGGGCGAGCGCCTCGAGGCGGTCGAGCGTGCGGTCGAGGACGCGCGCCGGCCGCGTGTGGCCGCGCTCGAATGGCTCGACCCGATCTACATCGGCGGGCACTGGGTGCCGCAGATGATCGAGCTGGCCGGGGGCGACGACGTGCTCGGGCTGCCGGGCGAGAAGTCGCGCACGGCCGAGTGGGCCGAGGTCGAGGCGGCGGACCCGGAGGTCGTCGTGTCGATGCCCTGCGGCTACTACGCCGAGCAGGCGGCGGCGGAGACGATTCGCTGGCGCAAGCACCTCGCTCAGCTGGGCGCGCGCGTGTTCGCCGTCGACGCGGCGGCCTACTTCTCGCGTCCCGGCCCGCGGCTGGTCGAGGGCGTGGAGCTGCTCGGCCACCTGCTGCACCCGGAGCTGGTCCCGGCGCCGCCGTCGCGGCGCTCGATCGAGCTGGACCTGGACCGGGCCGCGCCGGTCGGCCCCGCCTAGGCGACCGCGACCGCCCCGACCGCGGCGGCCACGCCGAGCCCGGCGCAGAGCAGGTTGGCGGCCTGCGGCGGGACCCGCATCGTGCTCGGCAGCTCGAACAGCACGAGCGCCGCCAGGGCACCGCCGATCAGGCCGCCGATGTGGCCGCCGATCGAGATGCCGGAGACGGTGAACGTGATCAGCAGGTTGAGCCCGATCCAGAGCCCGAGGCCGCTCTCCATCGGATTGATGCCGCGGTTGCGAAGCACGACCACCGCGGCCCCCATCAGGCCGAAGATGCCGCCCGAGGCGCCGACGGTGAAGACGTTCGGATCGACAAGCAGCGCCCCGAACGAGCCGGCCAGCAGCGAGACGAAGAAGATCAGCGCGAAGCGCAGCTGGCCGATCGCCGGCTCGAGCAGCGTGCCGAGGATCCAGAGCGAGAACATGTTGAACAGCAGGTGGAAGAAGCCGGCGTGCAGGAAGCCGGCCGAGACGAGCCTCCAGTAGTCGCCGTCGGCCACGTCGGGGCCGCGCAGCGCGCCCTCCTCGAACAGCCGGCTGCCGCCGAAGCCGCTGCCGGTGGCGCTCGCCCCGCCGGCCAGCTCGCCGACGAACGCGGCCACGCAGATCCCGATCAGAACATAGGTCACGACCGGCTCGCTGCTGGTCACACCGATCCCGCGCGCGCGTGTGCGCTGGCGCGCGCACTCGGGACAGCGCATGCCCACCGGCGTCGACGTCATGCAGTCCGGGCAGATCGGCCGGCCGCAGTTCGAGCAGCGCACGCCGGTCTCCCGGTTCGGGTGCCGGTAACAGGTCTCCACGCAGGGAAAGCTAGAGAGTGACCGTGAGGATGGGCTTCTCGCTGGGCGCGCGCGAGCCGCCGCGCGGTTCGCGGGTGACCATCACGGCGTCCGCATCCGACAGGTCCTCCGGCACGGCCACGACCCCGCTCCCGTCGGCACCCACCTCGAAGGTCGGCTCCGGCTCGATCATGCCGTCGCGCTGCACCCAGGCCTGGTAGACGCGACCGTCGCCGGGCGAGGGCATTCCGCGCACCTCGAGGGTGCCCGTGTCGTCGTCGTGGACCTTGAGGCTCCCGCTCGCGTCCGGCAGCGTCGTCTGGGCGACCACGGTTCGGCCCTCGTCGCCCCCGCCGAGCTGGCCGATGCCGAAGCCGATCGCGACGGCGAGCACAACGGCGGCCCCGGCGAGCGCAGGCCGCAGCGAGCCGCCCAGGGCGCGGCGCAGGCGCTCGCCCAGCGGCTTGCGTGTCCGCTCGGGGACGCCGTCGCGCTCCCTCGCCTCCCGCTCGACAACCTCCATCAGGGAGCGCTTGAGGGTCGGCGGCGGCTCGACCTGCTCGACCGAGCGCGGCAGCAGATCGGCCGCGGGCCGCAGCCGCTCGATCTCGGCCCGGCACTCGTCGCAGTCGACCAGGTGCCCCTCGAATGCCGCGCGCTCGGCGTCGGGCAGGGCGCCCAGCAGGTAGGCCCCGACCTCGTCCCTGAATGCCGCGTGATCCCCTGTGCTCATGCGAACTCTCCCGCCGCGAAATCAGCGAGCTGCTCCCTCAGCTTGTAGAGACCGAGGCGCATCCGTCCCTTGATGGTGCCGATCGGCTCGTCGAGCAGCTCCGCTATCTGACTGTGGCTGAACCCGCCGAAGTACGCCAGCTCGATCGTCCGGCGCTGCTCGGCGGGGAGTGTCTCGAGCGCGCTGCGAACGCTGCGCGCCTCCTCCCGGCGGGCCGCCTCCACGTCGGTCCGCTCACGCGCCTCGTGGCGCTCCTCGATCCCCTCGAACTGCTCTCGCCGCCGATCGTGCACGGCGCCGCGGCGGAGCGCGTCGATGGTCCGGTTGTGGACGATGCCGAGCACCCAGGTGCGCACGCTTCCGCGCGACGGGTCGTAGCGCATCCGGCTGCGCCAGATCGACAGGAACGCCTCCTGCGAGATGTCCTCCGCCATGACCCGGTCGCCAACCATCCGGTAGGCGAGCGAGAACGCCGCGCCACCGTGCCGGTCGTAGAGCAGCTCGAAGGCGCGCGGATCGCCCTCGCCGACGAGCTGCATGACCTCCTCGTCCGCGAGGTTCCGGATGTCGGCTGTCACCACGAGAGCTTCCTACGCTGCGGGGGGATATTCGGATCATCCGTCGAAGGAGACGAAGATGGAAGGCGTGCGCTCTCCCGCTCAGGTGTTCGCGCTGGTCATCGGCGCCACGCTCACCGTGGTCGGCATCGTCGGGTTCTTCTACAACGCCGACTTCGGCACCGGCGACGGCACCCCCCGCGACGCGGTCTTCGGGATCCTCGACGTCAACGGCTGGCACAACGTCGTGCACATCGTCACCGGCGCGGTCGGACTGCTGCTCGCCGGGTCGTACTCCGGCTCGCGCGCATACGCGATCGGGCTCGGCGGGATCTACCTGCTGGTCGCGCTGCTCGGCTTCCTAGCTGGGGACGGCGACGAGATCTTCAAGGCGATCCCGGTCAACACCGAGGACAACTTCCTCCACCTGCTGATCGGGCTGGCCGGTGTCGGCGGCGGTCTGGCGACGCCCGGAACCGCGCCGCCCAGCACGCTTGCGCGTGCGTAGGGGGCTCATCCCGCTGGTGCTGTTCGCGGTGGCGGTCGTCATCGCGTTCCTCGTGCAGCTGTTCACCGGGGTCGACCGCAAGGGTGCGTCGGTCACCACACTCACGATCGAGAGCGACGCGGTCGGACGGCCGCTGCCGACGACCGTGGTGATCCCGGCCGCGCGGCCGGAGCAGGGCAAGCGGCCGCTGCTCGTGTTCCTGCACGGGCGCAACGGCAACGAGCGCAGCGATCTCGACGACGCCTTCTACTCGGCGCTGGAGGCCGCCGGGCCGGGGGCCCCGATCGTCGCGTTCCCGTACGGCGGCAAGAGCTCGTACTGGCACGACCGAGCCGACGGGCGCTGGGGGCGCTACGTCACGCGCGAGGTGATCCCCGAGGTCGTGAAGCGCTTCGACGCCGACCCGCGCCGGGTGGCGATCGGCGGGATCTCGATGGGCGGCTACGGCGCCTACGACATCGCCCGCCTCAACCCAGGCCGCTTCTGCGCGGTCGCGGGCCACTCGCCGGCGCTGTGGCGCACGGGCGGCGAGACGGCCGCGGGCGCGTTCGACGACGCCGAAGACTTCGCCCGCCACGACGTTGTCGGCGCCGCCCGGGCCAACCCGGACCTGTTCGGCGACACCCATGTATGGATCGACGCCGGCGACGCCGACCCCTTCCAGCCCGGCGACCAGGCCTTCGCCGGCGCGCTCGGCGACCGCGCCACGACCCACCTCGCGTGGCCGGGCGGCCACGAGGACGGCTACTGGAACGCCCACTGGCCCGCCTACGCGCGCTTCTACACGCGCGCGCTGGCGCGCTGCTAGCCGCGCAGGCGCTTCTCGAGGTCGTCGGCGACGTCGCGCAGCGAGCGCTCCAGCGCCTTCAGGCCGGAGGCGTGGCGCTTCTTCTGCTGCTGGCGGGCCCGGACCACCACCAGGCCGCCGGCCGCCATCGTGCCGACCACCACGGCCGCCGCGGGGCGGACCCAGTTGCGCGGGTCGCTCATCGCCGACAGCTCCCAGTCGGCCAGCTCGTCCGCGGCCGCGTCGGCCATCTCGGACAGGCCGCGCTCGAGCCGGTCGCTCAGCGCCTCCGGCGGCTCCACCGGGGCGAACGCCAGCTTCAGCAGCCGCTCGACTCTCTCCGCGTCACTCATTGCTCGACACCTGCCTCGTCACCTGCCGACTCCTCTTCCAGCCCCTGCTCGAGCTGCTTGATCGCTCTGTGAATCAACACCTTGGTCGCCCCTTCGGAGCGGCCCAGGGCACGCGCGATCTCTCGGTTGTCCATGTCGAGCGCGAAGCGCATGATCAGCGCCTCGCGCCGGTCGTCCGGCAGCTCCGAGACGCCCCGGAGCACCTCCATGACCTCCTCGCGCCCCTCGACCATCTCCGCGGTCCCCTGCGGCGAGGAGATCACCGCGGCGTCGTCGAGCTGGGTGACCGGCCGACGCGAGCGGTCGCGGTAGTAGTTGGCGGCGAGGTTGTGCGCGATCCGGATCAGCCACGGCCGCAGCGGCCGCCCGTTCGACTCCTTCTGCGCCCGGTCGAAGTGCCGGTAGGCCTGAAGGAAGGTCTGCTCGGTCAGGTCCTCCGCGTCGTGGTGGTTGCCGATCCGGTAGTACGCGTACGAGTAGACGTCGCGGAGGTGAGCCTTGTAGAGCTCGGTGAAGTCGCGATCCAGTCGCTGCTTGTCGGCGACGTCGTTCACCCATCGCGCAGCCTAGTCGCCGCAGCCCGCGCGGTCAGGCCGCGCGGGTCCTCCGCTTCGGATTCGCGCTGCGAACGCTCTCGAGCCACTGCTCGGGCGACGCCTCGCCGTCGAGCACCCTGTGCAGCCCGGTGGTGATCGGGGCTTCGATGCCCTCGCGCGCGAAGGCCTCGCTCAGCAGCGGGACGGTCGCGAGGGACTCGGCCGTCTGCTGCACGGCCGCCTCGACCTGGACGCTCGGCATGCCCGAGCCGACCAGCTCGCCGGCGCGCCGGTTGCGGCTGCCCTCGGCGATCGCGGTGGCGACCAGGTCGCCCGCGCCGGCCAGGCCCGCGAAGGTCTCGCTGCGCCCGCCGCTGGCCATCGCCAGCTCGTGCACCTCGGAGAAGATCCGCCCGGCGGCGGCTCCGGCGAGGTTGGCGCCGCGCACCCCGGCCGCGCCCGAGGCGAGCGCCGCTGCGTTCTTCGCGCAGGCGGCCAGCTCGGCGCCGGTCACGTCGTCGGTGGTCTCCACGGTCAGGCCGCCGAGGTCGAGCACCTCGCGCAGCTGGCGGCGCAGGTCGCGGTTGCGCGTGGCGACCACGACCGCGGCGCCGACCTCGAGCGCCTCGCGCGCGTGGACAGGGCCGCCGAGGCTGGCGACGGCGCGCGCCGGCACGCGCTCGGCGACGTACGCGCTCGGCGTGGTGCCGAGCGGCGGCACGAGGCCCTTCGAGGCGACCAGCACCGCGCTGCGGTTGCCGACCCGGGCGCCGATCTCACCCAGCACCGCGGGCAGCGCGTTGCACGGTATGGCGAGCACGACCAGATCGACGCCGGCGAACTCGATCTCGCGCACGGTCTTGGGCGCGATCGCGGGCTCGAGCGCCACGCCGGGCAGATAGGCGGCGTTCTCGCGCTCCTCCATCAGGCGCGCGACCTGCGAGGTGGTCCGGCAGCCGAGCTGCACCTCGAGCCCGGCTCGGGCGAGCACCGAGGCGATCGCCGTCCCCATCGAGCCACCGCCGACGACGGCGGCGGTGCGGATCGGGGGCAGGCCGCCGAGCCACTCCCACTGGAGCTCGACGCACGGCCAGATCCGCTCGGTCACCTCGCCGGCCAGGAACCTGGAGGGCTTTTCCACGCGCGGGTAGGTGAGCGCGGGCCCGATCCGCACGTGCACCCGCACCGGCTTGACCTTCCAGCCATCGCGCGCGTGCTCGCTGCCGGTGATCGCGATCGGGACGACGGGGGCGCCACTCTGGAGCGCCAGACGGCCCACGCCGCGCTTGGGCTTGGCGAGCGAGCCGGCCCGGATGCGCGTGCCCTCGGGGAAGATCACGACGGCCTGACCGCGCTTGAGCAGCGCGAGAGAGGTCTCCACGGACTCCTCGTCCGACTCGCCGCGGCGGACCGGGAACGCGCCCATGCAGTTCAGGATCCAGCCCATCAGGGGGTTCTTGAACAGCTCCTGCTTGGCGACGAAGTAGATCGGGCGCGGGTTGCAGCAGCCGATCGCGAACGGGTCGAGGAAGCTGCGGTGGTTGGCGGCCAGGATCACGCCGCCGGAAGGGATGTGCTCGCGCCCCAGGCGGCGCAGCCGGAAGTAGAGGAGGATCGCCGGCTTCAGGACCGCGCGCAGCGGCCAGTAGACGAACGAGTTGACGCCCCTGCGCCGCGTGCGCTCGTGGTAGAGCGCGAGGGGACGCGGGCTCAGGAAGCCCTGCTTGCGCTCCTCCTGCATCGCAGAGAGCTACCCGGGTCCGCGGCTCGCGTTACGCTGCTGAACCAATGGAGCTAAGGCGAATCCCCAGCGGGGCGCTCGCGGGCGCCGTGGCGGCGGGTGTGTGGGCCGCCCAGCAGCCGCTCGACAAGCGAGTGTTCGGGTCCGATTACGACGACGTGGAGCTGCTCGGCAAGCTCGTCACCCGCGACTCCGGCTGGCAGGCCGCGGGCCTCGCCATCCACATGGCCAACGGGGCCGCGTTCGGGGCCGTCTACGCGCTGCTGCGCCCGCTCTTCCCGGGCCCGCCGCAGGTGGCCGGAATGGCCGCCGGCGTGGGCGAGCACCTGGCCACCTGGCCGCTGACGGCGCTGGTGGACCGCAAGCTCGCCGGCGACCGGCGCGCCTTCGCCCAGTCGGCGTGGCGCCACGCCCTGTTCGGGCTGGTGCTGGGTGAGCTGGAGCGTCGGCTCAACCGCGACGTCCAGTTCGAGCCGCTGGAGCAGGTGCCGGTCTCCTCGAACGGCCACGGCAACATCGAGCACGCAGCCGCCGGGGCCGCCGAGGAAGCCTAGACTCGGCTTCGGTGCCGGAGTAGCTCAGCTGGTAGAGCAGCGCTCTTGTAAAGCGCAGGCCGTCGGTTCGAGTCCGACCTCCGGCTTCCAGACGCCGGGCGCCGTTAGACGCGGCGACCGCTCCAGCGCCCGCCGAAGCCGAATCCGCCGCTTGGGATGCCGGCGATCAGCACGAGGATCGCTCCGACGACGCCGACCAGTGTCGTGGTCAGCGCCGCGAGGATCACGAACACGACCACCGCGAGTAGGACTGTAAGCAGGATTCCGATCATGGGATCTGCCCGTACCCGCTAGCGGCGGATGAAAACAGGCGTGCCGAGCGGCACCTTGGCCATCAGCACGCGCAGATCCGCATCGGCGGCGCGCAGACAGCCCGCCGAGGCGGCGGTTCCGATCGTCGACGGCGAGTCCGTGCCGTGGATCGCGAGCCGGTTTCCGCCCGTCCACCCGGGCGGCGTGTTCGGCTGGTGGCCGTTCAGCGCGAGGACGCAGCAGCCGTAGTAGGGGCCGTAGTTGGTGCCGGCGAGCTTGTCGGTGATCGCGAAGCGGCCCGTCGGCGTGTCCGAGCCGGGGCGCCCGACGGCGACCTTCAGCCGGCGCACCGCGCGGCCGTTGCGGCGCAGCGTCAGCGTGCGGGCGGACAGGTCGGCGTGGAGCGACCAGCGCGTGCGCGCGAGCGAGACCGCGTTGCGGCGCACCCAGGCCAGCCGGCCGTTGGCCCGCTGGCTCGTGACCACGCCGAGCCACCTGCCGCTCTGGGCCGCCACACCGAGCACCTGCGCGGAGCCGAACTCCGTGGTCGCGCCGACGCTGGCGGTCGCGGGTCCGCCGGGCCGGTCGCTGAGAGCCAGCGTGCCGCGCACGTGGGCGAGCCGGAAGGGGCGCGGGACGGCGGGCTTAGCGGCGGCGGCCGCCTTGGCAAGCGCCGCGGCCGTGGCGGCGGCGGCGGGCTGGGCCGAAGCGGCCGGTTCCGGCACGCTTTCCGCCGGCACGCTTTCCGCCGGCACGCCTTCCGCCGCCGGCATCAGGTCGCCGCCGTAGGCCAGCTCCGCCGCGGAGGCGGCCGGCTTCAGCGGCGATCCGAATGCCGTCGATGCCGCTGCGAACGCGGCGACGGCGATGGCGACGACCAGCAGTGAGGGGCGTATCCGCACCCTTCATGCGTCGGTCGCCCCTCCGCAGGGCGGCAGCCCGTTGCCGGGCCCTGGACGTTCGTTCTAGAGGAGCACCTGGCGCGCCGCGAGGTGCGCGCCGACCTTGCGCTTCACGCGCTGGAGAGCGTTGTCCACGGTCTTCGTGTCGCACTCGAGCCGCTCGGCGATCGCCTCGTAGCTGTGCCCGTCGAGGTAGAGCGACAGCACCGAGCTCTCCAGCTCCGACAGCACGCTCGACAGGCAGGCGACCAGGCTGTGCAGCTCCTCCGACGAGATCACCTGGTTGACGGGGTCGTGCGCGCTCGGGCCGGGCAACAGCTCGTCGAGCGTGGGATCGCCGTCGCCGCCGCCGGCCGCCGGCGTCTGCGAGAACGAGACGTACTCGTTCAGCGGCGTGTGCTTGTTCCGCGTGGAGGTCTTGACCGCCGTGATGATCTGGCGCGTGATGCAGAGCTCCGCGAAGTTGCGGAAGCTCGACTCACGGTCGGAGCGGTAGTCGCGTACCGCCTTGTAGAGCCCGACCAGGCCCTCCTGGATCAGGTCGTCCGAGTCGCCGCCGATCAGGAAGTAGGACGACGCCTTGAGTCGGACGAAGCCGAAATACCGCTTTACGATGCGGTCGTAGGCGTCCTTGCGGCCTTGTTTGGCGAGCGCGATCAGGTAGTGATCATCAAGCTCGACCTCACCTTGAGACTTTGCTCCGTTGCGACGAATAGGAGCCCCAGGCCGGCGGGCTGGCACGGGTAGCGCGGGAGACGTTGCGGAAGTTGCCATCGAATGCTCCTCTCAGGCCCAGACGGACCCTTGAAGCTCCGTGGCGGCGTACCTCCCCTGGCGCGCCAATTTGCTGCGTCGATCCCTCAAGCTCGACTACAGCCTCATTTCTGGCGCCGGAGTATGGGTTAGTTATGAATCCTTGTCAAGAGCCTGTGCGCGCAATTGCAAGATTCCGTACACGAGCGCCGCGGCGGCCGTGGAGACGTTGAGCGAGCCCACCCTGCCCACGCCGGGCAGAAACACGAGCTCGTCGCACGCCGACGCCACCCGCGGGCGCAGGCCGCGCCCCTCCGATCCGAGCACCAGCACCACCCGTCCGCGGTAGTCGGGGCGGTCGTAGGGCACGCGTCCGTCGGCCGCCGCGCCGTAGACCCAGGCGTCCTGGCGCTTGGCCTCCCCCAGCCAGTCGGCCAGGTTGCGCACGCGGGCGATCGCCAGGTGCTCCACGGCGCCCGCGGACGCCTTGCAGACCGCCGGCGTGACCTCGGCCGAGCGCCGCTCGGGAAGCACCACCCCCGCGCAGCCCGCCACCTCGGCGACGCGGCAGACCGCGCCCAGGTTGTGGGGGTCCTGCACCTCGTCGAGGCAGACCACCAGCGCGTCCTCGGCCTCCAGCAGGGAGCCGGCGTCGACGTACGGATACGCCTCGACCTCGGCGCACACACCCTGGTGGTCGGGCGAGCCGCAGCGCTCCTCGATCTCGTGCGGCTCGGCGATCGCGACCTCCACGTCCCCGGGCCAGACCTCGTGCTCGCCGGTGGCGTATACACGGTGGACACGCCTGCGTCCGCGCAGCGCCTCGCGGACGGGGTTGCGCCCGTAGACGATCACGTCCGCACGAGCCGCGGGCCCTCCGCCGTGTCGCGAACCTCCCACCCCTGCGCGGCCAGATCGTCGCGGAGCCGGTCGGCTCGCTCGAAGTCGCGGGCCGCGCGCGCCTCCTCGCGCTCGGCCGCCATCCGTTCGATCTCGGCCGGCGCCTCCTCCGCCTTCTCGTCGAGCAGGCTCTCGAGGCCGAACGCCGCCAGCATCTCGCCCAACGCCCCGGGCCCCAGCCGTTCTCCCTCGTCGAGGCGCCGATTGGCCTCCGCCACCCATTCGAACAGCTCCGCACGCGCCGCGGGCGTGTTGAAATCGTCCGCCAGCTGATCGAAAAACCGCTCTGCAAAGCCATCCAGCTCGGGTATCGCGGGGCCGGCGGGGTCCAGCCGCCGCACCACCTCGCGCACGCGATCGACCGCCCGCGCGGCATCGCCGAGCGTCTCCTCGGTGTAGTCGACCGGCTTGCGGTAGTGCCCCCCGACGATCCACATCAAGAACGCTTCGCGCCCGAACTCCTCGATCGCCCCGTGCAGCAGCCGGATGTTGCCGACCGACTTGGCCATCTTCTCGTCGGCCATCTGGACCATGCCGTTGTGCATCCAGATGCGGGCCAGCGGCTTGCCGCGCGCCGCCTCGGTCTGGGCGATCTCGTTCTCGTGGTGGGGGAAGACCAGGTCGGAGCCGCCGCCGTGGATCTCGAAGTCCACGCCCAGGATCTCCTCGGCCATCGCCGAGCACTCGATGTGCCAGCCGGGGCGGCCGTCGCCCCAGGGCGACTCCCAGTACGTGTCCTCACCCTCCTTGCGCGCCTTCCAGAGCGCGAAGTCCTGGGGCGACTCCTTGAGGTCGGCGGAGTCGTCGCCCTCGCCCTGCTGCATCTCCTCGAGCGGGCGATTCGACAGCTTGCCGTAACCCTCGAAGCTCGCCACCCGGAAGTACACGTCGCCGCCCGCCTCGTACGCATGGCCGCCCTCGATCAGCGCCTCGATCAGCGCGATGATCCCGGCCATCGTCTCGCTCGCCTTGGGCTCGTCGTCGGGGCGCCCGATGCCGAGCAGGCCGGTGTCGGCGATGTAGGCGTCGCTCATCGCCTGGGCGAGCTGGGCGCTGGGGATGCCCTGCTCACGGGCGGCGTCGTAGATCTTGTCGTTGACGTCGGTGATGTTGGCCACGAACGTCACCTCGTAGCCCTCGTGCTGCAGAAAGCGCTTCAGCAGCGAGAAGACCACGAACGGTCGCGCGTTGCCGACGTGGATGCGCCCGTAGACGGTCGGCCCACAGGCGTAGATGCCGACCTTCGGCGGATCGCGCGGCTCGAGCTTCAGAACGGAGCCCGAGAGCGTGTCGTGGATGCGAACCTCGCGCATGTGCGGCGCGAAGGCTACGCATAATGCCGGGCATGCCAGAGCACCCGTTCCTGCTCTCCGGCGACCGGGCCGCGCTGGGCACGCTCCACCGCGATCACCTCGAGCGCCTGTCTGCCTGGTTCAACGACCCCGAGGTTCGCCGCGGTCTGGCCCACCGCGGGCTGGTCAACCACGACGCGGAGACGGCCTGGTACGAGCGCACGAGCACGGCAGCCGCCGAGCCGCGCCCCACCGAGATGGCATTCGCGATCCACGACGCCGCCGACGGCGAGCTCGTCGGTGTCTGCGGGCTGGAGAACATCGACCACAACTTCCTGCGGGCCGAGTTCGGGATCTTCCTGGGCCAGCGCCGGGGAACCGGCATCGGCACCGACGCCACCCGGCTGGTGCTCCAGTGGGCGTTCACGATCATCGGGCTGCGCAACGTGATGCTGGAGAGCTACGACTTCAACGAGCAGGCGATCCGCGCCTACGAACGGGCCGGGTTCCGCAAGATCGGCACTCGCCGAGACTCGGTGCTGGCGCTCGGAAAGCGCTGGGACTCGGTCCTGATGGACGCCGTCCCGGAGAGCTAGACCGGCGGGCGCCGTTCCGCCCAGCGCAGCTCGCGCTCGAGCTGAGCGGCGACCGACAGCAGCAGCGGCTCACCGTCGGCGGGGGCGACCAGCTGGGCGCCGACCGGCAGGCCCTCGCTCGTGGGCGGCGCGGGAATCGAGATCGCCGGCTGACCGGTCATGTTCCAGATCCCCGTGAACGGATACACGCGTGCCATCCCGATCATCGTGCGCGCCGCGCTCATCCCCTCCCACTGGGCGGCGTCCACCGGCGGTCGCGTCGAGACCGGCGTGAGCAGCAGGTCGAAGTCGCGGAACAGCTCGCCAAGGCGGGCGGCGTGGTCGGCCTCGTCGCGCATCGCCTTGTCGAGCAGCCCGCCGGGCACCAGCCCGCCGATGCTCGCGAATCCGCGCGTGCGGCGCTGGAGGCGCGCCGGGCGCGCCACGCGCGCCGCGTCCTGGGCGATCCCGGCGAAGTAGCGCGGAAGCAGCGAGTCGGTGGCGCGGCCGTAGCGGGGGTCGGCCTCGACTACCTCGTGGCCAAGCGCGCGCAGGGTGTCCGCGACGGCATCGATCGACGCCCGGACCGGCTCCTGGACCGGGACCGGCGGAAACGGCGTCTTCAGCGACAGCGCCACGCGCAGTCGCGCCGGCGGGCGCGCCGCCGAGGTCGTGTAGAGCAGCTCGGGCGGCTGGGCGGCCGCCACGTCCAGCAGCAGCGCCGTGTCCGCCACCGTGCGGGTCAGGAAGCCGAGCACGCTGAGGCCGTACCAGTGGCCATCGAGCGACTCGGGCGAGACGCGGTCGCGCTGCGGCTTGAGACCCACGAGCCCGCAGCAGGAGGCGGGGATCCGGATCGACCCGGCGCCGTCGGACGCGGTCGCTGCCGCGCACAGCCCGGCCGCGACGGCGGCGGCGCTGCCACCGCTGGACCCGCCCGGAGTGCGGTCCGTGTTCCACGGGTTGCGCGTGACCCCGAAGGCCGGGCCCTCGGTCGTCCCCATGATCGCCAGCTCCGGCAGGTTGGTCTTGCCGAGGATCACCGCGCCGGCCGCGCGCAGCCGCGCGACGAACTCGTTGTCGCGCTGGGCCGGCCCGCCGTAGGCGGCCGTGCCCAGCGTGGTCAGCTCGCCGCCGAAGTCCTCGGTGTCCTTGACCGCGATCGGCACGCCGAGCAGGGGCCGGTCGTCGCCCGCGGCGCGGCGCGCGTCGGCCTGGGCCGCGTCGACGAGGGCACGCTCGCCGGTGACGACCCGAAACGCGTTCAGATCCCGGTCGATTCGCTCGATCCGCCCGAGGTAGAGCTCGACCAACTCGCGCGACGAGACCTCGCCGCGACGGATCATGTCGGCCTGGCCGGCGGCGCCCGCGAAGGCGAGATCGTCGCGCTCCATGGGCGAAATCTAGCTCGCGGCCGAAATCTCCAAGACTCCGCCCCTCGCGGCGAGCAGACTGCCGGGCATGAACGCCAGCCTCAACGCCGCCAAGTCCTTCATGAACGCCCATGCCCGCCAGCTCGACCAGCGCCGCCTCGAGCTGCTGCTCGGCGAGGGCGGCCCCGAGCCGGTCTTCGCGGCGGTCGACGCCTACCGCAACCCCGACGGCGGCTACGGCTGGGGCCTCGAACCCGACCTACGGGCGCCTGAGAGCCAGCCCGGCGGCGCCCTGCACGCATTCGAGGCGTTCGCTGAAGCCGGGCCCGCCACCACCCCGCACGCCGCGGAGCTGTGCGACTGGTTGGAGTCGGTGACGCTCCCTGACGGCGGATTGCCGTTCGCGCTCCCGATCGCGGATGCGGCCGCCTCGGCCCCCTTCTGGGCGAACGCCGACCCGGCCGTCTCGTCGCTCCAGATCACGGCCTACGTGGCCGACATGGCCCACCGGGTAGCCGTCCACGACCCGGCCGTCGCCGCCCACCCATGGCTCGAGCGGGCAACGGACTACTGCATCCAGGCCGCCGAGGGGCTCGAGCAGGCGCCGTTCGCGATCGCATTGGCCGCCACCGTGCGCCTGCTCGACGCGGCGGCTCACGTCCGCCCCGAGGCCGCCGGGCTGATCGAGCGCCTGGGCGAGTGGATCCCAGCCGACGGGCGCGTGCCGGTCAGCCAGGGCGCCGAGGGCGAGACGATGCGCGCGCTCGACTTCTCCCCGCGCCCGGACGGCCCTGCCCGCCGTCTGTTCAGCCAGGACGTGATCGACGCCGAGTTGCGCATCCTCGCCTCCGAGCAGCACGACGACGGCGGCTGGCGCGTCGACTTCCAGACCTACTCGCCGGCGGCCGAGCTCGAGTGGAACGGCTACATGACCGTGCTGGCGATCGCCCGGCTGCGCACCGGCTAGGCGAGCGTCGCGACCGCGAGCGCGGCGATCCCCTCGCCGCGGCCCACGAAGCCCATCCCCTCGCCGGTCGTGAACTTCACGTTCACGGCCGCGGTCTCCACCTCGAGCCCCCCCGCCAGCCGGGTCCGCATCGCGTCGCGGTACGGGCCCAGCCTGGGCGCCTCGCAGATCACCGTCACGTCCACGTTCAGGACCGGGCCCGGCAGCATGCCGCGCACCGTGTGCAGCAGCTCGATCGAGTTGGCGCCCTTCCAGCGCGGGTCGTCGTCGGGGAAGTGCTGGCCGATGTCGCCCAGCCCGGCCGCACCCAGCAGTGCGTCGATCACCGCGTGCACGAGCACGTCCGCATCCGACCAGCCGACGAGGCCGCGTCCGGTGCCGGGGATCTCGACCCCGCCGAGCACGAGCGGGCGGCCGCCCTCGAGCCGGTGCGAGTCCCAGCCGATCCCGGAGCGGCTCATCCGACCGGCTCCAGCCGCTGCGCGCGCCGGTCGAACACGACGATCCGGTCGATCCCCAGCCCGTCCAGCAGCTCCAGCGCCCGCTCGTACTCGTAGCCCAGCTGATCGGGCGTATGGGCGTCGCTCGACAGCGCAACCGGGCGCCCCGCCTCGACGCACATCTCGAGGAGGGCCGGCGCCGGGTAGATCTCGGCTACCGGCTTGCGCAGCCCGGCAGTCGAGACCTCGATCGCCACGTCCGATTCGGCGATGCCGTCCATCGCGCGATCGTAGAAGCGGCGCAGGTCGCCCTCGGGCACCGGCACGCGGCTGCCCCACACCTTGACCAGGTCCGGGTGGGAGAGGATGTCGAACAGGCCGCTGCGGGCGGCCTCGCCGAGCGTCTCGAAGTAGCGCGTCCAGACCTTCTCGGGGTCGGCGCCGCGCCAGATGTTCCAGGGCTCCCACTCGGGATAGCCGTGGAAGTCGACGGCGTCGTCGCGCAGGAAGTGCACGGAGCCGACCACGTAGTCCCAGTCGCGCCCGTCGAGCAGGTTGGCGAGCCGGTCCTCGCGGCCGGGCAGGAAGTCCGTCTCGATGCCGACCTTGAGATCGGACGCGCGCAGGAAGTCGACGTACTCGTCGATGTCGTCGGCCGCCCAGTGGCGATACCAGGGGTGCGTCCAGACGTCGAGCGACTGCACGAAGCGGTGGACGTGCTCGGCGACGCCGAGGTCGCCGATGCCGCGCTCCTCGGCCGCCTCGCGGTAGCGATCGACGTTGGCCTCGGTGAAGTAGCGCTCGGCCGGCGAGTCGTCCTCGTCGGGGCGCAGGTGGACGTGGTAGTCGGTCAGCACAGGGCGGCCTCGGCGCGGGCGAGGTCGGCCGCCGTGGTCACCTTGAAGTTCTCCGGCGGCGCCTCGACCACGCGCACGCTACCGCCGGCGGCCTCCACCAGGGAGGCGTCGTCGGTCGCGGCGGCGAGCACCTCGTCGTCCACGTCGAGCGCGCGCCGCAGCGTCTCGGCGCGGAACACCTGGGGCGTCTGGACCGCCCACAGTCGCGAGCGGTCGAGCGTGCGCAGGACCGTCCCGTCCGGGTAGGTCTCCTTGACCGTGTCGGTGACCGGCGCCGCCGCGATCGCACCGTCGACGCCCATCAGGGCGCCCACGCAGGCCTCGACCAGCTCGCGGGTCACGAGCGGCCGGGCCGCATCGTGCACGACCGCCGTGCGGGCCTCCGGCGCCGCGGCCAGCGCGTTGCGAACGGAGGCCGAGCGCGACGGCCCGCCCTCGACCCAGCCGGGCCGCAGCCAGTCGGGCGGCGCGGCCACAACGACCCGGTCGCAGACCGCCTCGAGCACCTCCAGGCTCCAATCGATCAGCGGACGGCCGGCACAAACGACGAACGCCTTGGGCCGGTCGGCACCAAGGCGTTCGCCGCCGCCGCCGGCGGCAATGACGCCGACGACGCTCACGTTCTCCGTCCCTACGCCGTCGCCGCCGCCCCGTTGCGACTCGTGTGCGCCTCGACGATCAGCTCCTCGAGATGCGACTCCGCCTCGTCCTCCTCCATGTCGAGCGCGTACATCAGCTCGGACGCGAGGATCTTCTTGGCCCGCGTGTACATCTGCTTCTCGCCGGTCGAGAGCCCCTTCTCCTGCTCGCGGATGGCGAGGTTGCGAACCACCTCGGCGAGCTCGAAGACGTCACCGGTCTTGATCTTCTCGCGGTTGTGCTTGAAGCGGCGGTTCCAGTTCTTGGGCATCTGGCTGACGTCGTCGCGAAGAACGCCAAGGACCTTCTTGACGTCGTCCTCGCCGATCACACGCCGCAGGCCGGCCTTGTCGGCGTTGCAGCACGGGACCATGACGGTCATGTCGTTATGAAGGATCTTGATGGTCAGGTACTCGCGCTTCTCGCCGAGCACCTCTTTCATCTCCTTCTTGAGGACCTTGCCCGCCCCATGATGGGGGTAGACGACCTGGTCGCCGATCTCGTAGACCGCCGGCTCGCGGTCGACTTCGATCTCGAGGTCCTCGATGTCGAGTTCCGACTCCATCACTGCGTCGCTAATGGTGGTCCCTCCTACGCGGTATGGGCGACTGGGAGCGCCGCCCTGTGTTGATCAGGTTTGCAAGTAGCGGTCCACGAGGTTGATCTCCTGCAAGCGGCGAAGGCCCTCGCGGATGTCCTTCGCGCGCATGTCGCCAACCCCCTCAACGGACTCCAGCTCGGGGTCCGAGGCGGCGAGGATCTCGTCCAGCCCGCGGAACTCGCTCACGATCGACTGCACGACCATCTTGGGAATGCGCGGGATGCGCCCCAGGATGCGGTAGCCGCGTGGCGAGGCGGGGTGGTCGAGGGTGTTCAGCTTGCGGTCGTAGCCGAGCAGCTCGGCGAGCCGCCCGAAGTCCAGCAGGTCTTGATGAGGCAGCCGGGCAAGCGAGTCCAGCACCATCGCGAAGCCCTCCTCCGACGGCTCCACGATGTAATCGCGCACGAGCGCCGACTTGTCGGCGGCGACCCCGACCATGGTCTCCTCGAGCTGCATCTCGATCAGGCGCCCCTCGGCGCCCAGCTCGACGATGTAGCGCTCGATCTCCACGGCCATGCGCGTGACGAGCTCGGCGCGCTGGAGCACGGTGAGCACGTCGTGAAGGGTCACGCCGCCCTCGAACTCGAGCGCCGTGAGGCGCGTCGAGACCTGGTCGAGGCGGCTGCGGTACTTGTCGAGGGTCGCCAGCGCCTGGTTCGCCTTCGCCAGCACGACCGGGATGTCCTCGAGGATGTACTTGGCTCCGTCCAGGTACAGCGAGACGACGCTGCGGCTGGCCGAGATCGCGATCACGAGCGCGTCTGTCTGCTTCGAGACACGCTCGGCCGTGCGGTGACGGGTGCCGGTCTCCAGCGACAGGATCGTGGGGTCCGGCATCAGCTGCACGTTCGCCCACATGATCTTGGTGCCGTTGGAGGCGAGCACGATCGCGCCGTCCATCTTGGCCAGCTGGTACAGCAGGGCCGGGGTGTAATCCACGTCGAGTTTGACGCCGCCCGACAGCAGGAAGCTGAGCTCCTCCGACTCTCCGATGCAGATCAGAGCGCCGGTTCGGCCTTGGACGATGTTGTCCAGCCCTTCCCGCACTGCCGTGCCGGGGGCCACCATCTCCAGGGCGCGTACGAGCCTTGGTTCCTGCCGGGCTTCTAGCTCTGTTACGTCATCCCCGGCATACGGCATTGGCCCCATTCTACGGGAAATGCCCTCGACATGCGTTCGTTTTGGCTCTGAGCAGCGGTTTTCAGGCCGCTCGGGCCTGTTTTGCCCCCCTCAGGGCATCCCGCAGCGTGCGGGTTCCATTCCCCGGTCTGACCACGTCGTCGAGCCCGAATTTGGCCGCCTCGGCGATGCGGCGGTCGGCGTGGGCGACGTGCCTGAGCTCCCCGGTCAGACCGAGCTCGCCGAAGGCTGCGAGCGGCTTGTCCTGCGTGAGCTCGATGCCCTTCGCCGCGCTGGCGAGGGCCAGCGCGATCGCGAGGTCGGCGCCCGGCTCGTCCACGCGCACGCCGCCGGCGACCGAGACGAACACGTCGCTGGTGCCCAGCCCAACGCCGCCGTGGCGGGCCAACACGGCCAGCACCAGCGCGAGCCGGTTGCGGTCGACCCCGTTTGCGATCCGCCGCGGGGGCACCAACTCGCTGGGCGCCACCAGCGCCTGGACCTCGACCAGCAGCGGGCGTGAGCCCTCCATCGCGCACAGGACGACGGAGCCGGGCGCGCGGGTGGCTTCGCTCACGAAGCGCTCGGAGGCGTCCTCGACCTCGACCAGGCCGTGGTCGGCCATCTCGAAGACGCCGACCTCGTTGGTCGAGCCGAAGCGGTTCTTGAGCGCGCGCAGGGTGCGGTAGGTGCGCTCGCGCTCGCCCTCGAAGGAGAGCACGCAGTCGACCAGGTGCTCCAGTACGCGCGGGCCCGCGAGGGAACCCTCCTTGGTCACGTGGCCGACGAGCAGCGTGGCGACTCCGCGCTCCTTCGCGACCCGCATGATGCGGCCGGCGACCTCGCGGACCTGGCCGACCGAGCCGGGCGCGCCGGTCAGGGCGGGGTCGTAGAGCACCTGGACCGAGTCGACCACGCAGACGTCCGGTCGCTCGGCCTCGAGCGTGGCCAGCACCGCGTCGAGGTCGGTCTCGGCGACGATCGGGACGCTCAGCGCGGCCGGCCCGAGCCGCTCGGCACGCAGCTTGACCTGGGCGGCCGACTCCTCGCCTGAGACGTACAGCACCTTGCGTCCGGCGGCCGCGAGATTGCCGAGCGCGGCGCTTACGAGCGTGGACTTGCCGATGCCGGGCGAGCCGCCGATCAGGACGAGCGAGCCGGGCACGAGGCCGCCGCCGAGGACGCGGTCGAGCTCGCCGATCCCGGTGGTGAGGCGCTCGACTGCCGGCGCCTGGACGTCGGCGAGCGGGACGGGCTTGAGCGCGCGCCCGTTCGTGCGGCCGCCCGCCCGCGCCGGCGCGGCGGGCTTCGCCTCCTCGACGAGCGAGTTCCACTCCCCGCAGCCCGGACAGCGGCCATGCCACTTGGGACTCTCGTGCCCGCAGGCCGAGCAGCTGAAGATCGTGGCGGAGCGGGCCATCCGCCGAGGCTAAGCCTCAGAGCGGATGCCTTCGCCCCCGCTCGACCACGCCGCGCGCGATGCACGGCGGGCGCCAATCCGTCCGGCCCGCGCGCTTGCATCGGTCGTTCGTGGATTTGCTCGACCAACCAGTGGCGGGCGCCGAGTTTCTCGCCGTCGACACCGAGACCAACGGGCTGGCCGCCGACCTCTGCGAGCTGACCGAGGTCGGAGCCGTGCTGGTGGGCGGAGGCGAGCTCCACGACACATTCGACTCGCTGGTTCGGACGGAACGACCGCTGTCGCGCGGGATCCAGCGCTTCACCGGGATCACGCAGGCGATGGTCGACACCGCCCCGCCCGCGCGCGAGGTGCTCGAGGAGATCGCCGACCTCGTCGACGGGCGCGTGCTGATCGCCCACAACGCGCGCTTCGACACGCGCGTGCTGCGCCAGGCGTTCGAGCGCAGCGGTCTCGACTGGCCCACGCCGCCCGTGATCTGCACCGTCGAGCTGGCCCGCAAGTGCGCTCCGCTGGCGCGCAAGCGCGGGCTCGCCTCGCTCGCCGACTCGCTCGGGATCGAGGTCGAGGAAGTGCACCGCGCGCTGCCGGACGCGATGACCTGCGCGCGCGTGTTCTGCGCGCTGTTCCCGCGCATCTGCGCCACGGCCTTCACGGTCGCGGACGCGCTGGACCTGGTCCGTCCGCGCCGCCGCGCACGCAAGACCGAGCCAGCCGAGCGGATCCCGCCGTCCGAGCGCCCCGACCTGTCGACGCTGCCCGACGACCCGGGCGTCTACATCTTCCGCGACGACCGCGGGCGGCCGCTGTACGTGGGCAAGTCGGTGTCGCTGCGCTCGCGCGCACGGGCGCACTTCTGCGCACCGGCGGGCTGGACCGAGAAGGCCGAGATCGTCGACTACCGGCCCACCAACTCCGAGCTGGGTGCGCTGGTGCTGGAGAACCGGCTGATCAAGCAGTGGAAGCCGACCGGCAACAAGGCGCTCAAGCGCACCGACCGCTACTGCTATCTGCGCTGCCGGCTCGACATCCCCTACCCCGTGCTCGAGGTGGCGTCCGAGCCCGCGGGCGGGCACGCCGTGAACGTGGGCCCGCTCGGCTCACGCCCGCTGGCGCTGGAGCTGGCCGACCAGCTCACCTCGCTGTACCGGCTGCGCCACTGCGGCCGCAAGCTCAAGACGCGCGAGCACCCTTCCGCGTACGGGCAGATGGGGCGCTGCGTGTCGCCCTGTCTCGGCGACCTGGACCCGAACGCCTACCGCCGCCAGCTCGACCTGGCGCTGGCGCACTTCGAGCGCCCGGGCGCCGGCGAGGCGCTATTGGGCGAGCTCGACGAGCGCATGCGCGAGGCGGCCGCCGAGCACCGCTACGAGCGCGCCGCTGCGCTGCTGCGCCGGCGCGAGCGGCTGGCCTGGGTGCTGGAGCGGCTGGAGGGCGTGCTGCGGGCGACGCACGCGGCGCCGCGGCTGGTCCTGGCCAAGCACCCGGTCAAGGAGCGCTACGACGTGCTCTGGATCGTGCGCGGCCGCTTGGTCGACTGGGGCCCGCTGCCGGGCCATGGAGAGCTGGTGGAGCGCACGAAGGCGGCACTGGCGCACCCACCCGGCCGCACCGTCGTGCCGGTCGACGAGGTCGACGAGATCCGAATCGTGGCGAGCTGGATCGCCGACAACGAGCCACCCGAGCTGCCGCTGGAGCCGGAGCCAAGCGCCCCGGCGCTGATGCGCTTCGCGGCGTCGATTACGGCGGAGGAACCGGAGCCCGTTCCGCTGCCTGCTTGAGGTTCTCGAGCGAGCGCTCCAGCCACGAGCGCAGGTAGCGCCGGCCGATCACGGCGCCCATGACCTTCGTGCCGAGGCTGTTGGGCTCGATCGTGAAGTAGCCCTCGACGAAGGTGCCACCCTGAGCGTCGGTGAGCGTGAACCGGGTCGTCACACCGGCGGCCTCGCAGTGGATCGAGATCTCGTTGCAGTCGTCCAGTCGCTCGAGCAGCAGCTCGTGCTCCTCGGTGCGAAGCGGGCCCTTTGTCACGCCGCGGTAGCGGCACCCCTGTTGCAGGTCGGCGCACTCGACCTCGAGCACGTCAGGCCACCAGTCCGGATGCCGGTTGGGATCGCCGACCAGCTCCCAGATCGTCTCGGGGCTCGCGTCGATGTGGATCTGCTGCCTGCTGGAGCGCTCCACACCTTGATTATCTACTCGATATGAGCGAAAAGCTCGAGCTCGTCCGCGAGGCCTTCGAGGCCTTCCGGCGCGGGGGCCTCGAGGACACGCTGCGGTTTGCGGACCCTGGCATCGAGTGCCGGCGAGTGCCGCCGCTGCCCGACCCGCAGACCTACCACGGCCTTGACGGCGTGCGTCAGATGTACTCCGACTGGACGGCGGACTTCGACGACTTCGAGATGGAGCCGCTCCAGTACGTCGAGCGCGGGGACCGCGTCTTCGTCGAGATGCTCCAGCGGGGCACCGGCAGGGCGAGCGGCGTGACCGTGGAGGGCCACTATTGGCTGGTGTTCACCGTCGAGGGCGGGAAGATCACCCGCCAGGACGCCTACCTCACCCCGCCTCCCTGACAGCCCGCTCGGCTGCCTGGAAGCCGATCTGCGAGTGGGTCGAGTCGCAGAAGGGCTTAGTCTGCGAGCCGCCGCAGCGGCACAGCACGATCGTCTCGCCGCGGTCCCCGAGGTCGTACTCGTTGTCGTCCGCGTCGATCAGGGTGATCGGCCCGGTCACCTTGTACGGCCCGTTGTGGCGGACCTTGATCACGACTCTCTCCATCAGTCCTCCAGTCTCACGTCGGCGGCGCCGGCCAGCTCCGCCCGCATGTTGCGGTCCATCATCTTCAGCGCCGCCTGGGCCAGGTCCTCGTGGATGTGCGCCACGCCATCGGTTGGGATCGTCACGTCGAGGTGGCGCACGTAGGCATCCAGCGCGCTGTAGAGGATGCACTGCTCGGTGACCTGCCCGACGAGCACCAGGTGGCCGATCTCCTTCTGGGCGAGCAGGTACTCGAGCGGCGTCATGTAGAAGATCGTGTGGCGCGCCTTGACCACGAAGTCGGCGCCGTCGGGCGGCAGGATCGGCTCGACCAGGTCGCGACGGCGGCCGTTCAGTGCGGCCTCGGCCAGCTCCTCGTGGGACGAGTTCCAGTCGCCGTAGTTGTCGTTGACGTAGATCACCTCCACGCCCTGCTCGCCGGCCCGCCCGATCAGCCCGGCGATCGGCTCGACGACGCCCTCGACGCTCTCGACCAGGCGGTCGGCGTCCTCGTGGTCGTAGGGGTTGAGCATGTCCACGACGATGACGGCACTGCGAGCCATAGCCGTCAATGTTCCCGGACGTGCAGCGCGTAGCCAGACTCGACCACCCCGAGGTGCGTGAGATCGTGCCGTCGCATCACTGCGTCGTGCGCTTCCGCCAGCGGCGCCCCGTGCGCGAGCGCGGGACCGAGGCCGTCGCGGACGCCCTGATCGCGGTGCTCGCGGATTCCGACGTGACGCGCTGGCCGCCCGCCTGGGCGGTCAACGACCGCGACACAGAGCTGTGGGCGGTCAACGGCGAACTGGCCTTCCCGCTCGAGCGCGGCGGCTCGCCGGGCCGCTACGTCGCCACCACCTGCCTGTCGCGCTAGGCGAGCCGCTTCTCGAACCAGTGGTCCGCGTAGGGGTTGTCGTTGTAGCGGGGGATCTCGGCGTAGCCGGCGCCGCGGTACATCGCCTTGGCCTCGTCGAGGGCGCGGTTGGTGTCGAGCCGGACGGTCGTGAAGCCGAGCTCCGCCGCCTGCTCCTCCAGCGCGACCAAGAGACGCTTGGCGAGCCCCAGCCCGCGGTGCGGGCGATCGACCCACATCCGCGCGATTTCGCCCACCTCAGGACTGAGC
>JBQGCL010000052.1:0-8372 GCA_052038485.1 Thermoleophilaceae bacterium | reverse complement strand
TCACCGAGGAGGAGGGCGCGGCCTTCCTCGCCGCCGTCGAGTCGTGACCGCGTCTCGGCCGCGCGGGCCGATCGTCATCGACACCGATGTCTTCAGCGCCGACCTCGTGCCGGGATCGCAGCGCTGGACCCCCCTTCCTCGACCTGCCAACAGAAATGGCAGGGCAGCCCAGGCGTGATGCAGGTTGGCTGGGGGCGGGGCGGCGGAAGCGAGTAGCGGGTTGAGCATGAGCAGGGCGAGGAAGATGACGAGAAGGCAGGGGACACGGTCGCGCGGGAACCGAGAGAGCGGATCGGTCGAAGCGGGGAGTAGCGTGTGGGGTCACGGCGGCGAGTAGGTCTCGTCGTGGCAATGGCCGGTGCTCGTGGCGCTCGACGTGTTGATCGCATGCTCGCCGTCCGCGTGCTCCCGACCCGATGCTCGCACTCGCCGTTGCGCCGGTTCCCGGGACCGCTCGGTGTCCCGTCCGGCGCCCGCCCAGCGGTATGCACGCGCCGCGAGCGCCCCGTCTCGCATATGGCTCGGACACCCGCCCGACCGCCTCGTGACGGCGAGTAGCGTCCCTGCTTTCCGCGCGAAGCGGGACTGTCAGAGGCAGCGACAAGATGCTCGCTCCGCGACGAACGCAGGCGCCAGCCGATGTGCCGACGCGGCTCGCGGATCTCGTCCAACGCGAGGGGTCTCAACGGCGTGGACCGTGATGCCTGTTCCTGACGGGAGCAGGAGCGGCGGGTCGTGTCCCAGGATGGTCCTTCTCGACACCCGTCCCCTTGTGCGGATCAGGCGACCTGAAGGGCGAGCTTGCCTTGGGTATGGGTTGTGGCGAGCGCGTTCATCGCGGCGGCCGCCTGGTCGAGCGGGTAGGTGTGCTGGATGTGCACCTTGAGCGTGCCGGCGTCGAGCAGCTGCGCGAGGTGCTGCAGGTTGTCGGTGGTCGGCATGGCCATCACGTTGGTGCGGTCGGGGCCCTTCCCGGCTGCGTTGTTGGTGGAGGCGACGCGGGCGCCGTCCTTGAGGGCGGCGTCGTAGGCGCCAGGCGCGTACGAGACGGCGTCGAGCAGGGCGTCGACGCCGTCGGGGTAGCGCTTGCGGGTGGCGGCGGCGATGTCGCCGTCGCGCGCCAGGATGTCGGCGACGCCGAGCGCGCGCAGGTAGCCCTCGTCCTCGGGGAGCGCGGGTGCGATCACGGTGGCTCCGGCGGCGGTGGCGAGTTGGACGGCGAAGCTGCCGACGCCGCCGGTGGCGCCGACGACCAGCAACGTGTCGCCCTGGGCGAGCGCGAGCGCGTCGATGGCGCTGATGGCGGTGATGGCGGCGAGCGGCGCTGCGCCGGCGCTGGCGAGCTCCACGCCGGCGGGCGTGCGGGCGATCGACGTCGTCTCGGGGACGACGATGAGCTCGGCCCAGCTGCCGTCGCGCACGGTGGGGTTCATCGCCATGATGATGCCGAACACGTCGTCGCCGATCGACAAGCCGGTGACGTCGGCACCGACCTGCTCGACGACGCCGGCGTAGTCGCGGCCGAGCGTGATGGGGAGCTCGTGCTCGACCATGTCCTTGAGCATGCCGGCGGCGATCGCGTTGTCGACCGGGTTCACGGACGAGGCGCGCACGCGCACCAGGACCTCGTTGGTGCCGGGCATGGGCGCCGGCAGATCGGCGTGCAGCGCCGGCGGGGTGCCGAGCTCGTCGAGGGTGATGGCCTTCATGACTCGTCCTCCGTGGGGACGACGCGGCCGCGAACGATGAGCTTGCTCGGCGCGCGCATGGTCCCGGGCGGGCTGGCGGCCGAGGTGGCCGTGCCGGCTGGCGCATCGGCGAGCTGGCATGCCCCGGTCTCGGGGTCGCACCAGCCGGTCGGCGTTGAGGTGATCAGTTGCGGTTTCGTGTCAGCGGAGTCGTTCATGACTGCTCTCCTCTAGTGGTCAGCTGTCGTGGTCGGCGGAGAGGTCTCGGCGAGCGCCTCCGAGTAGGCCTCGACGGAGTGTGCGCCCGGCATGGCGTAGCGTCGGTCGAAAACGGTGAACGGGACGCCGGTGACGCCGAGCGCCCGCGCCTCGTCCTGATCGGCACGCACCGAGGCGCCGTACTCAGTGCTTGCCAGGAGCTCTCGCACGCGCTGCGCGGGCAGCCCGACGGCCTCGGCGGCCCGGGCGAGCGCATTGGAGTCGAACGGGTTGATCTCGCCCGCGAAGTGCCGGTCCTGCACGAGCGAGAAGAAGGCGAGCCCGCGATCTTCCTCGTTCGCGTAGTGCAGGACACGGTGGACGTCGAAGGTGTTCGCGTTGAGCCGGTCCAGTGAGAAGGGAAGGCCTTCGCTGTGTGCCAGCGCCTGGATCCGCCGCTCCGCACGCATCACCGCTTCAACGTCACCGCCGTGTGAGCGCATGAAGGCGCTCGCGATGGTCTCCGGTACACGCGGGGCGTCGGGGTTCAGCTCGAATGACCGGAGCCTGATCACGAACCGGTCCGCGTCCGGCCGGCGCTCGATTGCGGTCTGCAGACGGTGCTTGCCGAGGTAGCACCACGGACACCCGAGGTCCGTCCACATCTCGACGACGACCAATCGGCCGGAATCGTGCCTGTCTTGCTGCTCGCTCAATGCCGTGCTGTTCATCGGTTCTCCTTGATTGTCAGTGGGGTGGGACGCTCATGCCGTGCTCGGCTCCAGGGCCAGGTCCGCGCCCGGTGCGACCTCGGACTGCGCCGACCGCGACTCGAGTAGCAGCGCGGACAGGACCGCGGCGAGCGCGGCAGCGGCGGCGAACGCGTAGAACACGACCGCGAACCCGTGGGTGAGAGCGGGGCCGGCGAGCGCGTTGACGCCATGGTCGCTGCCGTAGTTCTCGGCGGCTGTGGTGTAGATCGTGGTCGCGAGCGCGACGGCGAGCGCGCCGCCGACCTGCTGGCTGGTGGTGATCAGCCCCGAGGCGATCCCGGCCTCGTCTTGTGCGACGCCGACCTGCGCGCCGACCTGCTGCCCGACGTAGACCAGCGCCAGTCCGACGCCGAATAGGACGAACGGGCCGAATAGGTCGGTCCAGTAGTCGCCGTCGACCGGCAGTTGGGCGAGCCAAGCGAGGGCGACCGCGCTCAGGATGAAGCCCGCGGGGACGATCGGCCGGATACCGACCCGGTTCACGAGCGACTGCGCGATCCCCGCCGTGGCGACGACCGACAGCGACAGCGCGAGGAAGCTGAGGCCGGTCGTGGTCGGCGAGTAACCGAGCACGAACTGCATGTACAGCGTGCCGACGAAGAACGCCGCGAACCCCACGCCGGCGAACACTCCGGCAAGGTTCGACCCCGAGAGGGTCCGCAGCCGGAACATCCGCAGCGGCACCAGCGGCGCGCTCGAGCGCCATTCGATCACCACGAAGGCGGCCATCAGCACGGCCGAGCCGGCGAGCAGCGCGACCGTCTCCGTCGCCCCCCAGCCATTCTCGGTGGCGCGGGTCGTCGCGTACACGAGCAGCATCAAGCTCGTCGTGATCGCGGCCGCCCCGGCGAAGTCGAAGCGGCGCTCGGCGAGCTCCAGCCGGCCCTCGCGCAGGAACCTGGGGCTGAGCGCGAGCACGATTGCCCCGATCGGGACGTTGATGAAGAAGATCCAGCGCCAGTCCAGCGCGTCCGTCAGGACGCCACCGAGCAGCAACCCGAACGATCCCCCTGCCGCGGTGGCGGCGCTCCAGACCGCCAGCGCGCGAGTGCGCTCGCGACCCTCGGGGAAGGTGGTGATGAGCAGCGAGAGCGCACCGGGCACGGCCAGCGCGGCGCCCAGGCCCTGCACCGCCCGCCCGACGATCAACGCCGTGTCGTTCCAGGCCGCCCCGTTGAACGCGGAGGCCGCGGTGAACAACACGAGGCCGCCCATGAACATCAGCCGCCGGCCCTGGAGGTCAGCCAGTCGCCCGCCGAGCAGCAGCATCCCGCCGAGGAAGATGGTGTAGGCGGTGATCACCCACTGCAGGTTGGACTCGGAGAAGCCGAGGTCGTCCTGGATCGAAGGCAGCGCCACGTTCACGATCGCCGCGTCGAGGACGGTCACGAACTGGACCATCACCAGGATCGCGAGCGCCCACCAACGGCGGGGGTCGAGGCCGACGGCGGTGTCATCTGCGGTTTGGGCTTGAGCGTTCATTGCTCCCTCTCCTGTGTCGAGGCTTACTGGAGGGCTGCCTCCGATCGGAGGCTAGCCTCCGGTTACGGGTCGCGCACCATAACACATCCGGAGGCCACCCTCCAAATTCGCTAGGATGTATGGCATGGCGACCAAGACCCCGAGCGAGCAGCCAACCCCGCTGCGACGCGATGCAGAGCGCAATCGCCGGCGCCTGCTCGAGGCGGCACGTGAGGTCTTCGGCGAGCGGGGGTGCGACGCGCCGTTCGAGGAGATCGCCCGTCGCGCGGGCGTCGGAATCGGGACGCTCTACCGACGCTTCCCGACGAGGGAGGCCCTGATCGACGCGCTCTTCGAGCAGAAGGCGCACGACTACCTCCGGGCCAGCGAGCAGGCGCTCGCGGCCGACGACGCCTGGGAGGGTCTGGCCGGCTTCATCGAGCGCATCTGCGAGATGCAGGCGCACGACCGCGGGTTCGCAGACGTGCTCACGGCGACCTTCCCCTCAGGCGCGGCCCCCGGCGTCGCGGCCGCGCTGCGCGACGCGCGCCGCAACGCCGAAAAGCTCGTCGCGCGCGCACGGCGCGACGGAAAGCTCCGCCGCGACTTCACCCACCAGGACCTCGCCTGGATCCTGATCGCAAACGCGGCCTACCTCGAGGCCACGCGCGAGGTCGCCCCCGACGCCTGGCGCCGCTACGTCGCGCTGATCCTCGACGCCGCCCGCACCCCCGCCGCCAGCAAACTGCCGTCGCCGCCAAGCCCAAAGCAGCTCAAGCAGGCGCTCGACGTCGTATCCGCCTCAAGCCGGACGACCTCAACCAAGCCGGGCTTCTGATTGAAGCTCCACTCTCGAAGGTCGCAGGGTTCCCGATCCCGCCCCGGCACTCCCTCGTTCGTGGTGACTGCCGCTCTCGGCGTGGTCGCGAGCGTCTGACCAGTCCAGCGCACGACAACCAGGATGGACGAATCTCGATCGTCGTCGACATCGCCGGGCCGACACCCGCGCTTGCGAGGAAGCAGGTGTGTGCGATGACGACCAGGCGCTCCCGCTTCTCGCCACAAGCAGGTCTCTCGGTGCCGCTCCGCCTATCTCGCGAGGCTGCTGGACGGTGCTGTATGTGCGACCCCAACAGAAGGTGAGACCTCCGCTGGTGTCAGCGCTCGCGTGAAGCGTTCGGCCATCTCGCTCGCGGACCGCGCGTGGAGATAGCGCTCGGTTGTGGTGATGCGCGAGTGCCCCATCGCCGCCTTGACCGAGGCGAGATCGACTCCGCCGGCCACGAGCAGCGAGCCGTAGGTGTGGCGCAGGTCGTGAAAGCGAAGGGGGCGGAGCCCGGCCGCGTCGCGGGCGCGCTCCACGCGCCGGCGCAGCGCGGAGCCGTCGAGGCGTCGTCCGAGTCGATTGGCGAAGACGTAATCGCCCGCGGCGGTGAAATCGCCGCGCTGTGACAAGCGGTCGAGCGCGCCCGCCGCCTGGTCGGGCAGCGGGACCTCGCGCGCCCGGCGGGACTTCGTCGACGATGCCTCGACGTTTGCGCTCACCGCGCGGCGCACGACGATCTTTCGAAGCGTGAAGTCGACGTCGCGCCAGCGCAGCGCGACGAGTTCGCCGCGGCGCAGCCCGGTGTACGCGGCGATGCGGACGAGCTCCGAGTCCTGCCGGTCCTCGGCGGCGCGAGCGGCGGCCTCCTCCTTGGTGACCACAGGCGCGTCGGGATCACGGTGCAGGCCGATGGCTAGCGCGCGCGCCAGCGCTTCGACCTCCTCCGGCGAGAAGAAGTCGATCCGGGCGCGCTCCGGCTCCGGGCGCCGATCGGCCGCGAGCGCCGGATTGTGCGGGAGGCCGAACGTCGCCTCCCGGCAGCCGTAGCTGTAGATCGCGCACACGAGCTGCCGGTGCTTGTTGACCGTTCGCGGCGACGCGCCACGGGTCGCGACGCCCACGAGCAGCTCGTTGATCTGACGCGTTGTCACGGCCCAGGCTGCGTGGTCCCCGAGCGCAGCCATGATCGCGCCGTGATGCGCGCCGGCCCCGCGGCGATGCTGTGCGCCAGGATCGGCGAGGAGGTAGCGGTGATCGCGGATCGTGGCGGGCTTGGCACCACGCACGTGCTCGAGCCAGTCGAGATAGGCGTGGGCGACCTCGCGGAAGGTGGCCGGCGCGTTCGCCTCGCGCTCTGCCGCCGCGGCACGCTCGGCCAACTCGCGTTCGACCTCGTGGACGAGACGGTCCTTCGCGACGATCGCGGCTGGCTCGTCGAGGTACCCCGCCTTTAGGCGGCCGCGGCGGCGCCGGTGTCCGCCGTCGCCGTCGGCTTCGAGCCACGCGCGGCCGAGGCGGCGCTTCATCGTCCGTAGTCGACCGTCGGCCGTGCGATGCCGCCAGCCGGCCTCGTAGACGAGCTCGCCGTTGCGTGTCGTCGAGACGACGAGCCAGGAGCGCGGAATGTCGTCGACGGTCGCGGCAACGGCCATGGTCGGGCAACGATACCGCGTTGGAGTAGCGCGGAGTAGCGCAACTCGCGGAGTAGCGCTCGGAGTAGCGCGCGAGCACAGAATCGCCGAATTTGCGGCTAGTCTTGCGGGTGATACGGCCCGCAACTGGGCCATTTGGCCAACGCTCTCCGGCCTGTTCCGCCGGAGGTCGCGGGTTCGAGCCCCGTCGCTCCCGTCGATGGAAGCCGCCGGAAACGGCGGCTTTTTCGTTGCCTTGGGAGATCGCTCAGGAGCCCCGGCGGCCGCGGGATGCGAGCACGCCCGGCGGTCGTCCGCTGCTGCTGATGTTCAGCCGGCGCGCCGATTGTGAGAGGACCGTGAGAACCGTCTACATCACCTCGATCGGTGTGCCGCCGCCCCCGGTGTCGTCGTCGTCATTGTCCCGGCGCGTCGTCGTCGAGTCAGGCGTCGAGGAGGGGACGTCGAGCTCCTCCGTCTCATCCTCCTGCTCCGCTTCCTTCGCGCGCTCCACGACCTTGGCCCACTCCTTCGGCTTGAAGCCGAACATGCTCAACGGCTCGGTGTTGCCCTGCCGTACGAGGACATCGACGAGCGCGACGAGGCCCGCCGCGTCATCGGCGGTGTAGGTGCCCTTCTTCACCTTCGCCGCCAGCGGCCGAGCCTCTTTGAGCACCTGGCTGCGGTCCATCTGGGCCGTCTTGGTCTTCTCGACGAGCACGCCGAGCGCTCGGCCCGATCCGCGCTGGACGTTGAACGCGGGGGTGATCTCGCCGCGCGTGCCGAGCGCCTCGGCCAGCGCTCCCTTGTTCTTCTTCTTGATGTTGTGAAAGACCTCGCGGTTGCGGCCCGACTGGACCTCGACGGGCAGCTTGCCCTCGCCTCTGTGGCCACCGCGCTTCGTCGGCGCTTCCTTGCGGCCACGGGTGTCCTTCTTCTTCGGCTTCTCGCCTTCATCCTCCGAGTCGCTGTCCTGGCGTGCCAGCGTCGGCGCGCTCGCGATCACGCGCGTGAACCTGGCGTTACCAAGGTCCTGCGCCATCCGCGCGAACATGCTCGGGACCGTGGTCGATGCGGCCGTGGCCCTCATCGGCTCGCGCGCCCGCTTCAGGTACTGCTCGTCGGCCGATCTGGGAGCGATCACCGTCTGCCCCTTTTGGTGAAGGGATGATCCGTGGCGCGATGCTCCCGCCCGTGCCGGGAGTTGTCAAGAACGCTCTACCACTCAAGTCCGGCCGCGTATTCCGGACGACGCGCGCAGCAGCGCGCGCAGGTCGGCCACGGGTCCCAGGTGGCGCAGCTTGTCCGGGTTGACGACCGAGGTCACGCCCT
Organism: Thermoleophilaceae bacterium; assembly: GCA_052038485.1. Classification (GTDB taxonomy): domain Bacteria; phylum Actinomycetota; class Thermoleophilia; order Solirubrobacterales; family Thermoleophilaceae; genus JACVRW01. The sequence continues at coordinate 463 of JBQGCL010000052.1, read as the reverse complement.
GGATCTGGCCCTCGGCGACGTCGAGGCTCATCACGGCGATCAGCCCGCCGTCGCCGTCGAAGAACAGCGCGCCGGGTTGCCCGTTCACCTCCTCGCGGCGCGACGTGATGCCGAAGCGGGAGGCGGTGCGCAGCCCCGCGGCCAGCACGCGTGCCACCTTGGCGCGGCCGTGGAGCGCACGTGCGACGGCGGGCGCCTTGCCGCCGCCGTCGCCGCGCAGCACCACGTCGTGGGCGAGCAGCTCCTCCAGGCCATCGAGGTCGCCCTCCTCGGCGGCCGCGAAGAAGCGGGTCGCGAGCTGCTCCCGCTGCTCGCGCGAGGCCTCGAACCGGGGGCGGCGCTCCTCCACGTGGCGGCGGGCTCGCGTGGCGAGCTGGCGGGCGTTCTGCGCGCTCGTGCCGATGATCTCCGCGATCCGGTCGTAGGGCTCGTCGAACACCTCGTGCAGCAAGAACGCCGCGCG
>JBQGCL010000051.1:0-3143 GCA_052038485.1 Thermoleophilaceae bacterium | reverse complement strand
AGGAATGCACTCCGAGAGGAGAAGCCGGCGGCCTGCAGCCGCCTGGTCCCGTTCGCGAGAACAGCATTGACCCCTGGCGAGAAGGAGGAGCCCTGGACCGCGCCCTTGCCGTAGCTCTCGACGAACCCGAGGATGACGTCCTTGCCGCGCAGGCCCGTCAGCAGCTGGCCGCGAGGAGTGTGGCGGAAGCGGTCGTGGCTGATCTCCTTGGCGAAGGTCGCGGGGTCCTCGATGTAGGCCCGCAGTGCACTTATCTCGTCCACGACCAGGCCGGCGGTGCTCGTGGAGGCGATGGGCGTGTGGGACACGAGTTGCGCGCCGAACACCCAAGAGAGCAGCCAGACAACGCCGAGCGCCGTGACGGCCCGGAGTGACCAGCGGCGGTGGCCGGCCGCGACCCGGGTGAGTCGACGGACCGCGAGGGTCGTGAGGACGAGTACGGCGACCACGAGCACCACGACCGCAGCTATGACCAGGTTCGCGTCTGGCCCACCGATCGAGGCGCGCAGCGTCTCGCTGCCGATCGCGGCGTAGCTCACGTCCTGATAGGGGTCGAACGACCGGTCGAAGGTCGCGAAGAACGCTAGGTCGAGGATCTTCAGGATGACCACCAGAGCGAGGAGCGGTCCGACGACTCCGGCCAGGAGACGTCGAGCGGTGGCGGGCAGGACGACGGCCACGGCGATCAGAACGAGGCCCTCGAGCGGGAGTCTCACGAACGCGCTCGGCGTGAGACGAATCGGCTGGTTCGGAGCGACGAGGGCGACCCAGACGAGGAGAAGGGCGAGGGTCGTGAGCGCTGCGGCAATACCTGTTCGCAGGCGTGCGCGTCCGGCGCCGGCGGGAGTGGCGACTGCGAGATCGAGGGTGGGGGCCGCACCCGCCGCCGCTCGACTGTGCGTGGCGTGCCGGTGCCTCCACAGCCACCACACGTCGCGGCCGAACGACTCGGCAAGCAGGACGAGCGCGACGACGAGCGCGGCCTGGGTCACAGCCGGCGGCAGGACGTTCGCGGCCGCGATGGTCAGCACAATCCCTTGGATCGCAGCGACGACCTTGCGCCAGTGGCGCGGTGGGAGCGGCTCACGCATCCACGGCAGAGCCCACCCGGCCGCGAGGAACGCGTAGCGTGCCGCGCCGATCGCGAGCACCCACGCGCCGGCCGAGCGGGCGACATACACGCTGAGGATGAGAATCAGGAACGCGTCGACCTCAGCGTCGAGCTGCGCGCCCAACATCCCGGTCGTCCTCGTGCGTCGCGCGACCCATCCGTCAACCGCGTCCAGGGCCAGCGCGATGACCGTGAGCGACACCAGCATCGTGACCGGCGCGGGCTGGTGGAACGAGTCCGCGACCAGTCCCGCGACGCCGATGGCGAGCGTTGCCCGAGCAAGGGTCACCCAGTCGGCCGGGCCCAGCCGGTCGCAGCGGTAGCGGGAGAGGCCGTGCGCCAGTGCCACATTCGTGATCACTCCGCAGGTGACCCCGACGATCCAACCGGCGGCGCTCAGACCGACGCCGCTGAGGGCGACGATCCCCGCGGGTGCGGCGATCAGCATCAACGGAGTCCTGGGGCGCGCCACCTCTCCAGGTATACGGAATTCCCCAGGGCGGGGATTGACCGGCTCTGCCACGCGTATGCGATCCTCGCTTCGGAGGCTCACTCCAGGGCCGTCGGAAAGGTGAGGCGGAAGATCGTCAGCTGTGTGCGCGTGGTACTGCCATGAAGCAGGACGAACGCGCTCCGTTCGTCCAGGCCCTCCGGCGAGCGCGGATGTCGGCGTATCCTCCCGGCGAATTCGTCGAGCAGGAGAGCTTCATGCTCGCCAGAGAGATTCGGGCACTGGCGGGTCAGGCCGGCATCGCACCCGGGGTCTCCGTGCTGGACCTGTGCTGCGGAGTTGCCGGGCCCGGACGGTTGATCACCCGGGAGCTGGGTTGCACCTATCTGGGGGTGGACTTCAGCTCCAGCGCCATTGACATCGCACGTGAGAGCGCTGGCGACCTTCCCTGTCGCTTCGAGGTCTCGCGGATCCCCCCGATCCCGCCCGGCCCGTTCGAGGTGGTGCTTCTGTTCGAGACCATGCTCGCCTTTCCCGAAAAGGGAACGCTGCTGCAGGAGATATCAGGAGCGCTCAAGACCGGCGGGCGCTTCGCCTTCACCATGGAAGCGGGCCTGCCCCTCACGGAGTCAGAGCGAGAGAGCATGCCCAACGCCGACACGGTCTGGCTCACGCCCTTGGAGGAAATGCTCACTTCCTTGGAGCGGGTCGGGCTGGTTGTCCGCTGGCAGGAGGACTGCAGCCGCTCCCACCGTGCCGTTGCAGATTCGTTGATCGACGCATTCGCCGCCGATGCTCCCGACATCGCCGCGCAGATCGGACGCCGGGCATTGGCGGAGCTGCTGGCCGCCCACCGGCTCTGGAGCGACAGGCTGCGGAAGGGAAGGGTGCGCAAGATCGCTTTCGTTGCGGAGAAGAGGGAGACGCCACGCACGCCGGTCGCGGACCCCGGACTGCGGTCTGTGCCCAGGGCGGACGGTTCGGCGGGTATCACGCTGCTCGATCGAGCCGGGCGGTCTCCTCGACCAGGAAATCCAGGAGGCCCTCCATGCCGGCCGCGGCGTGGACCCGGCGCTGCAGATCGGCCCCCGAGCCCTCCTCGAGGATGACCGCGATGTACTCCAGCTCTCGCTCACAGCCGAGCTCCCGCGCGGCGCTACCGAGGGTTTCCAGGCACTTCCGGCCAAGGTCGCGTGCAGGCACCGGCTCGCCGCTGCGGTCGAGGAGCTTGGCTTCGAGTCCGTGGCGGGTCGCCTGAAAGCTCGACTCGGCGAGCGCTTCACGCGCCGGAATATCGCTCTGGTCGCGCTCCGCCTCGATCCGAGTCAGACAGTGGACGAGTGCGGCGAGGGCGCCCACCCGCCGCAGATCGAACTGGGTGTCGGCGGCGCGAATCTCGATCGTTCCCAGGGCGGGATGGATGCGCGCGTCCCACCAGATGTGCGTGTAGTCGTCGAGGCCCCCGGCCGCGCAGACCTGGCGCGTCACCCGGCAGTAATGCTCGAAGTCGTCGAACTCGGGCGCCATCGCCGCGCGCGGATAGCTGCGAAAGATCACCGTCCGCGAGCTCGCCAGGCCCGA
>JBQGCL010000050.1:0-5307 GCA_052038485.1 Thermoleophilaceae bacterium | reverse complement strand
CGCCGACGTGCACGACGTGGATGCCGCCGGGCTCGTCGGCCAGCTCGAGCTTGGTCGCATCGTCGGTGATGAAGCGTGTGCCGAAGCGCTCGGCCTGGTCGCGCAGGTCCTGCATCATCTGCGGGCCCATCACGCCCTCGGGGTAGCCCGGGTAGTTCTCGACGTCGGTCGTCTGCTGGAGCAGGCCGCCCCAGGCGAAGCCCTCGATCACGAGCGGCTCGAGGTCCGCGCGCGAGGTGTACAGCGCGGCGGTGTAGCCCGCCGGACCGCTGCCGACGATGACGACGTTCTCGATGTCCTTGATCTCCACACCCATCACTTTACTTTCTGAAGTATAGCCCGCTCCTGTTCCCATCCGGCCACCGTGTTGCGCAGCTGGAAGAACGCCACGACGCCCGGTGGGACCGGCAGCCAGAACGCAATCACGCGGTAGGTGAGCACCGCTGGGAAGACGATCGACTCGTCGATCCCGAACAGCACGAACGCGCCGATCATGCCAGCGTCGACGGACCCCACGCCGCCGAACGGCGACGGGATCAGATTGGCCGCCAGCCCGACGAAGAAGCCCTGCACCAGGACGGCGAACGGGACGTCGCCCCCAAACGCCTCGAAGCTCGCCCAGAGGATTCCGATGTTGGCCGCCCAGAAGCCGACGGCCCCGCCGAGGGCGAGCGCGCCGCGCTGCGGGTGGCGCACGTAGGCGATCGCCGTGCGCGTGCCCGTCGCGAGCGTGGCCGGGCCCTTGACCAGGCGCGTCAGGTAGCGCGTGTGGCGATAGCCGCCGGCGAAGTTCTGGATGCGCCGCTCCACGTCCTGCGGGATCAACGCGATCAGCAGGAAGACGGCGATCACGATCGTCGCCACGACCGCCGGGACGACCGTGCCGCCGAAGGGCGCGTCGCCCGGCAGCACGTGTGTCCGCAGCAGGATCCCGAACAGGATCAACGCGATCAGGTAGACGCCGTAGGTGAGCACGAGGAACGCGACCATCCGGCAGGCCGAGCGCCGTCGCGGCATGCCGGCCTTGCGCAGCGCCCAGTAGGTCAGCACGATCCCGCCCGCGCCGCCCGCCGAGAAGATGCGCGTGGCCGCCAGCCCGGCCATCGTGATCTGGTACGACGCGCGGAAGTCGAGCCGCCGCTGCACCGGGTCCTCGCGCGTCCCGCGCAGCACCCCGCGGAACAGCGCAACGTAGGCGCCGAACGCGGCGACGTTGAACGCGACCGCGATGACGATCCAGTACCAGACCGCGTCGTCGAGCTTGCGGACCGCGTTGTCGAGGCCGACCAGCTTCGGGAAGACGACGTAGATCGCGACGACCACGACCGCGACCCCGGCGACGCCGATGAGCAGCCTGCGCCGGTCGGCCAGGAGTGCCTGGAACGCGCCTACGGACTCGTCGTCCGCTGACTCCTCGCCCTCCTCGAAGTCCTGCTCCAGCTCGAGCTCCTCGGCGCGCAGCTCACGCTGCTCGGCGCGGAGACGACGTTCCTCCGTACGCATCAGCCGGCGCGCGGCTCGAGTCGCTGCACGGCTCCGGCAATCAGACGCAGCACCGGCTCGGCCTTCGGCGCGACCCGCCAGATCGACTCAGCCAGGAGCAGCCCGGCGAGCAGATCGATCACGTAGTGCTCACCGAGATAGACCAGCCCGAACCCCAGGGTCACCGCATAGGTCCAACCGAGAGCGGCAGGACGGGGGCCAACCTGCGACAGGATGCGGGCGGCCATGACTGACGTTCCGAAATGGAGTGAGGGCATGGCGGCGAACGGATTGCCTTGTAAGGAATGGTAGAGCGGCGACCAGAGACGTCGCCAGAAGCGTTCGCCGGCCTCGGCCATGATCCGCCGCACCGGGGGCATGTTCCCGTTGGCCCCGGCCCACCACGGCGGCGCGGTCGGGACGAGCCAGTAGACGATGCACCCCAGGTCGAAGCAGGCGGCCATCAGCACCGCCGAGCGCGGGAACTTGTCGCGGTGGCGCAGCAGCATGTAGGCGACCGTCCCGTGCGGGACGAGGAACCAGCTCCAGTGGACCGCCGACAGACCGTACTCGAGCGGACCGACATGGTCTTCGCGGCCCAGCGCTCGCTGGAGCCGGATCGTCGGGGTCGTGCCGAGCGCGAGCGCACGGTCGAAGGCGATCGGATAGTCGATGCGCAGGCGCTCGAGCAGCGCGTCCGGGTCGTCGTCGGGCATGTCGAAGTGGGCGAAGTAGGCCCACATCTGGAGCGCGTAGATGCCCGCGTCACGGAGCGGCGAGCGGGGTTGCGCGAGCGCGAGCGCGGCAGGCGCCGGCCAAGTCAGTGCGGACACGACCGGCGGCCGGAGCTTCAGCCGGTGCCGGACGAGCGGCGTCACGATGCCGATCGCCACCGCGCCCCACGCGAGCCGCCGGAGGACGGGAGTGGTTCGCAAGGCGCGGGGAGCATAGCCCGCAGGACCGCTTGCACGAACGAGGAGGCCGGCCGAGATCGACGAAACGCGGACGGCAATGGCCTCGCTTCGCTTTGCCCTGCTCGCGACCCTGATCCTCGCCGGATTGGTCCACGGTGCGGTCGCCCTCGCCCAGGCTCCGGTCGAGTGGTACTCGGACACCGGTGGCGGTGGCACGATCGCCCAGCCACGCGAGCAGTCGCCCAGCGGCGGCGCCGTGGCGCCGCTCGGAAACGCTCCGGTGCCGATCGGCGCGGGCGGCATCGACAACTCGCCCGCCTTCGAGGAGAGCACGGGGCCGACGGCGACGCCGTCCGCTTCGGCGTCCGAGGCTGACGATGGGGCGAGCGACGAGCCGTCGCTGTCCCACGTCGCGCGCCCGCACGCCGTGCCGTCCCAGGAAGCGCCGACCGTCACCGGCGGCGACAGCCAGGCCAACAGCGACGCCGGCCTGATCGGCGCACTGCCGCTGACCGGGCTCCAACTCGCGCTGGTCGCGGGCGCCGGACTGTGCCTGCTGCTGGCCGGCTACGCGCTGCGCCCGCGCCGCCGCGGCGTGGCCGCCTAGGCCGCGACCCTCTCGAGGATCCGCACCTCGACAGGCGCCTTCTCGGCGAACGCGCGCGCGTCCGCCTCCGTGCCGATGTGCGAGCCCCAGTGCATCGGCACGGCCACGCGGGGCTGGATGCGGCGGGCCGCCTCGGCGGCCTCCTCCGCGGTCATCACGTAGATGCCGCTGACCGGAAGCAGCGCCACGTCGACGCCCGTCACACGGTCCAGCTCGGGGATCACGTCGGTATCGCCGGAGTGATAGAGGCGCTCGCCGAAAAGGGTGATCTCGTAGCCGACCCAGCCGGCGTCGCGCGGGTGGAAGACGTTGCCGTCGGGGTCGCGCTTGGAGGTGTTGTAGGCAGCCACGGCGCCGACGTACACGCCGCGCACGAGCTCGTCGTCGAGCGCCTCGCCGGGGGCGATCGAGTGGACCTGGCCGCTGACGCGCTCGGCGACCGCCGCGGGGCCGACCAGCCATGTGCGGTCGGTGGACAGGCGCTCGACGTCCTGGGGCGAGAAGTGGTCGTAGTGACCGTGCGTGATCAGGATCAGGTCCGCCGGTGGCGAGCCCTCCGGCACGCGGTACGGGTCGATGTAGATGGCCGCCTTCCCGGCCCGGATGCGGAAGCCCGAGTGACCGAGCCAGTCGAGTGCGTCCAGCAGCACATGCGACAGGTTAGGAGGGGACCGGCTCGGGAACGCGCTCGCGCCCCACGCCAAGCGTCACGCCCAGGGCCACGACGGCCACGGCGAGCAGCCGCTCGGGGGTGATCTCCGCGACGCCCAGCACGGCGGAGACGACCAGGGCGCTGACGGGCAGGACGCCGGAGAAGAGCCCGGCCCGTTCGACGCCGAGCAGGCCGACGGCCGAGTACCAGCAGAGAAAGCCGAAGACGGTCACGCCGAGGGCGAGGTAGACGATCGCGACGGCCTGGTCGGCGTCGGGAAGCGGCAGCGCGGGGCCGTCGGCGATCAGGCTCCAGGCGGCGAGCAGCGGGACGGCGAACAGGCAGGCGTAGGCGGACACGCCGAGCGGGCCGAGCCGGCTCAGGTGCGGGATGGCGAGCAGGGAGAAGCCGGCCTCGCAGGCGAGCGCGCCGAGGGCGAGCAGGAGGCCCTTGGTGCTCATGCCGCCGCCGGCCCACTGGACGCCGGCAGCGCCCGCTGCGACGACCACCGCGGCGACGACGACGCGCGCGCTGACCGGACGGCCCTCGAGCAGCGGGCCGGCGAAGGCGAGCACGACCGGGACGCAGCCGACGATCACGCCGATGGTCGCCGGGTCCGTCTCGCGAACGCCCTCGACGACGAACAGGTTGAAGAGGACGAGCCCGGTGGCGGACAGGGCGACCATGCCCGCGAGCTCGCGAGGTTCGAGCCGCGGCAACCGCCCGCGCGCGACGACGAGCAGCGCGAGGCCGGCGAGGGCGTAGCGAAGCGCCTGCCCGGCGGGCAGCGGATAGGACTCGACGACGTCGGAGGCGGCGACCAGCGAGCCGACGAGGGCGAGCGCGGTGGCCGCGAGCAGGGAGCCACGGAGCGTGGGGCTCATGCAGCGCCCCATCCGCCCTCCGCGTCCACTCGCATGCGGACCAGCGTAGGCTGCCACTGGTCCGGTTGGAAGGACCAGTTCGCACATCGTGAATAGGACCAGTGCCCTCGACTTGCTCATCCGGCTCGACCGCTCCGGGCCGCCCCTGCGCGCGCAGCTCGAGGAACAGCTGCGCGAGGCGATCCGGTCGGGCCGGCTGGCGCCGGGATTGCCCCTGCCGTCTTCGCGCGCGCTCGCGCGTGAGCTCGGGGTCTCGCGCGGGGTCGTGGTCGACGCCTACGCGCAGCTCGGCGCGGAGGGGTACCTGCTCGCGCGGCAAGGGGCGCCCACGCGCGTCGCCGAAGCGGCGGCCGAGCCGGCGAGCGCTGCCGCCGATCCGGTGAGCGCTGCCGCCGGCCCCGCTCGCGCGGGCGCAGCCGCGGGCGCCTCGCGCAGCGTCGCGCGCGAGGAGCTCGGCGCGCCTCGCCCGCCCCGCTTCGACTTCCGCCCCGGCGGCCCCGATGTCTCGCTCTTCCCGCGCGCGGCCTGGCTCGCTTCGCTTCGCCGTGCCCTGCGCTCCGCTCCCGACGCCCGCTTCGACTATGGCGATCCGCGCGGCGCTCCCGAGCTGCGGGTCGCGCTCGCCCGCTACCTCGGTCGTGCTCGGGGCGTCGCCGCCGATCCGGAGCGCCTGGTCGTCACGTCTGGCATGGCCCAGGGCCTGGCGCTGCTCTGCCGCGCCCTGGTCGCCCAGGGCGCTCGCCGGATCGGCGTCGAGGATCCCTCCCA
>JBQGCL010000049.1:0-2648 GCA_052038485.1 Thermoleophilaceae bacterium | reverse complement strand
GAGGTGACCCGATGAGTGCCACTCGCGAGCAGATCGAGATGCCGATCGTCGGCATGACCTGCGCGTCGTGCGCGAACCGGATCGAGCGCCGCCTGAACAAGCTCGACGGGGTGAGTGCGAGCGTGAACTACGCGACCGAGCGGGCGACCGTGGAGTTCGACACGGCCGCTGTCGACGCGGAGGAGCTCGTCGAGGCGGTGGAGGCCGTGGGCTACCAGGCCGCGCTGCCGTCGCCGGAGCCGGCCGCGCCGGGCAAGGAGGCCGCCGAGCCGGACCCGACCGCGCCGCTGCGCCAGCGGCTGATCGCGTCGGCCGTGCTCTCGGTGCCGGTGCTGCTGATCTCGATGGTCCCGGATTTCCAGTTCGACAACTGGCAGTGGCTGGCGCTGAACCTGGCCACCCCGGTCGTGCTGTGGGGGGCGTGGCCGTTCCACCAGGCCGCCTGGGCGAACCTCAAGCACGGCGCGGCCACCATGGACACGCTGATCTCGGTCGGGGTGCTGTCGGCCTGGCTGTGGTCGCTGTACGCGCTGTTCATCGGCGACGCCGGCATGCCCGACATGCGCATGAGCTTCGACCTGATCCCCGAGCAGGGCTCCGGGACCGACGAGATCTACCTGGAGACGGCGTCGATCGTGACCACGTTCATCCTCGCCGGTCGCTACTTCGAGCTGCGCGCGCGGCGCCGCGCCGGCGCCGCGCTGAAGGCGCTGCTGGAGCTGGGCGCGAAGGACGCCACCGTGCTGGACGCCGACGGCAGCGAGCGCCGCGTGGCCATCGAGCAGATCCAGGCCGGCGACCGCTTCGTGGTGCGCCCGGGCGAGAAGGTCGCGACCGACGGGGTCGTCGAGGAGGGCAGCTCGGCCGTCGACATGAGCATGCTCACGGGCGAGTCCGTCCCGGTCGAGGTCGGCCCGGGCTCAGAGGTCGCGGGCGCGACCGTCAACGCCGGCGGTCGCCTGATCGTGCGGGCCACGCGCGTCGGCGCCGACACCGCGCTCGCGCAGATCGCGAAGCTGGTCACCGAGGCGCAGACCGGCAAGGCGCCGGTCCAGCGGCTGGCCGACCGCGTCTCCGGCGTGTTCGTGCCGATCGTGATCGGGGTCGCGGCCGCGACGCTCGGCTTCTGGCTCGGCACCGGCGAGAGCGCGGCGTTCGCGTTCACCGCCGCGGTGGCGGTGCTGATCATCGCCTGCCCCTGCGCGCTGGGGCTCGCCACGCCGACCGCGCTGATGGTCGGCAGCGGGCGCGGCGCGCAGCTCGGGCTGCTGATCAAGGGCCCCGAGGTGCTCGAGTCGACGCGCAAGGTCGACACGGTCGTGCTCGACAAGACGGGCACGGTGACCACCGGCAAGATGGCGCTGGCCGAGGTCGCGCTGGCCGACGGCACCGACCGTGTGCAGGTCCTGCGCCTGGTCGGCGCGCTCGAGAACGCGTCCGAGCACCCGATCGCGCAGGCGGTCGCGAGCGCCGCCCGGGCCGAGAACGGCTCGCTGCCGGCGGTCGAGGCCTTCAACAACCGCGAGGGCCTGGGCGTCGAGGGCGTCGTCGAGGGGCATGCGCTGGTGGTCGGCCGCCCGGCGCTGCTGGCCGACTGGGGCATGCACCTGTCCCCCGAGCTGGACGCCGCTCGCGTCAGCGCCGAGGGCCGCGGCCAGACCGCGATCGCGGCCGGCTGGGACGGCGACGTCGTGGCCGTGCTCGTGGTCGCCGACACGGTCAAGCCGAGCTCCGCCGAGGCGGTCGCCTCGCTCAAGAAGCTGGGCCTGAGGCCGGTCCTGCTCACCGGCGACAACGAGGCCACGGGGCGGGCGGTGGCCGCCGAGGTCGGCATCGACGAGGTCATCGCCGAGGTGCTGCCCTCCGACAAGGTCGAGACCGTCCGCCGGCTTCAGGCCGAAGGGCGCGTGGTCGCGATGGTCGGCGACGGCGTCAACGACGCGCCGGCGCTGGCCCAAGCCGACCTGGGCCTGTCGATCGGCACCGGCACGGACGTGGCCCTCGAGGCGTCCGACCTGACGCTCGTCTCCGGCGACCTGCGCGCCGCCGCGGACGCGATCCGCCTCAGCCGGGCCACCTTGCGGACGATCAAGGAGAACCTGGCCTGGGCGTTCGGCTACAACGTGGCCGCGATTCCGCTGGCCGCGGCGGGCCTGCTGAACCCCGTGATCGCGGGCGCGGCGATGGCGCTGTCGAGCGTGTCGGTGGTGGGCAACGCGCTGCGTCTGCGCACCTTCAGGTCCGAACGCTAGCCCGGCTTTGTAGCCTCAGTCGCCCCATGACCTACGTCATCACCGGCAGCTGCATCAAGGACGACTCGTGCATCGAGGTCTGTCCGGTCGACTGCATCCACCCGAAGCCGGGCGATCCCGACTTCGAGACGGCGGAGCAGCTCTACATCGATCCCGAGCTCTGCATCGACTGCGACGCCTGCGTCGAGGCGTGCCCGGTCGACGCGATCTTCGCCGAGTTCGAGATCCCCGAGCGCCACGGCTACGCGCTCGACCTGAACGCCGAGTTCTTCTCCGGGCGCAGCACGATCGAGCGCACCGCCGCGTGATGTCGCGCCCGGCCCGCATCGCGATCGTCGGCGCCGGCCCGGCGGGGGCGTTCACCGCCGCGGCGCTGCTGCGCTCGCACGGGGACGT
>JBQGCL010000048.1:0-11954 GCA_052038485.1 Thermoleophilaceae bacterium | reverse complement strand
TGCCGGGCGCCTCGAAGTAGATCGTGCGCGTGGACGTGAGCGAGTTGAACGGGGTCGAGCGCGGGTCTGTGTTCGGCAGGTTGAAGTTCAGCCACGGGCCGCTCTCGCCGAACGCCTGGGCGTCGCCCGTGCACTGCGTCTCCGGGCCCGCGCCCGGCGTGCTGTCGTCGAGGTAGTGCGAGCTGGGGTTGAACGGGGTGATGTCGGTTTGGCTCGTGTGGACCATCGACAGGCCGCCCTGCGGGCCGTCGACCGACTCCCAGCTGAGCAGCCCGTTGACCGGCGTGTCGGGCACGCCGTCGATCGTCACGCCGCCGGTGTTGAGGTTGTTGCGGTAGGTCATCCCGCTGGCGGCCGACGAGTAGTCGAAGAAGTCCCACGGCCCCGGGATCGCGTGCACCCGCAGGAACGTGCGGATGTCCTGCCGCTGCTCGTAGAAGACGTGCTCGCGCTGGGTGAGGGGGCCGCTGTTGGCCCCGATGTAGGAGCGGATCGCCCGAACGGGGCCGACCTTGTTCGCGACGAACGCGCCCTCGGCGTCGTCGAAGGTGTCCTCCGAGCGGCCGCAGTTGCCCGGGCCGAGCGTCGCCTTCGCGCGGTCGAGGATGTCGACCTCGGTCGCGTCGCCGGCCTTGACCTTGAGCTGGTCGTTGAGCCAGCGGTCGGAGAAGTGGTCGACGTAATAGGGCGTGCTGACCGTGGTGTTCTCCGGGTTGGGCCCGTCGCCGAGCTTGTAGGTCGTCTTGTAGTCGCCCGAGAGCAGGTTGAAGGTGTAGTTGACGTAGTGCTGGCCGGCGCCCGGGTCGAGATTCCCGCTGCGCTTGAACAGGTAGATCCAGCCGTCCTTGGTGTTGCCGCCGAGGGTGCTGCGCACGCGCACCTTCACGCCACTGCCGGCGACCACGCCGGCCGGGTTGCCCGCGTCGCCCGGCGCTTCGACCCCGACGTCCTTGGCCATGAAGGCGACCTCGTCGTCGGCGTCGACGTTTCCGTTTGTGTCGGCGCCTGTGAACGTCCCCGGGTCGGCGTAGACGGTCGTCGTGAAGTTCGCGCTGACGGCGTTGTTGTAGACGGTCTGGAAGTTGACCGACTTGCGCTCGTCCACCTGCACCGGGACCTGGCTCCAGCTCTGCAGATAGCGGAAGGCGACCACGTCACCCGCCGCCACGCTCGACAGAGCGGGCAGCTGAGACCCGTTCAGCACGACTGGGTCCTCGGGGCGGTTGAGCGTGCAGCCGGTGGCGCCAAGCGCCACCCCCGCCAGGGCCAGTAGGGCGAGCTTCCTCACTCGAAACGCATCCTATGCGGTTCGTTGCGCATGCGGAGCACACGAGCCGGGACGCCGCCGACGACCGCGTTCGGCTCGACGTCCTTCGTGACGACGGAGTTGGTCCCGACGATCGCGTTGTCGCCGACCGTCACGCCGCGCAGGATGCAGGCGCCGTAGCCGATCCAGCAGTTGTGGCCCACGCGCACGTCGCGCTTGTAGATGCCCTGGAGGCGGATCGGCCGGTCGACCTCGACCGTGCCGTGGTCGAAGTCGATCAGCATCACGCGGTCCGCGATCACGCACTCGCGCCCGATCTCGATGCTCTGGTAGGCGGAGATCGTGCACTCCTGACCCATCACGGTCTTGGCCCCGATTGCGACCCGGCCCTCGTGGCAGCGGATCTTGCAGCCGTGCCCGAGCCACGACCAGCGGCCCAGCTCGAGCACCGCGCCGCGGCCGACCTCGAGCCGGCAGCCGGGGCCGATGAACGCGATCCCGTCGAGCCGCAGGCGCCCGCGCAGGCGCAGCTTCCAGGCCGCCAGCCGCAGCAGCAGCACCCCGTATTTCAGGTTGAGCATCCCGTTGCGCCGCATGAAGCGCAGCAACGTCAACGGCCCACCGCGCCGGGGCGGTGGCGGCCCCCGCAGGTCGGGCTCGCTTGACCTCTCCATGGCGGCGGGGATCATACGTTTGGGCCTGGTGTGGGTATCCGTATTGGCGAAAAGCCCGGGTAGGACGAGAATCAGCGCAAATGGCCACCTCCGTCCTCATCGTCGACGACCACCCGAGCTTTCGGGCGAGTGCTCGAATGCTGCTCGAGTGCGAGGGTTTCGACGTGATCGGCGAGGCGGAGGACGGCATGAGCGGCCTCGAGGCCGTGTCTCGCCTTCATCCGGACGTGGTGCTGCTCGACGTGCAGCTGCCCGACATCAATGGCTTCGAGGTGGCCGCTCGGTTGACCGAGAACGGCCGCTCGCCGGCGATCGTCCTCACCTCCAGCCGCGACGTCGAGGACCTCGGCTTCCTCGCCGGACGCGACGGGGTGCGCGGCTTCATCCCCAAGTCGGAGCTCTCCGGATCCGCGATCGAGGCGCTCCTATGAACGCCGGATGACGGGTCTGCGCCGCGCCCTCTGGGCGCTCGCGGCGGCGGGGGTCGTGATGGGGCTGGCGGTGCTGGCCCTGATGGTGACGAGCGACACCATCGACACCCCCGGCGTCTGGGCCGCCGGCGTGCTGTTGGCGGGCTGGGGCTTCATCGGCGTGGGCCTCTATGCCTGGGGCCGGCGACCCGACAACGGCGTCGGGCTGCTGATGGCCGCCACCGGCTTCGCGTGGCTGGCCGCCGCGGCCAGCTTCTCCGACCTGCCGCTCGTCTTCACGCTCGCGCAGGTGGTCGGGACGGTCTTCTTCGCGGTCGTCCTGCACCTGCTGCTGGCCTTTCCAAACGGGCGGCTCCAAGGGCTCGCCGAGCGCCGCATCGTGCTGGCCGCCTACTTCCTCACCACGGTCTGCAACGTCTTCCTCTGGCTGTTCGCCGACCCGCAGGACCTCGACTGCGACGACTGCCCGCGCAACCTGATCCTGATCGAGTCGCACGAGTCGCTCGTCAGGACGCTGTCGACCGTCCTCAACCTGGTCGGCGCGTTCCTCGTGGTGTCGGTGCTGGTCGTTCTGATCAAGCGCTGGCGACGCGCGGGGGCGGCCCAGCGGCGCTTCCTGGTGCCGGTCTACTCGGCCGGCGTGGCGGTGCTGTTGCTCCTGATCGTGCTGGTCTCGGCGCAAGCGAGCGGTGTCGAGGCCAAGGCGCTCGACGTCCTCTGGGTCGCCGCGATGGTCCCGTTCGCGCTCGTCCCGTACCTGTTCCTCTACACGCTCGTGCGCACGCGCATGATCCAGAGTGGCGCCGTCGGCGAGCTGATGGCCCGGCTCGGCGAGGCGCCCCAGCGCGGCGAGCTGCGCGACGCCCTGGCGCGCGCGCTCGGCGACCCATCCGTCGAGCTCGTCTACTGGCTGCCCGAAGACGCGCGCTTCGTCGACGCGCAGGGCCTCACCGTGGCGCTGCCCGCCCCCGGCTCCGGCCGCGCGGTGACGAGGGTGGAGCGCGACGGGGAGTGCGTGGCCGCGATCGTCTACGACGAGATCGCGCGCGAGGAGAGCGGCTACGTCGACGCGATCGGCGCGGCCGCCTCCCTGGCGCTCGACAACGAGCGGCTCGACGCGGAGCTGCGCTCGAAGGTCGAGGAGCTGCGCGCGTCGCGCGAGCGGATGCTCAGCATCGGCCTCGAGGAGCGCCGCCGGCTGGAGCGCGACCTGCACGACGGCGCCCAGCAGCGGCTCGTCTCGATGGCGCTCAACATGCGCCTCGCCCGGGCCCGCCTGCGGGACGACCCGGCGGGCGCCGAGCAGCTGCTCGACGGCGCCGGCGAGGAGCTCGAGGCCGCGCTCGGCGAGCTGCGCGAGCTCGCGCGCGGCATCCACCCGGCCGTGCTGAGCGACCGCGGGCTGGACACCGCGCTGGAGACCCTGGCCCGGCGCGCGCCGCTGCCGGTCGAGCTGGGGACGCTGCCCGAGGAGCGCCTGCCGGAGGCGGTCGAGCTGGTCGCGTACTTCGTCGTGGCCGAGGCGCTGACGAACATCGCCAAGTACGCGTCGGCCACTCACGCGACCGTCGATGTGCGCCGCCTCAACGGCCGCCTCGTGGTGCGCGTGACAGACGACGGGATCGGCGGCGCCAACCCCGAGGCGGGCACCGGTCTGCGTGGTCTAGCGGATAGGCTCGCGGTCATCGAGGGCCGCCTGGAAATCGACTCCGAACCCGGCAAGGGAACGACGATCACAGCCAAGATCCCGTGCGCGTAGTTGTCGCCGACGACTCGGTGCTGCTGCGCGAGGGAGTCGTGCGGCTGCTCGATGAGTGGGGCTTCGAAGTCGTCGGCCAGGCCGGCGACGCGGAGGACCTGCTGCGCAAGGTCAACGCGCACAAGCCGGACGTGGCGATCGTCGACATCCGGATGCCGCCGACCAACACCGACGACGGCCTGCGCGCGGCGCTCAAGATCCGCGCCGAGCACCCCGAGACGAGCGTGCTGGTGCTGTCCCAGTACGTCGAGGAGGGCTACGCGCTCGAGCTGGTCGGCGACGCCGCCGGCGGCGTCGGCTACCTGCTCAAGGACCGGGTGGCGGACGTGGAGCGCTTCGTCGACGCGGTCAGGCGCGTGGCCGAGGGTGGCTCCGCGCTCGACCCCGAGGTCGTGTCGCAGCTGGTCGGCCGGGCGCGCCGCGAGGACCCGCTCGAGCAGCTCACCCCGCGCGAGCGCGAGGTGCTCGAGCTGATGGCCGAAGGGCGCTCGAACACGGCGATCGCGGAGCAGATGGTCGTCACGGAGCGGGCCGTCGAGAAGCACGTGACGTCGATCTTCGGGAAGCTCGGGCTGCCGCCCGCGCCGCAGGACCACCGTCGCGTGCTGGCGGTGCTGACTTTCTTGCGAGCCTGAGGCCGCGCGGGCCAAACCCGTAGGCTTGCAGGACTTTTGCGCCAGCGCCGACGCCATCGAGCCCGCCTGGGTGGGCGCGACATCGCCATCGACCTGGGGACGGCGAACACGCTCGCCTACCTGAGGGGCGAGGGGATTCGCGTGTCCGAGCCGTCGGTGGTCGCGATCGACACGCGCACCGGCGACGTGCACGCGGTGGGGGAGGACGCGCAGCGCATGATCGGCCGGACGCCGGCCTCGATCTCGGCCGTGCGGCCGCTGCGCCACGGCGTGATCACCGACTTCGAGACCACCGAGGCGATGCTGCGCCACTTCATCGGGCGCGTGCACAAGAGCCGCTTCGCGCATCCGCGGCTGGTGATGTGCGCGCCGTCGGGGATCACCGATGTGGAGCGGCGGGCGCTGGAGGAGGCCTGCCTGGCGGCCGGCGCGCGCTCGGTGCAGCTGATCGAGGAGCCGATGGCGGCGGCGATCGGAGCCGGCCTGCCGATCGCGGAGCCGCTCGCCAACGTCGTCGTGGACATCGGCGGCGGCACCAGCGAGGTGGCGGTGATCTCGCTCGGCGGGATCGTGGTGTCCCGCTCGCTGCGCGTGGGCGGCTACGACTTCGACGAGGCGCTCGCCGGGTTCATCCGCCGCCACCACCGGCTGGCGATCGGCGAGACGACGTCGGAGGCGGTCAAGCTAGAGGTCGGCGGCTGCTCGCCGGACGAGAGCGAGTACCAGACCGACGTGCGCGGGCGCGACCCGGCGACCGGCCTGCCGCGCGAGGCCAAGGTGACGAGCGCGGAGACGCGCGAGGCGCTCGAACCGCTCGTGACGGAGATCATCGACGCGGTCAAGGACGCGCTCGAGAACACCCCGCCGGAGCTGGCGGCCGACCTGACCCGGCGCGGGATCCTGCTGGCGGGCGGCGGCGCGCTGCTGCGCGGGTTCGCGGAGCGGCTCCAGGCAGAGACCCACGTGCCCGTCGCGTTGGCGGACGACCCGCTCACCTGCGTCGTGCTGGGCGCGGGGCACGCGCTCGAAGAGATCGACGTGCTCGAAAGAGCGGCGCTCTAGCGCACGGCCTCGAGCCGAAGCACCGGAATCTCGCGGTTCGAGGCCCAGCGGCGGTAGTGAGTGAAGCCGGGGTAGATCTCCTCCCCGCGCCTGTAGCAGCGCTCACGCTCCTCGCCGGTGAGCTCACGCGCAGCGACGTCGCGCGCGACGCCATCGAGCACGATCGTCGCGCGCGGGTCGGCGCGCAGGTTGTGGTACCAGGCCGGGTTGCTGCGGCGGCCGAAGTTCGAGGCGATCAGGATCGTGTCGTCCCCGTCCGGAACGCCGAGCACCGGCAGCGTGCGTGCCTGCCCGGTCCTCGCTCCGGTGGTGGTCAGCATCGCTATTTCGACGCCGGCAAGCCATGACGACGCCGTCGTGCGACCTCGGGTGAGGCGGTAGACGAGTCGGTCGAGGGGTTCCTGGATGACCGCGTAGACCTTCGCCATCGGCCGCGTCGCCGCGGTCCTTCGCACGAGCCGGTGAAAGCGGGCCGAGCGGTGGTAGCTCTCCATACCGACCATGCTACATTAACGCAACTTGTGGTTGCGTTAAGGACGGAGCCGTCGACGCCGATGCGCCGCCCGGGCGGCCGCAGCGCACGGGTGAGGGCGGCCGCGATCGCGGCGACGCTCGCCGAGCTGGCGGAGCGCGGTTACTCGGCGCTCAGCCTGGAGCAGATCGCCCGCCGAGCCGGGATCCACAAGACGACGCTCTATCGGCGCTGGGGTACGCGCGAGGAGCTCGTGCTGGAGGCGATGCTCGAGCGCGCGTCCGCGCACGTCTCCGTTCCCGACACGGGCTCGCTGCACGAGGACCTGCTGGAGCTCGCCCGGACCGCGGCCGCGAATGCCGCCACCCCGGAGGTCGCGGCGATGGCACGCGCGGTCGCGGCCGAGTCTCCGCGCGATGGCAGGCTGGCCGCCGCGAATCAGCGCTTCTGGACCGAGCGCCTCGCGCTCGACGGGACGATCGTCGAGCGCGCGATTGCGCGCGGCGAGGTCGCGCCCGGTACCGATCCCGGCCGCGTGATCGAGGCGGTGATCGGGCCCATCCACCTGCGGCTGCTGCTCACGGGTGAACCGATCGACGACGCCTTCCTCGAGGGGATCGTCGAACTCGTGGTGAACGGAGCGGCGCTCTAGGAGGGCTGGATGGCCGCGCCGCTACACGTCGACCGTCGCCAGCAGGTACTCGCCGTTGAACCGCAGGCTGCCGTCGTCGGCCTCGTTGACCGCCTGGACGTAGGCGAGGTACAGCTCGTGCACCCGGTCGTCGCCGACCGACTTCCGGGCCGCGACCAGCGGCGGGAAGCTGTCCTCCATGAACTTCGCGTAGGCCTCGGGCGACTCGTCCGTCCAGACGATCTCGTGACGCTCGAACTTCGCGTCGTCGCCGAGCAGCTCGCGCACGTGCTCCTCGGTGCCCCACAGCACCGGCGGTTGGAAGCCGTCGGGCGGCGGCGGGTTGAGCACGCTCATCTCCTTGAACATCCTTCCGATGTTGCCCTCGGGGGTCCAGCACGCGATCGCGATCCGCCCGCCGGGCCGGCAGACGCGCTTCAGCTCGTTCGCCGACGCGCGGTGGTCGGGCGCGAACATGTGGCCGAAGATCGAGATCACCCGGTCGAAGGAGTCGTCCTCGAACGGAAGCGCCTGGGCGTCGCCCACGATCCAGTCGACCTCGACCATCGCATCGGAGCCCAGCTCGCGCGCGATCTCGATCAGCCCGGGCGAGAAGTCCAGCCCGGTCACCCGGGCGCCGAGCTTGGCCGCCGGGATCGTCGCGTTGCCGGTTCCGCAGGCGACGTCGAGCACGTCCTCGCCCGGCTGAACCCCCGCCGACTCGACGAGCTGCTCACCGCCGGCGGCGATCTTGTCGGCGACCGCCTTGAAGTCCCCCGTTCCCCACATGTCGTCACTCATGGCGGGAGAGCCTTCCGGTTATCCGTACTACATGCAACCCGCGTTCCTGGCACCCTGCGCCGCATGGATTCGATCGTCACCGCCACCGACGTACGTCGCCGCTACGGCGAAGGAGACGCCGCAGTCGACGCGCTCGCTGGGGTGAGCGTCTCCTTCGAACGCGGCGCCTTCAGCGCGATCATGGGCCCGTCGGGGTCCGGCAAGTCGACGCTGATGCACATCCTCGCCGGCCTCGACCGCCCCACCTCGGGGTCGGTCGTGCTCGACGGCGTCGAGATCACCGATCTCGACGACGGCGACCTGACCAGGCTGCGCCGCGACAAGCTCGGCTTCATCTTCCAGTTCTTCAACCTGATCCCGGTCCTCACGGCCGAGGAGAACATCGTGCTGCCGCTGTCGATCGCGGGCGAGAAGGTCGACGAGGAATGGGAGCGCCGCCTGGTCGAGACGGTCGGCCTGACCGACCGGCTCACCCACCGCCCGGCCGAGCTGTCGGGCGGCCAGCAGCAGCGCGTGGCGGTGGCGCGGGCGCTGGTGTCGAAGCCGGCTGTCGTGTTCGCCGACGAGCCGACCGGCAACCTCGACTCCAAGTCCAGCGACGAGGTGCTGCGCATGCTGCGCCAGTCGGTCGACGACCTCGGCCAGACCGTCGTCATGGTGACCCACGACCCCGAGGCCGCCTCGCACGCCGACCGCCTGATCGTGCTGCGCGACGGCCAGATCGTGCACGACTGCGACGCGGGTAGCGCCGATGACGTGATCGAGCTGATGAAGGAAGTGGCGTGAGGAAGGTCTCCCTGCGCGGCCTCGCGTCGCGCAAGCTCCGCACCTCGGTGACGGTGCTGGCCGTCCTGCTCGGCGTCGCGTTCATTGCCGGCAGCTACGTCCTCACCGACACGATCAACAAGTCCTTCGACGAGATCTTCGACGTGGCCTACGCCGGCACGGACGTCGCCGTCTCGTCGAGCACGACGGCGCAGGGAGACAACACCGAGCCGCCGCCGTTCCCGGAGCGCTACCTCGACGACGTGCGCAAGGTGCCCGGCGTCGAGAAGGCCGAGGGCGGCATCTTCTCGATCGCCCGCTTCGTCGACGCGAAGGGCGACCAGCTCAGCTCGAGCTTCGCGCCCGAGTTCGTCTCGTCGACGGCGCCCAAGCCGTTCGACACGCTCACCTACACCGAGGGCCGCCCGCCGCAGACCGCGGACGAGACGTCGCTCGACGAGGCGACCGCAGACCGCGAGGACCTCGGCATCGGCGACACGCTGCGGATCGCGGCGGAAGCCGGCGTCAAGCCGTACAAGATCGTCGGGCTCCAGCGCCTCGGCGACACCTCGTCGGGCGGCTCGAGCACGGCACAGCTGACGCTGCCGGAGGCGCAGCGCCTGACCGACAAGGTGGGCGAGCTCGACGGGATCTCCGTCCAGGCGGCCCCGGGCGTCAAGCCCGAGCAGCTCGCCAAGCGGATCGACCGCGTCATGCCGCCGCGGCTGGTCGTCGAGACCGGGCAGCAGGCCGCCGCGCGCCAGTCGCAGGACATCAAGGACGACCTCAGCTTCTTCCGCGTGATCCTGCTCGTCTTCGGCGGGGTCGCGCTGCTGGTCGGCAGCTTCCTGATCTTCAACACGTTCTCGATCACCGTCGCCCAGCGCATCCGCGAGCTCGGCTTGCTGCGCACGCTCGGCGCCACGCGCGGGCAGATCCTGAGCGGGATGATCGGCGAGGCGACGATCATCGGGCTGCTCGGTGCGTTCCTTGGCGTGCTGGCCGGGATCGGGTTCGCGGCCGGCCTCAACGCGATCTTCAAGGGCTTCGGCATCGACCTGCCCAACACCGGGATGGTGATCGAGACCCGGACGATCATCGTCTCGGTTCTGGTCGGGCTGATCGTCACGCTGGCCGCGGCGCTGACGCCGGCCCTGCGCGCTACGCGCGTGTCGCCGATGGCGGCGCTGCTCGAGGCCGAGCTGCCCGAGGGCCGCGGCCGCGGCAAGATCTTCTTCGCGTTCGCGACGCTTCTGACGCTCGGCGGCCTCGCGATGGCGGCCTACGGCCTGCTCGGCTCGATCGACGACTCCAACGCCGCGGCCGCCCTGGTCGGCGGTGGAGCCGTGGCGACGCTGTTCGGCGTCTCGATGTTCAGCCCGCGCCTGGTGCGACCGCTGGCCTCGTTCATCGGCTGGCCGCTCGAGCGGCTGCGTGGGGTCACCGGCCGGCTGGCGCGCGAGAACGCGGTGCGCAAGCCGGGCCGTACGGCGGTCACCGCCGGCGCGCTGATGATCGGCCTGGCGGTCGTCGTGTTCGTGACCGTGTTCGCGGCCGGCATAAGCTCCTCGATCGGCAACGCGATCGACCGCAACTTCCAGGCCGACATAGTCCTGCAGAACACCGACGGGTTCTCGCCGATCAGCTCGGAGGCCGGCCGCACGGCGGAGACGGTCCAGGGCGTGAGGACGGTCTCGTCGCTCAGCTTCGCGGGCGGCGTCTACGAGGGCAAGGACATCAGCGTCTCGGGCGTCGACCCGGCGACGGTGTCGGACGTGCTCAAGCTGGACTGGAAGCAGGGCGACCCCGACACGCTCACCACGCTGCCGCCCAACGGCGCCGTGCTCGACGACGCCTGGGCGAACAGCAACGACATCGACGTGGGCGACCGGATCCGGCTCCGCACCGCGCTCGAGCGCACCGTCCCGCTGACGGTCGAAGGGACGATCAAGGACAACGCCGACCTGCTCGGCAACCTGGTCGTGCCCGAGCGGACGCTGAGCCGGGACTTCGGCACCCGCGAGCCGACGATGACGTTCCTCAGGCTCGACCAGGGCGCCAACCCTGAGCAGGTCAAGGAGCAGGTCGAGCAGAAGGTCAAGGCGCAGTTCGCCACCGTGGAGGCGCTCAACCAGCAGGAGCTGAAGGACGACCTCGAGCAGCAGATCAACCAGCTGCTCGGCTTCTTCTATGTCCTGCTGGCGCTGGCGATCGTGATCTCGCTGCTCGGGATCGTGACGACGCTGGCGCTGTCGATCCACGAGCGCACGCGCGAGCTAGGGATGCTGCGCGCGGTCGGCATGTCGCGCAAGCAGGTGAGGCGCCTGGTGCGCTACGAGGCCGTGATCACGGCGCTGATCGGAGCGGTGCTCGGGACGATCCTCGGCGTGATCTTCGCGACGCTCGTGTCGCGGCCGCTGGCCGACGAGGGCTTCGAGCTCTCGTATCCGATCGGGACGCTGTTCGTCCTGCTGCTGCTGGCCGCGCTGGCGGGCGTGCTCGCGGCGATCTGGCCGGCCCGGCGGGCGGCGAAGCTCGACGTGCTGAGGGCGCTGGCTTACGAATAGGCGAGCTTCGGCCGAGACATAGAGGGTGCGCCTAGCCGTCGCCGCCTCCTTCGCAGTCCTCGCGCTCGCGCCGACCGCGGCGAGCGCGGCCACCGTCTCGGTCGAGGCCGGCGCGCTGCACGTCGTGGCCGCGCCCGGCGAGTACAACGCGGTCGACGTCGGCCCCGGCACCGGTGGAGTCGTGGTGTCCGACACCGGCGCGCCGCTGACGCTGGGCGCCGGCTGCGTCCCGCAGGGAATCGACACGCTCTGTGCGGGCGCGACCCGGGTCGAGGCCGAGCTCGGCGACGGCGACGACGTGCTCACCCTGAGCGCGCCGCTGCCGGCCGACCTGAGCGGCGGCGACGGGAACGATGCGCTGACCGTGGTCGGCGCGGTCGCGACGCTCGACGGCGGCGCGGGCGACGACACGCTGACCGGCGGCACCGGCGCCGACCTCCTGGGCGGCGGCGAGGGCTTCGACACGGTGACCGGCGGCGAGGGCAACGACCGGGTGGACGGCGGGACCGGCGGCGACTCGGCCGACGGCGGCGGCGGGAACGACTCGATCGTGCTGCGCGACAAGCTCGCCGACTCGGCCACCTGCGGCTCCGGGCGCGACACGGTCCGGGCCGAGGTGCTCGACCAGCTCGACTTCGCCTGCGAGCGCGTGGACTACGGGCCGTCCGGCAGCGTCGGGCGGCTGCGGCCGATCGTCGGGGGCGGGCGCTTCGTGCCGATCCCCGGTCAGTCGTGGGCGCGCGTCGACCGCCGCATCCTGCGCGACGTCCTCTACCTGATCCGCCGCTACCACGTGCAGGTCGGCGACGGCTACGCGTTCACCGGCCACGAGCGCTTCGGCGAGCACCCGCTCGGCCTCGCCGTCGACCTGTACCCGGGCCCAGGCGGGA
>JBQGCL010000047.1:0-6996 GCA_052038485.1 Thermoleophilaceae bacterium | reverse complement strand
CCCTTGTGACTTGCGAATTGCAAGTGACTACCGTATCAGCATGCCTTCCCGCGCCGGGCAT
This sequence comes from Thermoleophilaceae bacterium, assembly GCA_052038485.1. GTDB lineage: Bacteria > Actinomycetota > Thermoleophilia > Solirubrobacterales > Thermoleophilaceae > JACVRW01. The sequence goes on along the minus strand of JBQGCL010000047.1, from coordinate 6,935 downwards.
ACGCTTTCCGAGGTGCCCGAGCCCGCTTCCAACTCGCTCGCCGCGGCGCTCGACAGCGTCGGCGACCGCTGGACGCTGCTCCTGATCGAGGCGCTTCTGGACGGTCCGCGCCGCTTCGGGGACCTCCAGGACTCGCTCGAAGGGATCGCGCCCAACGTGCTCACTCAGCGGCTGCGGCGGCTCGAAGGGGAGGGGTTGGTGCTCGCGCAGCCCTACTCGGAGCGACCGCAGCGCTTCGTCTACGAGCTGACGGCCGGCGGGCACGAATTGGCCGGCGCGCTGCGGCTGCTGGCCGACTGGGGCGCCCGCCACCGCGAGGGCGGCGAGCCGCCCCGCCACGACGCCTGCGGCACTCCGGTGGAGGCGCGCTGGTGGTGTCCGACCTGCGAGCGGCCCGTGGGCGACGAGGAGGCGGCCGGCCTGCGCTACGCCTGAGGGCCCGCCCGATCCGCTACCTTGAGCGCTCTTGGACGACCAGCCCACACGCCGTCTCGAGGTCCGAGACCGGCCGCAGGGCGGGCCGCCGCACAGGCCTGGCCGCGAGCCGGACTCCGTCTACATGCGCCGCCGCATGGTGGCCGCGGGAGCGGCTGCCCTGATCCTGCTCGTCCTGATCGTGGTGATCGCGACCGCCGGCGGCGACGACGAGCCGAGCACGACTCCGCAGGACCTGGGCGTGCCGACGACCCAGGACAACCTCGGCAACCGCACCGACACGGACCAGACGGACACCGAGACGACCGACACCGAGGCGACGCCGACGACCCCGGTGACCCCGCCGGCGCAGGGCGGCGGCACGACCCCGCCTGCCCAGCCGGAGCAGGGCACCGGCGGCGGAACCGGCCAGGCGCCCACCACGACGACGCCTCCGCAAGACGGGTCCGGCGGCGGAGCCGTCGCCCCACCGGCGCCCTAGCGCCGCGAAGAGCCGCTCGGAAGCGCGCCGCTCCGGCGCAGGCGCGCTTGCGCGGGCCCTACCCCTCCGCTTCCGGCGGGCGGCGCGCCTGTTTGCGCTCGCTCTGCCGCCGCTTCGCGTCCAGCCGCTTCCGGCGGGCGGCCGCGGTCGGCTGCGTCGGGCGGCGCGGCCGCTGCACGGTCAGCGCCGAGGAGAGCCGGGAGCGCAGCCGCTCCAGCGCCAGCTCGCGGTTGCGTGTCTGGCTGCGCGTGTCCTGCGCGATCGCCCTCACGACCGGTCCCAGGCGCGCGGTGATGCGCCGCTTCTGCTCCTCGCCGAGCGCCCGCGACCCCGCCACGTCGAAGACCGCCTCGACGCGCGACGCGGTCACGTTCGCGTGCTGGCCGCCCGGGCCCGACGAGCGGCTCGCGCGCAGCTCGACCTCCGCCAGCGGGATCTCCACCCCGCGTCCCAGCTGAAGCGGCTCGTCCATCGCGCCGGACGCTACCGAGGCGTACCATCGGTGGTAGAGCGAGATGGTGGAAGTCGGCCTGGCATTCGTGCTGGTCGGGGCCGCCCTGTTGGTGGCCGAAGCCCACGTGTCCGGGGGCGCCCTCGGGGTGCTGGGCGGCATCGCACTCGCGACCGGCGCAGCGCTCGCGATCTCCGGCCTGGGCGGTGGCGTGGCCCTTGTCGTGGCCGCCACGCTCGCTGCGATCGCGGTCACGGGCATCTGGCTCACGGTCGCGACGCGCAAGTCGCTGGCGGCCAGGCGGCGCCGCGTCGTATCGGGCCGGGAGGCGCTCAGCGGCCGCACTGGCATCGTGCGCAGCTGGGCCGGTGAGGGCGGGCAGGTGTTCGTCGACGGGGCGCTCTGGCGTGCTCGCTGCAGCGTGATCGAGGATGGCGCCGAGCTCGACACCGGCGACGCCGTCGTGGTCGAGCGCGTCAGCGGGCTGACGCTCGCGGTCCGCCGCGCCGAGGACTGGGAGGAGCAGTGGTGATCGAGGTCGTGTTGATCGTGGTGTTGGTCGTCGCGGTGGCGGCCGCGGTGCTGGCCGGGGCGTCGGTCCGGGTGCTGCGCGAGTACGAGCGCGGCGTCGTGTTCCGGCTCGGCCGCGTGATCGACTTGAAGGGTCCGGGCGTGGCGCTGCTGGTCCCCGGGGTCGACCGCATGGTGCGCGTCGGTCTGCGGACGGTCACGCTGCGCATCCCGCCGCAGGAGGTGATCACCCGCGACAACGTCCCGGTGCGGGTGGCGGCGGTCGCCTACTTTCGTGTGATCGACCCGAACCGCGCCGTGCTCGAGATCGAGAACTTCGAGGGCGCGACGCTCCAGATCGCCCAGACCACGCTGCGCTCCGTGCTCGGCAAGGCCGAGCTCGACACGCTCCTGTCCGAGCGCGAGCGGCTCAACGAGAGCCTCCAGCAGATCATCGACGAGCAGACCGAGCCGTGGGGGATCAAGGTCACGATCGTCGAGATCAAGGACGTCGAGATCCCCGACGCGATGCAGCACGCGCTCGCCCGCCAGGCCGAGGCAGAGCGCAATCGGCGCGCCAAGGTGATCAACGCCGAGGGCGAGTTCCAGGCCGCCGACCGGCTGGCCGAGGCCGCCGACGTGATCAGTCCCAACCCGGTCACGATCCAGCTGCGCTACCTCCAGGCGCTCCAGGACATCAGCTCCAACCAGGCGTCGACGATCGTCTTCCCGCTCCCGCTCGACGTGCTGCGCCCGCTGCTCGACAAGGGGAAGGACTCGACTTCGGACGGCTTGCCCGCTCCCTGACAGACTGCGCGCGGCATGCGAGCCGCTGTCGTCGGGCACGTGGAATGGATCGAGTTCGGGCGCGTTGACCACGTGCCCGCTCCCGGCGAGATCGTGCACGTGACGGATTCCTGGCAGGAGCCCGGCGGTGGCGGCGCGGTGGCGGCGGTGCAGCTCGCCAAGCTCGCGGGCGACGCGACGCTCTACACCGCGCTCGGCGACAACGAGGTCGGCCACCGCGCAAAGGAGGAGCTCGAGCGGCACGGCCTGCGCGTGGAGGCGGTCTTCCGCCCCGAGCCGCAGCGGCGCGGCTACGTGCATGTGGACGCCGCGGGCGAGCGCACGATCACCGTGATCGGCGACCGGCTCGGCCCGCGCGCGGACGACCAGCTGCCCTGGGAGGAGCTCGACGACACCGACGCCCTGTACTTCACGGCAGGCGATCCCGGCGCGGCCAGGCAGGCCCGCCGGGCGCGCACGCTGGTCGCCTCGGCGCGCGGGCTCGAGACGCTGGCCCACGCGGGCGTGGAGCTCGACGCGCTGCTGGCGAGCGGCAAGGACCCGGGCGAGCGCTACGAGCGGGGCGACCGCGATCCGGCGCCGAGGCTGGTCGTGCGGACGGCGGGGGCGAGCGGCGGCGAGTACGAGACTCGCGACGGCGAGCGCGGGCGCTGGCAGGCCACGCCCCTGCCGGGACCGGTGAGCGACCTGTACGGCTGCGGCGACAGCTTCGCCGCCGGCTTCACCCACGGCCTCGGCGCCGGGATGCCGATCGGCGAGGCGCTCGAGCTGGGCGCGCGCTGTGGCGCCGCCTGCGCCACCGGCCGCGGCCCCTTCGCGGGTCAGCTGCGTTCGGCTTAGGCGACCCGGCCGTCGGCCGGCTCGATCGGCAGCCCGGCGGCGACCCAGGCCTTGAGCCCGCCGTCGAGGTTGTGGGCCGTGTAGCCGGCGGCGCCGAACGCCTGGGCGGCCAGGTCGGAGCGGCTGCCGGTGCGGCAGTAGAAGACGACCGGGCGCTCGCGGTCGATCGAGTCCGCCTCGGCGGTCAGGCGCTCCAGCTCGATGTGCACGTCGCCGGCGATGCGCCCGGCCTCGTGCTCGAAGGGCTCGCGCACGTCGATCAGCTGGGCGTCGCCCTGCTCGACGAGGTCGGCGACCGCGCGCGGCGTCATGTCGGCCATGCGGCCGAGGCTAGCGGAGGGTCAGCCGCAGCCGTGCGCGTCCGCGCCACCCGCGCCGCTGCGGCTGCGGGCGCGGCCGCTCGACGCGGTACTGACGTATGGTCACGCCGTCTGGGATGTCGGCGCTGAGCGGAAGGAAAGCCTGATTCCGAATTGACTGGGTCGTCTTGGTCATCCCGCTCTACCTGTTTGATCCCCCTGCTCGTTGTCCTCCTCGTTCCCGCAACCGCGGCCGCCAACCAATGCACCGCGAATGTGAGCGCAACGAGCTTCGAGGAGCGGTCCGCCCCGCCGCTGCGCTTCGGCATCGGCCCGCTCGTCCAGGCAGGCCAGGCCGGCGGCGCCGCGGCGCCGGCGATCCCCGAGAAGCCCGCCCGCACCCACGCCGCGCTGGCGCGGCTGCGCCGGCCCGGGCGACCGTTCGTGTTGCGCCTCAACCGGCTCGTGCGCGAGCTGAGCGGGGCGGCTAGGGTTCGTCCATGACCTGGGATCTGCGCGGTAAGACGGTCTTCATCACCGGAGCGGCCCGCGGCATCGGCGCCGAGACGGCCCGCCGTGCGGCAGCCGCGGGGGCGAACGTGGCGCTCGTCGGGCTCGAGCCCGAGGAGCTCCAGCGCGTGGCGGCGCAGTGCGGCTCGAACGCGGCCGCGTTCGAGTGCGACGTGACCGACTGGGACGCCCTCGAGCGCGCTGTCCAGGGGACGATCGACCGCTTCGGGGGGATCGACGTGGTGATGGCCAACGCCGGCATCTCGCCGGCCGGCATGACCCGCTCGATCGACCAGCGTGCCTTCGAGCGCACGGTCGAGATCAACCTGTTCGGCGTCTGGCGCACCGTGCGCACCTGCCTGCCGCACGTGATCGAGCGCAAGGGCTACGTGCTGTTGACGGCCTCGCTCGCGGCCGCGCTGCACGCGCCCGGGATGGCGCCGTACGCCGCCAGCAAGGCCGGCGTGGAGGCTTTCGGCGACTCGCTGCGCTGCGAGCTCAAGCGGCTGGACGTGGACGTCGGCGTGGCCTACTTCGGCTTCATCGATACCGACATGGTGCGCGGCGCCGACGCCCACCCGGCGATCGCGTCGCTGCGCCGCGACCTCGGCCCGCTCAGCAAGACGTATCCCGTGTCGGCCGTCGGCAAGGCGGTCGTTCAGGGGATGCAGAAGCGCAGCCGCTGGGTCGTGGTGCCGGGCTGGGCGCGCGTGCTGATCGGGCTCGGCCGGCTGGTCCAGCCGATCATCGAACGGGGTTCCTACGACGACGCCGCCACGGTCGACCAGGCATTCAAGGAGGACATCGAGCGGCGGGGCGTCGAGGCCGCCTCGGCGCCGATCGGCGCCGGCGGGGCGGCCGTGGACACGAGCAACCGGGAGCACGCCGCCAGCACCTAGGCGATGGCCAAGCGCGACCCCCGCATGATCCCCCTCGGCTACGGCAAGTTCGTGCGCGCCGACCGGATCTTCGCGCTGGTCCCGCTCGAGGGCGGCGAGCGCCAGGATGGCCGGCGCACCTACGTGCACGTGGACGGGCTGACCGAACCGGTCGTCGCCTCACGCTCCGAGCGCGCGATCCTGGCGGACGTCGAGGTCGCGCTCGCGGAGGCCGCCGGGCTGCCGCGGCGGCGGCGCTCCACCGCCGCCGGGCAGGAGAGCCTGCTCTAAGCCTTGGGCGCGTAGCGATGATGCAACATGAGCGCGTTTCCGTCGGGGTCGCGGAAGTGAGCCATGTAACAGACACCGCTGTCCATGGTGTCGGCGACGAACTCGACGCCCTTCTCCTCTAGCTCCGCCCGGGCAGACTCCACATCGTCGACGTGCAGGGCGATCGGGTGCGAGTGCGGCGCGAACGTCACGCCAAACGCATCCGACTGCATCAGCGCGATCGTCAAGCTGCCGGTCTCGAACTCGCGAGCGGGCATGCTGCCCCACCGCTTCGATCGCTCCAGGCCGAGCACGTCCCCGTAGAACTGCTCCGCCTGCTCGAAATTCTGGGTTGGCACGGTGATGAAGTCGACGCCGGTCACGTTCATAGGCGCAAGGTAAGGCACCCGGTCCGCCGCCTAAGGGGTAAGTGGCGCCATCTGCCCGATGTGCAGGGCTTTTCTCAGCTTCATAGTCGCTGCCATGACCTCTCCGATCACCATTCGCCCGAGCAACGACGCCGACCGGCCCGCGCTGCGTGAGCTGGCCGAGCTGGACAGCGCGACGCCCATCGCCGGCCCGGTCCTGATGGCCGTGCGGGACAACCGGCCGGTGGCGGCGATCAGCCTGGACGGGATGCGCGAGATCGCGGACCCGTTCGTCCGGACGCGAGAGCTCGTCAAGTTGCTGAGGGCTGCCCGCGCGGCTTGATGGGTACAGTCGCGGTAGGTGAAGTCGCTCGTATGACGGACGCCCGGGACTTCCGGGAGCGCAGGTGGCTGGCGCTCGGCCTGCTCTGCGTGGCGCAGTTCGTGGTCGTGCTCGACGCCTCGATCGTCAACGTCGCGCTGCCCTCGATCGGCGAGGCGCTGTCGTTCTCGCAGGAGAACCTGTCGTGGGTCGTCAACGCCTACGTGCTCACGTTCGGCGGCTTCCTGCTGCTGGGCGGACGGCTGGCCGACCTGCTCGGCCGCCGGCGCGTGTTCATCTTCGGTCTGGTGCTGTTCGCACTGGCTTCGCTGGTCGGCGGCTTCGCCGAGTCCGAGGGCATGCTGATCGGCGCCCGCGCCGTGCAGGGCCTCGGCGCGGCGATCCTGTCTCCCTCGGCGCTGTCGATCGTGACCACGACCTTCCGCGACGGCGCGGAGCGCAACAAGGCGCTCGGCGTCTGGGGCGCGGTGGCCGGGTCGGGCGGGGCCGCCGGCGTCCTGCTCGGCGGTGTGCTCACCGACACCCTCGGATGGGAGTGGGTGCTCTGGGTGAACGTGCCGATCGGCATCGCGGCCGCGGTGATTGCGCCGATGGTGGTCGCCGAGAGCCGTGCCGAGTCGGCCACGCGCTCGTTCGACCTCGCCGGCGCGATCAGCGTCACGGCCGGGCTGTCGGTGATGGTCTACGCGCTGGTCGACGCGACCGACGCGGGCTGGGGCTCGACCCAGACGATCGGCCTGCTC
>JBQGCL010000046.1:0-6124 GCA_052038485.1 Thermoleophilaceae bacterium | reverse complement strand
GACTTCATCTCGGGGCTGAGCAGCGCGTCGGCGCCCGGGAAGCGTCCGAACGGCAGCACAGCCTCCTTGACCGACACGTGACGGGGCGCGCGCGGGATGTCGAGCGGGATGTCGGCCAGCCGCTCGCCCAGCATCAGGCGGCAGGCGACCTTGGCCAGCGGCACCCCGATCGCCTTCGACACGAACGGCACCGTCCGCGAGGCGCGCGGGTTGGCCTCGATCACGTACAGCTCCTCGTCGCCGTAGACGGCGAACTGGATGTTGATCAGGCCGATCACGCCCAGCCGCAGCGCGATCGCCTCGGTGGCGCGCTCGACCTGGCTGAGCATCTCCAGGCCGAGCGACATCGCTGGGATCACGCACGCGGAGTCGCCCGAGTGGACGCCGGCCTCCTCGACGTGCTGCATGATCGCGCCGATCCGGACCTGGTCGCCGTCGCAGAGGGCGTCGACGTCGATCTCGATCGCGTTCTCGAGGAAGCGGTCGAGGAAGATCGTGCGGCCGGTGTCGCCGTTCTGGGTTCGCTTCAGGTAGTCCGCCAGCGCGTCCCGCGAATAGCAGATCTCCATCGCCCGGCCGCCGAGCACGTAGCTCGGTCGCACCAGCAGCGGGTAGCCCACGTCGGCGGCGACCTCGAGCGCCTGCTCGGGCGACTCGGCGGTCGCGTAGGGCGGCCCCTTCAACCCGAGCTCGTCGAGCAGCCGGCCGAAGCTGGGCCGGTCCTCGGCCAGGTGGATCGACTCCACGGGCGTGCCGAGCAGCGGCACGCCGGCCTCGGCCAGCCCGGCCGCGAGCTTGAGCGGCGTCTGGCCGCCGAACTGGACGATCACGCCCTCGGGGCGCTCGACCTCGATCACGCCGAGCACGTCGGACAGCGTGAGCGGCTCGAAGTAGAGCCGGTTCGAGGTGTCGTAGTCGGTCGAGACGGTCTCGGGGTTGCAGTTGACCATCACCGCGTCGCGCCCCGACTCGCGCACGGTCATCGCGGCGTGCACGCAGCAGTAGTCGAACTCGATCCCCTGGCCGATGCGGTTGGGGCCCGAGCCGAGGATCACGACGCTCGGGTTGTCGCCGCGCCGGATCTCGTGCGAAGCGCGCCGCTCCCAGCCCGAGTAGAAGTAGGGCGTCTCGGCCTCGAACTCGGCGGCGCAGGTGTCGACCGATTTGAACGACCGTTCGAGGCCGGCCTCCGGGTCCTCGCCGCGCGCCACCGCCGCGATCTCCGCCATGAACCAGGGGTCGATGCCGGTGCGCTCGCACAGCTCGGCCTCGCTGTGCCCGCGCCTGACCGCCTCGAAGATCAGCTCGTAGCGGTCGTGCGAGGGCGTCTCGAGCCGCAGCAGCAGGTCGCCCTCGAAGCTCGCCTGGACGTCGAGCTCGCGCGAGCGGATCGCCTTGACGAACGCCTGCTTGAACGTGCGCCCGATCGACATCGCCTCGCCGACCGACTGCATCGAGGTGTGCAGCTTGCCGCTCGCGCCAGGGAACTTCTCGAAGGCGAAGCGCGGCCACTTGACCACCACGTAGTCGATCGTCGGCTCGAAGGAGGCCGGCGTCTTGCGCGTGATGTCGTTGTCGATCTCCTCGAGCGCGTAGCCGACGGCCAGCCGCGCGGCGATCTTCGCGATCGGGAAGCCGGTGGCCTTCGACGCGAGCGCCGACGAGCGCGACACGCGCGGGTTCATCTCGATCACGACGATCTCGTCGGTCTCGGGGTTGACCGCGAACTGGATGTTCGAGCCGCCCGTCTCGACGCCGACGGCCCGGATCACGGCCAGCGCCTGGTCGCGCAGCCGCTGGTACTGCGAGTCCGTGAGCGTCTGCTGCGGCGCGACGGTGACGCTGTCGCCGGTGTGCACGCCCATCGGGTCGATGTTCTCGATCGAGCAGACGATCACGACGTTGTCGTTGCGGTCGCGCATCACCTCGAGCTCGAACTCGCCCCAGCCGATCACCGACTCCTCGATCAGCACCTGGCCGATCGGGCTGGCGGCCAGCCCCTCCGCGACCACCTGCCGGTACTCGGTCTCGGTCCACGCGGTCCCACCGCCGGCGCCGCCCATCGTGAAGCCCGGCCGCACGATCGCCGGGAGCCCGATCTCGGGCAGGACCGCCTCGGCCTCGCGCATCGACTTGACGGCCGCGCTGCGCGGCACGCGCAGGCCGGCGCGCTCCATCGTCGAGCGGAACAGCTCGCGGTCCTCGGCGCGCCGGATCGCCTCGTAGTCGGCGCCGATCAGCTCGACCTTGTGGCGCGCGAGCGTGCCGTCCTCGGACAGCTCGCGGGCCAGGTCGAGCGCGGTCCCGCCCCCGAGCGTGGGCAGCATCGCGTCCGGCCGCTCGCGCTCGATCACCTTGGCGACAGAGCGCGGCGTCAACGGCTCGATGTAGGTCGCCGTGGCGAACTCGGGGTCGGTCATGATCGTGGCCGGGTTCGAGTTGACCAGCACGACCTCGTAGCCCTCCTCGAGCAGCACCTTGCAGGCCTGAGCTCCGGAGTAGTCGAACTCGGCCGCCTGACCGATCACGATCGGCCCGGAGCCGACGACGAGGATCTTGCGGATGTCGTCCCTACGCGGCATCAGGCGGCCGCCAACCGTTCCACGAAGCGGTCGAAGAGGTGGACGGCGTCGTGCGGGCCGGGGCCCGCCTCGGGGTGGTACTGGACGGTCGAGGCCGGGACGTCGCGCAGCACCAGGCCCTCGACGGTTCGGTCGTAGAGGTTCAGCTGCTGGAGCTCGGCGGTGCCGAAGTCGGTCTCCCAGCGGACGGGCTCGTCGGTTTCGATCCGGCGCTCGCCCTTCGGCCCCAGCACGGCGAAGCCGTGGTTCTGGGAGGTGATCTCGATCCGCCCGGTCTCGAGGTCCTTGACCGGGTGGTTGGCTCCGCGGTGGCCGAACGGAAGCTTGAAGGTCTCTAGGCCCACGGCCCGGCAGAGCAGCTGGTGACCCAGGCAGATCCCCCACACCGGCACCTTGCCGACCAGCCCGCGCACGTTGTCGACGATGTAGTCGAGCGCCGCGGGATCGCCGGGCCCGTTGGCCAGGAACACGGCGTCGGGCCCGCGGGCGAGGACTTCCTCCGCGGAGATGGTGCAGGGATGTAGCTCCAGGCTCACGCCCCGGTCGCGCAGGTTGCGCACGATGGAGCTCTTGATGCCCGTGTCGATGCCCACGACGAGCGGCCCGCTTCCTGGGAGGAGCGTCGGTGTGGAGGGGGTTACCTCGCGCGCGAGATCGCGGCCCGCCATCGGCGGCTCGGCGAGCAGGCGCTCGCGGGCCTCGGGCTCGGGGAGCGAAGCGTCGAAGACGCCGCCGCGCATCGCGCCCTTGTCGCGGATGTGGCGCACCAGCCGGCGCGTGTCGACGCCGGTCAGCCCCGGCACGCCGCAGTCGCTCAGCCAGCTCAGCCAGCCGCCTTCGGCGTGCGCGGCGTCCTCGCGGTCCACGCCCTCGCGCATGATCACCGCGCGCGCGTGGATGCGGTCCGACTCCATGTGGTCGCCGGCGACGCCGTAGTTGCCGATCAGCGGGTAGGTGAACACGATGATCTGGCCGGCGTAGCTCGGGTCGGTGACCGCCTCCTGATAGCCGGACATCGACGTGTTGAAGACGACCTCGCCGAGCCCGTCGGCGGGCGCGCCGGCCCACTCGCCGTCGAAGCGCGTGCCGTCCTCGAGCAGCAGGTAGGCGCTCACTTGATCAGCCCCTGGACCTGCTTGAACTCGTCGGTTCCGGCTGCGCCGAGCAGCTCGAACAGCGCTGTCTCGACGCTCGTCAGCACCGCGCCCGACCCCTCCATCTTGTGCAGCCCGAGCTCGCGGTTGGCCTCCGTGCGCGAGGTGACCGCGTCGCCGGCCACGTGCACCTCCACGCCGCGGTCGAGCAGGTCGTGCACGGTCTGCGAGACGCACACGTGCGACTCGATCCCGCACACCAGCGCCTGGTCGCGCCCCTCGAGGTCGAAGCCGTCCGCGGCAGCCGCTGAGAAGTTGACCTTGGCGAGCGGCTCGATCCCGTCGAGGTGCTCGCCCACCTCGGGCACGGTCGCCCCGAGCCCCTTCGGATACTGCTCGGTCACGACCACCGGCAGGCCGAGGATGCGCGCCCCGCGCACCAGCGCGGCGACGCCAGAGGCGACAGCGTCGAAGTCGCGCACGGCCGGCCGGAACGCCTCCTGGACGTCCACGACGACAAGCGCGGCGCGGCCGCGGTCCAGCACCCGGGCAGGCGCCACTAGGCCACCGCTCCCAGCGCGAAGGTCCGCTCGCGGTAGGCGACCGCGCCGTCGGCGATCGTCATCCGCACGCGCCCGGTCAGGCGCTTGCCCGCGAACGCGCAGTTGGCGGAGCGGCTCTCGTAGCCCGCCTCGCCCACCTCCCACTCGGCATCCAGGTCGGCCAGCACGACGTTGGCGGGCGCGCCCGGATCGATGCGCGGCACCGGCAGGCCGAACGGCTGGCCGCCGGCCGTCATGCGCTCGACCAAGAGGGCGAGGTCGATGACGCCGGGGATCACGAGCCCCGTGTGGAGGGCGGCGAACGCCGTCTCCAGCCCGGTCACTCCCATCGGCGCGACCTCGAACGGCTGCTCCTTCTCCTCGCGCGCGTGCGGGGCGTGGTCGGTCGCGACGCAGTCGATCGCGCCCGACCGCAGCCCCCCGATCAGCGCCTGACGGTCGGCCTCGCCACGCAGCGGCGGGTTCATCTTGAAGTTCGTGTCGAGCGTGCGGACGGCCTCGTCGGTGAGCAGCAGGTGGTGAGGGCTTGCCTCGCAGCTCACCTGCGTCCCCGCCGCGCGCGCTCTCTCGATGACTTCGACGGTCTCGCGCGCCGACACGTGTTGCACGTGGATGCGCCCCTGCTCGTATGCGGCGATCGCGCAGTCGCGCGCGACCTGGGCCGACTCCGAGATCGACGGGATCCCCGCCAGCCCCAGCAGCGCCGACACCTCGCCCTCGTGCATCGCGCCCTGGCCTGACAGCGAGGGATCCTCCTCGTGCAGCGCGAGCAGCCGCCCGGCCAGGCGCTGGTACTGGAGCGCCTGGCGCATCACGCCGGCCGACCGGACCGGCAGACCGTCGTCCGTGAAGCCGGCGGCGCCGGCGTCGGCCAGCTCGGCCATCTCCGTCAGCTGCTCGCCGCGCTGTCCGACCGTGATCGCCGCGAGGAACCCGGTCGGGATGCGCGCCTCGGCTCGCGCGCGCTCGCGCAGCGAGCGCAGCACCGGCGCGGAATCGACCACCGGGCTGGTGTTGGGCTGCGCGAGGATCGCGCAGAACCCGCCGGCCGCGGCCGCACGGGTGCCGGAGTCGAGGTCCTCCTCGTCCTCCCGGCCGGGCGTGCGCAGGTGCACGTGCGGGTCCACGAACGCCGGGAAGGCGTGCAGGCCCTCGCCGTCGACCAGCTCGGCGCCCTGCGGGGCGTCGAGCGCATCGCCGATCTCGGCGATCGTGCCGTCGCGGACGAGCAGGTCGGCGCGACCGTCGAGCCCCGTGCGCGGGTCGAGCAGGCGCGCGCCCCGGACCAAGACCGTGGCGGCGGGGACCGGCGCCCTGTCCAACTCGAGCTCGCGCGTCATGCCGGCTGCGGCTCGGTCTCGGCCTGGGCGGGCAGCCCGGATGGCGCGCCGGAGCCGGCGAGCAGCTCGTAGAGCACGGCCATGCGGACGACGACCCCGGACTCGACCTGCTGCACGATCAGCGCCTGCGGCGAGTCGATCACCTCGGCGGCGAGCTCGACGCCGCGGTTGACGGGCCCCGGGTGCATCAGCAGCTGGTTCGGCCGCAGCCGCCGGCCGTCGATCTGGTACTGGGCCGCGTACTCGCGCAGCGACGGGACGAATGTGCCGTCCATGCGCTCGTGCTGCATGCGCAGGGCGTAGACGACGTCCGCCTCGCCGAGCTCGTCGAGCGTCGTCGCGACGCGGCAGCCGAGCGACTCGATCCCGCGCGGGATCAGCGTCGGCGGGCCGCAGACCGTCACCTCTGAGCCCATCCGCGAGAAGGCGAGGATGCCCGAGCGCGCCACCCGGCTGTGCAGCACGTCGCCGACGATCCAGATGCGCAGTCCCTCGAGCGAGCCGACGCGGCGCTTGAGCGTGTACAGGTCGAGCAGCGCCTGGGT
>JBQGCL010000045.1:0-6583 GCA_052038485.1 Thermoleophilaceae bacterium | reverse complement strand
CTAGGCCGCGTCGGCGATCGCCTGGGTCAGCTCGGCGAGGTCGGACGGGCTCGCTCGCCAGGACGATTCGATCGTGCGGGCCAAGGCGTCGGGGGTGGGGGAGCGCATCACGGTGTCGGCGGGGAGGTCCAGCCCGAACAGGGCGTTGACCATGTCGGTCAGCTCGACTGCCTGGGCCTCGGTTCCGCCCACCGCGAGGAAGCTGACGTGGGCGCGTGGGAAGGCGCGGCCGGACGTGGCGCTCATCAGCTCGGCAACGAGCTCGCACAGCGAGGCATGGATCGAGTCCACGGCGGCCATGCTCCGGTTGTCGTCGTGAGGCGCCTCCGGGATGAGCGCGGCGGCCGGAATCTGGCCCGGTATCGGTAACGTCGGCGTGCGTGAGCCGTTCCGCCGTCTGGGGTCTGTACGCGATGCTCGTCGTCATCTGGTCGAGCACGTGGGTGTCGATCAAGATCGGCCTGGAGGACAGCCCGGCGCTGCTGGGGGCGGGCGTCCGCTTCACGTTCGCCGGGCTCGTGCTGCTCGCCGTGACGGCCGCGGCGGGGCGCTCGCTGCGGACCGACTTCCGGTTGGCGGGCGTGCTCGGCGCGTTCCCGTTCGCGCTCACGTACGGGCTCGTGTACTGGGGTGAGCAGTACATCCCGTCCGGTCTGGCGGCGGTGCTGTTCGGCGTCCTGCCGCTCTACGTCGCGCTCGGCGGCGCCGCCTTCCTGCCCGATCAGCCGCTGCGGGCGAGCGTCATCGTCGGCGTTCTGATCGCGATCGCTGGGCTGGCGCTCGCGTTCGCGGAGAGCATCGACCTCGGCGACGAGGATCTCGCGGTCGCGGGCGCGGCGGCCCTCGCGGTGGCGCCGCTGGGCGCCGCGGTCGGGAACATCTCGATCAAGCTGCGGGCCGAGCAGCTCGATCCGATCCCGCTCAACGGATGGGCGATGCTCGCCGGCGGCCTGTTGCTGCTGGCGGCGTCGGCGCTCGGCGAGAGCTGGGGCGAGTTCGCGTGGACCGGCGAATCGGTCGGCTCGATCGCCTACCTGGCGCTGATCGGTTCGGCCGTACCGTTCGTGGGGCTGACCGTGCTGTTGCGCCACATCACGGCGCAGGCGATGTCGTTCCTCGCGATGCTGCTGCCGTTCGGCGCGCTGATCTTCGGTGCCGTGCTCTACGACGAGTCGATCACCGGGCGCGCGCTGGGCGGCGCTGCACTGGTGGCGGCCGGCCTGCTGATCGCGCAGGGGATGCGGCGCGAGCAAGCGCCGGCGCCCGCCGAGGCCGCGGCCGCCTCGGCCAGGATTCGCTGAGTGCGAGTCGCTACACTCGCGGGCGGCGCCGGGGGCGCCGTTTTCGTGTCATGAGCTACGCAATCGTCAGAGTGGGCGGGAAGCAGTACCGCGTCGAAAAGGGCGACTCGATCGTCGTCGATCGCCTGTCCGCCAACGAGGGCGACAAGCTCGACCTCGAGCCGCTGCTGTACGCCGACGGCGACAAGTCGGTGCTCGAGCCGGGCGAGCTCGGCAAGGTCAAGGTGTCGGCCACCGTCACCGGCCACGAGCGCGGCAAGAAGATCCACGGGCTCAAGTTCAAGCCCAAGCGCGGCTACAAGCGCCGCTACGGGCACCGCCAGGACCTGACGCGCATCGAGATCGCCGACATCAAGGTCGGCGCCGCGCGCCGCGCTGCCAAGAAGGAGGACGACGATGGCTCATAAGAAGGGTCTCGGGTCGAGCCGCAACGGCCGCGACTCGAACGCCAAGCGCCTCGGCGTCAAGGTGTTCGCGGGCCAGTCGGTCACCGGCGGCGAGATCATCGTGCGCCAGCGCGGCACCCGCTTCAAGCCGGGTGAGGGCGTCGGCATCGGCCGCGACGACACGATCTTCGCCACCCGCCCCGGCGTGGTGCAGTTCGGCACCGGCCGGCGCGGCCGCGTGATCTCGGTCGAGCCGCTCGCGGAGGAGTAGGCACGACCTACTCGATCGTCGCCCGCGACGAGCGCAGCGGCGAGCTCGGCGTCGCCGTTCAGTCGCACTACTTCTCGGTTGGGTCGATCGTGAGCTGGGCCGAGCCGGGCGTCGGCGTGGTCGCCACCCAGTCGGTCGTCGAGCCCGCGTACGGGCCGAAGGGGCTGGGCCAGCTGCGCCGCGGCGCCTCCGCACCGGACGCGCTGCGCCGCCTGCTCGGCGACGACGAGAACGCCGCGGTGCGCCAGGTGGCGATCGTCGACAAGCACGGGCGCGCGGCCGTGCACACCGGGCCCCGCTGCATCCGCGAGGCCGGCCACCGCGTGGCCGACGGCGTCTCCGCGCAGGCCAACATGATGAAGCGCCCGACCGTGCCCGACGCGATGATCGAGGCCTTCCGCGCCACCCAGGGCGAGCTGTCGCGCCGCCTGCTGGCGGCCCTGGAGGCTGCAGAGCGCGAGGGCGGCGACATCCGCGGGCGCCAGTCGGCGGCGATGCTGGTCGTTGCCCCACGCGCGACCGGAGCGCCGATGGCGGACACTCCGATCGACCTGCGCGTTGACGATCATCCCGACCCGGTGGCCGAGCTGCGGCGCCTGATCGAGGTGCACAGCGCCTACGCGCACATCGAGACCGCCGATGAGCTGGCAGCGCGCGGCGACCTGGACGGCGCACTGGACGAGTACCGAACCGCCCACGCCAAGCAGCCGACGAACCCGGAGCTGACCTTCTGGCACGGCGTCACGCTGGCAGCCAACGGCCGGGAGGAGGAGGCGCGCACGCTGCTGCGGCCGGTCTTCGAGCACCACGACGGATGGCGCGAGCTGCTGCGGCGCCTTCCGGACTCCGGCCTCTTCCCCGCCGATCAAGACCTGATCGCGCGGCTCGCGGGACCTCACGTCGACGAGGCGTAGCCATGTTCCACGACAAGGCGAAGATCTACGTCCAGGGCGGCGCGGGCGGCAGCGGGGTCGTCTCGTTCCGGCGTGAGGCGCACGTGCCGAAGGGCGGTCCCGACGGCGGCGACGGCGGGCGCGGGGGCGACGTGGCAATCGTCGTCGACCCGTCGCTGCGCGACCTGGCGTCGTTCCGGCGCGGCTCGCACTTCAAGGCCGCCCGCGGCGGCCACGGCCAGGGCGCCAACAAGCACGGCGCCACGCCGTCGCGGCTCGAGGTCAAGGTGCCGCCCGGGACCGTCGTGATCGACCCCGAGTTGGGCGACCGATGGGACCTGACCGAGCCGGGCCAGCACGCCGTAGTCGCGCGCGGCGGCAGCGGCGGGCGCGGCAACCGTCACTTCGCCACGGCCACGCGGCAGACGCCGCGCTTCGCCGAGAACGGCCTGCCCGGTGAGCAGCGCTGGCTCACGCTCGAGCTGAAGCTCCGCGCCGACGCCGGGTTGGTGGGCCTGCCGAACGCCGGCAAGTCATCCCTGCTCGCCGGTCTGACGCGCGCCCGGCCCAAGGTCGCCGACTACCCGTTCACGACGCTCGAGCCGGTGCTCGGCACGCTCGAGCGCGACGACCGCCAGCTCGTGCTCGCCGACATCCCCGGGCTGATCGAGGGGGCCAGCGCGGGCGCCGGGCTCGGGCACGAGTTCCTCGCCCACGTCGAGCGCTGCCGGCTGCTCGTGCACGTGCTCGACCTGGCGCCGCTCGACGGCACCGATCCGGTCTCAAACCACGCGACGGTCGAGGCCGAGCTGCGCGAGCACGGCCACGGCCTCGCCGAGCTGCCGCGCATCCTCGCCCTGTCCAAGTCCGACCTGGTGCCGCCCGAGCAGGTCGAGGCGGCGGCCCGCGAGTGGCACGAGCGCACCGGGCTGCCGGTGACCGCCACCTCGGCCGCGACCGGAGCGGGCATCCCCGAGCTGCGCGACGCGATCTTCGAGCGGGTGCCCGAGGAGCACGTGGCGGCCGCCGGCGAGCAGCCCGCGACCCACCGCGTCTACCGGCCGGGCGCCGGCGACTCATTCAGCGTCGAGCGGGTCGGGCCGGGCGCGTTCCGCGTGGAGGGCGGCCGCATCGACCGCCTGATCGCCCGCCACGACATCGAGAACGCCGAGGCGATGCGCTACGTCGAGGAGCGCCTGCGCGCCCTGGGCGTGATCAGGGCGCTCGAGGCGGCCGGCTTCGAGCCCGGCGACGACGTGGAGATCGCGGGGGTCGTCTTTGAGCTCGACCCCGGCTGATAACAATCCGAAAATGGTCCGCCTCGCCGCCTCCGCGCTCGTGCTCGTGCTCGCGGCCGGCGCGTGCGGCGGGGGCGACGACTCGGAGGACGCGCAGCAGGCGGTGCGCGACTTCGTCGAGGCCACCAACGCCCACGACGGGGACCGGCTCTGCGGCGATCTGCTCAGCCAGGACTATCTGGAGAAGTACACCGGCGCGACCGGGGACCGGGCCGACGACGCCTGCAAGCAGCAGCTCACCCTGATCACCGGCCTGAAGCTGCGGCTGGTGTCGATCGACGGCACGAAGGTCGACGACGACACGGCGACCGTGCGGGCGACGATCGCGATGCGGGGCGAGCGGACGCCGCGCGTGTTCCGGCTCGTCAAGCAGGGCGGCGACTGGAAGCTGGACAGCGGGTCCTGATGGCGACCGTGGTCGTGAAGCTTGGCTCGAGCATCGTCGCCGACGACGCCGGCGAGGTGCGCCGGGAGACCTTGGAGACGCTCTGCGACGAGGTTGCGGTGCGCCACGCCGCCGGGGACGAGATCGTGATCGTCACGTCGGGGGCGATCGCGCGCGGCATGCGGCTGATGGAGCTGCCTGTGCGGCCGAGCGCGATGGCGGAGCTGCAGGCGGCGTCGGCGGTCGGGCAGGGCAAGCTCTACCGCCACTACGACGAGCTGCTCCAGGAGCGGTCGGTCAAGTCGGCGCAGGTGCTGCTGACGTTCTTCGACATGTCGGCCCGCACGCACTACCTGAACGCGCGCCACACGCTGCGCAAGCTGCTCGACTGGCGCGTCGTGCCGGTCATCAACGAGAACGACACGACCACGACCGACGAGATCTCCTTCGGCGACAACGACTTCCTCGCCGCCCAGGTCGCGATCCTGATCGGCGCCGACCGGCTGGTGCTGCTCACCGACATCGGCGGCCTCTACTCGGCCGACCCGCGCCACGACCCGGGCGCGCGGCTGGTCGAGGAGGTGAGCGAGATCGAGTCGCTCGAGGGCTTCGAGATCGGCGTGTCGACCTCGCCGCTCGGCTCGGGCGGGATGCGCTCGAAGGTTGTGGCCGCCGAGATGGCGACCCCGCCGGGGATCCCGGTCACGATCGCCAACGGCGTGGAGCGCGCCGAGGTCGCGCGGGCGCTCGCGGGCGAGCCGACCGGCACGCGCTTCGTGCCCCAGGCCGGTCGCGTGTCGAGCTTCAAGCTGTGGCTGCGCTACGCCAAGCCGGCCCGCGGTCGAGTGACCGTCGACGAGGGCGCCGAGCGGGCGCTGCGCGAGCGCGGCACGAGCCTGCTGCCGGTCGGCGTTGTCGACGTCGAGGGCGACTTCGAGGCCGGCGACGCGGTCGAGGTGCGCTGCGCGGGCCGGCCCGTGGGGAAGGGGATCGCCGGCTACTCGGCCGCCGAGCTCCGCCGGATCAAGGGCATGAAGACCGACGAGGTACGAAAGGTGCTGCCACGGGCAACCGAAGAGGTGGTGCACCGTGACTACTTCGTGCTCGATTGAGGCTGCGCTCCCCGTACGACCGTGAGATCGTCTCGCTCGCGCTGCCCGCGCTCGGGGCGCTGGCGGCGGAGCCGCTCTACCTGCTGGCCGACACGGCGATGGTCGGGCACCTCGGCACCGAGCAGCTCGCGGCACTGGCGATCGCCGCGACGCTGCTGAGCGGCGCGTTCACGCTGTTCAACTTCCTCACCTACGGCACGACCGCGCAGGTGGCGCGCCTGTCGGGCGCGGCCGAGCACGGGCAGGCCGGCAGCCTGGCGGCGCAGGCCCTCTGGCTGGCGTCGGGCATCGGCGTGCTGCTGACGGCCACGCTGGCGGCGCTCGCGGTGCCGCTCGTCGACCTGATGGGCGCGGACGGGCACACCGGCGAGCTGGCCGTTCTCTACCTGCGGATCGGATCGCTCGGGCTGCCGTTCGCGCTGATCGCGCTGGCCGGACAGGGCTTCCTGCGCGGGGTGTCCGATCTGCGGACGCCGCTGGTGGTCGTCGTGGTCGCAAACGCCGCCAACGTGCTGCTCAACCTGCTGTTCATCTACGTCTTCGACTGGGGGCTGGCCGGCTCGGCGTGGGCCACGGTGGTCGCCCAGCTCGGAATGGGTGCGGCCTTCGTCACGGCGCTGCTGCGGGCGCCCGCCGAGTCACGGCGCCCGTCGCTCGCCGGGATGCGGCCGCTCGCGCGCATCGGGGGCGAGATCTTCGTCCGCACGACGGCGCTGTACGCGTCGTTCCTGGTGGCGGGCGCGGTGCTGGCCAGGATCGGCACCGACTCGCTGGCCGCCCATCAGGTGGCTTTCCAGCTGTTCGTCTTCCTCGCGCTCGTGCTCGACGCGGTGGCGATCGCCGGACAGGTGATCGTCGGCAGGTCGCTCGGCGCGGGCAACGCCGACGGGGCCTACCGCGCGGCCAGTCGGATGATCGAGCTGTCGGTGGCGGCCGG
>JBQGCL010000044.1:0-12818 GCA_052038485.1 Thermoleophilaceae bacterium | reverse complement strand
CTGCTCACCTACGCGCCCACCGGCGCGATCGTGGCCGCCCCCACCACCAGCCTGCCGGAGCAGCTCGGCGGCGGACGCAACTGGGATTACCGCTACACGTGGATGCGCGATGCCGCCTTCACGCTCTACGCGCTGCTCAGGTTGGGGTTCACCGAGGAGGCGAGCGCGTTCATGCAGTGGCTGGAGGAACGCTTACACCACGTAGCCGACGGCGAGTCGGGCCCGCTGCAGATCATGTACGGCATCGACGGCCGTGAGGACCTCCCCGAGGAGGAGCTCCCGCACCTGGAGGGTTACATGGGCTCTGCGCCGGTCCGGATCGGGAACGGAGCGGCGACACAGCTGCAGCTCGACATCTACGGGGAGCTGATCGACTCCGTCTACCTCTGCGACAAGTACGGACTGCCCATCTACCAGGACGGCTGGGTGGAGCTGACCCGCAATCTCGAGTGGCTGATGGACCACTGGGACCAGGCCGACGAGGGGATCTGGGAAACGCGCGGCGGTCGCCACCACTACACGTACTCCCGGCTGATGAGCTGGGTCGCGGTGGAGCGCGCGATTCGGATCGCCCAGCACCGCGGCCTGCCCGCCGACATCCCCCGCTGGAGCGCGGTTCGGGACCGCATCTACGACCAGATCAGGGAGCGCGGCTGGAATCCCGCCCGCCGGGCGTTCGTCCAGCACTACGACACCGATGTGCTCGATGCCTCCGTGTTGATCATGCCGTTGTGCAAGTTCATCGCGCCCACCGATCCGCGCTGGACCTCGACGCTCGACGCGATTACCAGAGAGCTCGTATCCGACAGCCTCGTCTACCGCTACAACGCAGGCGCATCCCCGGACGGGATCGCGGGCGAGGAGGCGACGTTCTCGCTCTGCTCCTTCTGGTGGGTGGAGGCGCTCGCCCGGGCGGGGCGGCTCGACGAGGCGCGGCTGGCCTTCGAGAAGATGCTCAGCTATGCAAATCACGTCGGGCTGTACTCGGAGGAGATCGGACCGACGGGCGAGCAGCTCGGCAATTTTCCCCAGGCCTTCACCCACTTGGCCCTTATCAGCGCGGCCTACAACCTCGATCGCCAACTCGGGTGAGCGTGGCACCTGGCAGGGATCGCACGACAACCGAGCGGGGAGGCACCGGGCGGGGCTCCGGACTTGAAACGCAACAGCGGATGCGCTACACGAGCGAGATGCAGCGCTGGGAGTACATGACCTTCGATCTCGTGAAACGGAAGGGGGAGATCGAGAAGCTCAACGGGCTGGGCCAAGAGGGCTGGGAAGCCGTGGCGATGGTTTCGTCCTGGGGTGTCGGGTGGCGTTTCGTGCACCCGATCGTGCTGCTCAAACGGCCGCGATCGAGCGACGCCGAGGGATCACCTGGGTGAGCGCCCGCGGGCGACGCGAGCAAGGTGGCAGGTGGGAGATCGGGGTCTACTCCGAGAGTCCAGCGGCCCCCATGGCCTTCTGCCGATCGAGGTAGGTCTCGACCCGCACGATCTGGCTGTCGCGCAGGCTGTACGTCTGCACGAATTCAAGTCCTGTCGTCGCGCCGCTGCTCGCGCCTCGACCCAGCTGGCGCGCGATCACGATCACCTGATCCCCATGGTCGACCACTTCCTCGACCTCGACCTCCCAGTCGTCGAACGGAAAGACTCCGAACCACTCCTGCTCGAAGAACGACCTGGCCTCGTCGTGACCGCGATAGACCCCTAACCCGGGAATCCCACTCGGGGTGAAATCCCAAACGATCTCCGGCGACCAGAACCCGGCGTTGATCATCGCCTCGGGTCCACCGCGGCTGAACTCATCGAAGATTCGAAGGACCAGGTCGACGTTCTCCTGGGACATCGTTCGCGGAGTATCTCGCAGTTGGAGGCACCCGCTTGCGATCCGCAGGGACAGCGCTCTCGCGCCGGGGCGCGCCTCCTCTCGCGACGACCGAACGCACCTGACAGGACAGCTTTCAAACCTCTCCTCGGAGCTCGAAGAGCTGCTCGTCGCGGCTCGAGGTGTGGCCCGTCGGCTCGAGGCCGCTGCCTACCCGACGGGGTCGGTATCGACGGACGCTTCGATTTCGTGACGGACTACCAGCATGACCGCAGCCTCCACGCGGCGCAGCAGGCGATCACGGGCCGCTTCGTCAAGGAAATCGACCTCCCCGGTCGCATCGTTCACGCGGAACTCGTGCGCGAACAACTCGAAGCTCTTGATCTCCTGGCTGTCGTCGCTTCGGACCTCGACCTCGCCGATGCAGTCGTCGGTGCGCTTGTCCATGCCTTCACTCCTCCGTGCCCGATCCGGCAGGCGGACGCTCCGCCCCTGCTGACGACGCTACCACCCCCGCGCGGATCGTCGGCAAACTGAGGGCGGGCAATTAGCGCACCAGCGGGCCGCACTGGTGCTGTCGCGTGGAGGCCGCACCGGCCCGGCAACGAGGTCCTGTCTACGGCACAGCCCGAAGCGGCTACCGGGCGGCCGCGGCCCTCATCCGGTTCTGTCGGTGGGCCTCGATGAAGCGACCGTTGGCCAGGGCCGCGCAGATCGCGAGCTCGCCGGCGACCAGCGTCGCCCCTACGATCTCGGCGAACTTAGGGGCCGTGCCTTCGCCGTCGCAGCCGAGCAGGGCCAGGCACTCGCGCTGAGTCGGCAGGTTGGTCCCACCCCCGACCGTGCCAACCACCAGGTTCGGCAGCCTGGCGGCGACGTAGAGGTCGTCCGCGCCGACCAGCTCGAAGTCCAGGAAGCCGATGCTGGCGTTGACGATCTGGGCGACGTCCTGCCCGCATGCGATGTAAATGGCGGCAAGGCCGTTAGCGAAGTGCGCGTTCGCGCCGAGCGCCCCCGCCTGCATGGTGCCGAGTCGGCCCGCGGCGGCGAACTCGACCAGATCGGAGGTCGACACGCCAAGGTGCGCCTCGACCACGGTCGCCGGGAGCGTCAGGTCGATCGCCACTTCCTTGCCATAGGGCCGGAACAAGTTAATGGCGGCGGGCTTCTTGTCGCTCGAGTAGTTGCAGCGGAGGTACCAGCGCTCGCAGGGCACCGCCTTCGCGACCTGACGGCAGATCCGGTCGACCGCCAGATTGACCATGTTGAGACCCATTGCATCGCCCGTGTGGAACACGAACTGAGCAAAGACGCGCCGGCCGAACACGTGCGAGCGGATCTCGATCAGCCGGCCGTGGGCCGTGGTCTCGGCGGCCAGGGCCTGCAGCTCGGGCAGGTGATCGTCAAGCCAGCTCGCCAGGGCAATCGCGTCTCGCGTCGTCGCCACCACGAAACAGGGGGCGATGTCGAGAGCATCCGCCAGCACGTGGGCGTTGGCGCCACCCGCCTCGGTGATCGCCCGCATGCCGTACTGGTAGGTCGTGACGAGCGTCCCCTCCGTGGTCGCGAACGGCACGAAGAAGAGTCCGTCGGCGTGCTGTCCCTTGACGCGGATGGGTCCACCAATGCCGAGCGGGACGTGCGTCGCTCCCACGAGGTTCTCGATGCTCCCGCGAGTCTCTTCGGGTGAGAACGCCGTCTCCGCGGCCGCATCGAGGGCATGCCCGGTGTTGTGCGCGAGCCAGGCCCGTCGCATGGCCGGATTGGCTCCGAGTATCTGGGGCATAGAGCATCGTCTCCCGATTGAACGCTTGCCACCAATGACACCACGAGGGCCCCCTGTGCACTAGTGGAGAAACCACGGCACCGGGGCGCGGACTAGCCGCAACGCGGCGATCGGATGAGGCCGGGCGTAGCGTTGACTCACGTCACTCAGCCGGAGCGAGACCCGGGCGCACGGCGGGTCAGCCGAGTCGCATGTCGATCCGCGTCAGGAGGTTGCTCCGTCCGTTTGGACAACGCACGAATGCCCCCGGGAGGACTCGAACCTCCAACCCTGCGCTTAAAAGGCGCTCGCTCTGCCAGTTGAGCTACGGGGGCGCAGTAGCCCCGACGAGAGTCGAACTCGCTCCTTCACCTTGAAAGGGTGACGTGCTGAACCGTTACACCACGGGGCCTTGCCCTGGGGAGTCTAGGCCCGCCTGGACGAAGGTTCGGTTGGAGAGGCCCGGACCCGGGCGTAGCATCCGTCCATGGCGCAGGAGCGGGTTCCGGCCCGCTTTCAGCCGTTGCGCGTCTCGGCGCAGCTGACACGCCGGGCCGCGTTCATCTTCGGACCGCTCGTCTGGCTGGTCGCCTTGGTGGTGGTGGCAGTGGTCGTCAAGCGCTTCGACGCCGTCGAGCTCGCCCTGGTCGTCGTGGCCGCGTCGTTCGGGGTGGGTGTGGTCGCCTCGGTCTCGATGCGGCGCGCGCGCGTCCGCGAGGAGGGCGAGACGTGAGTCTCGAGTCCATCGCCACCGCGATGATGGTGTTCGTCGCCGCCTACCCGGTCGTTTCGTCGGGGTTGTGGATTGCGGGCGCCCTCGTGTTCACGCTCTTCGACGAGCGCACGGAGCTCGAACGGCCTCCGGGCGGATGGCCTGGTGTGACCCTCCTGATTCCGGCGCACAACGAGGAGCAGGTCATCGCGACATCCGTGGGGGCGGCCCTCGCGGTCGACTACCCGGCGCTCGAGGTGCTCGTGCTCGATGACGGCTCCGAGGACGCCACCGCAGAGGTCGCCGAGGCAGCCGGCGCGGGCGACGATCGGCTCCGCGTGATCCGAGACGATGTGAACCTCGGCAAGGCGGATCGCCTCAACCGCGGCTTCGAGCTCGCGTCCCACGAGCTGGTGGCGGCGACCGACGCCGACGCACACCTCCATCCGCTGGCCCTGAAGCTGCTCGTAGCGCGCATGTCGAAATCGCAGCGGCTGGCCGCGGTGGCGGGCGCGCCCCACGTGACCAACCGCCAGAACCTGCTCTGTGCGCTCCAGGTGCTCGAGGGGGCGTCGATCATCGGCTTAATCCGTCGGACGCAGGCGGTCGGGGGACGCGTCGGAGTCGTCGCCGGAGTGCTCGGGCTGTTTCGCCGCGACGCGGTCCTCGGCGTCGGTGGCTACCGACGTCAGATGGCGACGGAGGACATCGAGCTGAGCGTGCGGCTGCTGCTCGCCGGCTGGCTCACCGCGTACGAGCCGAGGGCGCTGGTCGGGATGGAGGTTCCCACCACCCTGCGCACCCTGTGGGCTCAGCGGTGC
The DNA here is from genome assembly GCA_052038485.1 of Thermoleophilaceae bacterium. Taxonomy (GTDB): domain Bacteria; phylum Actinomycetota; class Thermoleophilia; order Solirubrobacterales; family Thermoleophilaceae; genus JACVRW01. The sequence goes on along the minus strand of JBQGCL010000044.1, from coordinate 7,693 downwards.
CGCTGGGCCCGTGGGCAAGGTGAAGTCATGCACGAGCACGCCGGCGAGGTGATCCGCTGGCGCAACCGGCGACTGTGGTTGCTGGGGCTCGAGGCGGTCGGCTCGACGGTCTGGGTCGTGCTGCTGGCTGTCGCGACGGGCCTGATCACGGTGGCGGTCGCGAGCGGCGGAGGCGTGTCCCTCCTGCTGGCCGGGCTCTCATGGGGCATCGGGATGGCCGTCGTCGCCACCCTTCAGATGCTGTTTGCGATGCGAATCGACATCGCGTACGACAGTCGGGCCAGGCTGGCCCTGCTCGTTGGCGTGCTCTATCCGCTCGCTTACTGGGTGCTCTCGGCGGCGGCCGCGCTGCGGTCCGAGGTGGCGGCGCTCGTGCGAGGGCCCCGCGAAGGCCACGTCGTGTGGGACATCCCCAGCGCGCCCATGGCCCAGGTGCGTCGCTAGCCGCCGGCCACCCAGGCCTTCGCGTGCTCCAGCTCGGCGACCGGGTAGACGCGGGCCTCGCCAGGGATCATCCACGCGAACAGGCGCGTTGCGCGGGCCATCCACTCGATGTCGGTGACGATCGCCGAGCGCACCCACTCGCTGTGGTGGCGGAAGCCCAGATTGAAGCCGGTCTTGGTGTCCTCCCAAAGGGCGCTTGGCTCGATCTCGTCGAGGCCCTCGATCAGGTACAGCGTGCGCAGGCCGCCGCCGGCTTCGAGCGCCTCCTGGAGCGCCGGTTCGAGGGTCTTCGTGTAGTCCTCGCGCTCCACCTCGCCGTTCACCCGGAAGCCCAGCACGCCGGGCGGCATGTCCTGGATCAGCTCGATCACGTCGTCTCCCTTCTCGCCCGCTCGGCCTCCCACTCGCGCTTGGCCTCCGCCTCCGCGTCGGGGTCGTAGCTCCCGCACGAGGCGGCGAACACGAGCAGCGCCGCGATCATGCCCGGCAGGTGGGAGGTCGCGAGCATCACCAGAGCGCCCGCCACCCCGCCGGCGATCGCGCTGAACAGCACGTAGCCGAGTGGGAGCGCCAGGATTCGCGCGGTCACTGCGGAGCAGGCGAGCCAGACCACCGGCCCGACCGCCCAGCCCCAGTCCTCGAAGAAGTCCCGGTCGAGAGCCACGCCGAGGATCGCAAACGGGATCGCCACCACCACTGCCTGTACCGCGAGCGACTTCCAGAACAGCCGGGCGTTCACACGGCCTGATACTAGACTCGCCCGCTGGGGCGGTTAGCTCAGTTGGCAGAGCGCCACGCTTACAACGTGGAGGTCGCCTGTTCGAGCCAGGCACCGCCCATCGAACTCGCTTCCCGTCCGGGGTCGCGGCACGCAGGAGGGCCCCGGCCGGAACCGAGGCCCCTCCGCACGTCCGTGTGTGGTGTCTCTTGTCCCAGAGAGCCAGACGCCCGTGGCACGTTAGGCGCTGCACGGCACGGCCACAAGACGCCTGTTGCGCATGCGTTGCATAAGGCGCACGATGTCGGTCATGCGGAGCATCCACTTCCGCGTATCGGACGAGATGTACATCCTGATCCAGCGGGGTTCCGAAGATGTGGGTGCATCGGTGGCGCACTTCTGTCGCGAGGCGGCAATCGCCCGCGCTGTCCTCTGGGAGGCTCGCCGCGGCTTCAATTGGACGGATCCCGAGGTCTGGGATCAGATCATGGAGCAGCTGCGCGAGATGGAGTCGCACGACACCCTGCTGCGGGCAAAGCTGGCTAAGGATCGGCGGCTCGGAAAGGACTAGCCTGCGCCGGCCTGATCAGCGAGCCCGACCTGAGTTGCATCAGGCCCGTGCCCTCACGATCACCGGCAGGCCGCCGCGCGGCGACAGCGTCGGCATCTGCCGGATCGAGGGGCGGAGTCCCGGGTCCTCCAGCTCGAGCGTGAAGTGGCGCAGCACGTGCGCCGCGATCGCCTTCACCTCGAGCTGGCCGAAGCGCATCCCGATGCACGTCCGCGAGCCTCCGCCGAACGGCACGTACGCGCCCTTGGGCAGCTCCGCCTTGGCCTCCGGCGAGAAGCGATCGGGCCGGAATGCAGACGGCTCGTCAAAGACGTCGGGCAGGTGGTGGCTCGCCCACGAGCAGTAGTTGACGAACACGCCGCCCGGCACGTGCACCCCGCACAGCTCGAACGGCTCGATCGAGCGGCGCGGGCCGATCCAGGCCGGCGGGTACATCCGCAGCGTCTCGTCGATCGCCATCTCGAGCCGCTCGTCGCTCGCTGCCGTCGGCTCGACCTCGTCCGGGTTGCGCGCCAGCTCGTAGAACAGGAACGTCACCGTCGAGGTCGCCGTGTCGTGTCCGGCGAACAGGAGCGTCATCACCTGGTCGCGCAGCTCCTGGTCGGACAGATGCGACCCGTCCTCGTCCTCGGCGTCTATCAGCAGCGACAGGATGTCCACGCCGCGCTCCCCGCTGGTCCGCCGCCGCGCGATCTCCTCGAAGATCACCCCGTCAAGCCGCGCCCGCGACCGGTTCATCGCCCGCCACGGCGACCCCGGCCCTCGCAGCATCTGGATCACGTAGTCCTTGCCCCAGTAGCCGAGCGTCTCCTCGAAGTCCTCCGCCATGCTGCGGTCGCGCCCGCCGCGGTCGGGGTCGAAGCCGAACAGCGCCCGCATCGCCACGCGCAGCGCCAGCCGGCGCGCCCAGGTGTAGAGGTTCAGCCGCTTCCCGTCGTGCCAGTCGGCGAGCGCCCGCTCGCTCTCCTCGACCATGATCGACATCGACGCCGCCAGCTGCTCCCGGTGGAAGGCGGGCAGCATCAGCTTGCGGGCGCGCCGGTGATAGTCGCCGTCGGTGGTCAGCAGCCCGTCCCCGAGCAGCGGGATCAGGTCGCCCATCGACCCCTCGCGCCAACGGAAGTTGGACGCGTTCGAGACCGTGATGTAGTGGTTCGCCTCCGGGCCGAGCGCGAACACCACCGGCAGGTACAGCAGCCGCATCGTGAATACCGGCCCGTAGCGCTCGTACATGTCCAGCAGCAGCGGCAGCGGCTCGCGCTCGAAGTCGCGCGTCCGGCGCATGCTGAACGACAGCTCGCCAGGCGGCCACTCGCCGCGAGCCGCGCGGGTGGAGCGCAGGTCCGACTGGATCCGCGCCAGCACGCCCGCGGGGACGGCGGGGGGCGAAGCGGTCGCGGCCATGGCGACAGCGTACTGGCTGCGCAGCCAGTTTCGGAGCTCAGGCGCTGGCGAGCAGCAGCGCCCGGGCCACCTGGCCCGGGTCGTCCCAGGTCGGGATGTGCCCGCAGCCGTGCAGCATGATCGTGCGCCACTCGGGCACGGTCTCGCGCGGCTTGCGCACGATCCGGTCGAGATCGCCCCAGGCGAGCGTGACCGGGACGCGGATGTCGTCGAACCCGGAGAAGACCGCCTCGCGCATCGCGGCGTTGGCGTCCTCGTAGCCGGACGACGTCAGGTACGCGCGCACCAGCCGCGCGGCCGCCTCGGGCGGCACCCGCTCCGGGTGCGCCACCGAGCGGCGCAGCACGAGCTGGCGCCCGTGGGCGCTGCGCAGGACGGTCGGCATCACCGGCAGCAACCGGCGCCCGGCCCCGCGCGTGTCACGCCCGGGCCGCGGACCGAGCGGCCGTGCCCACAGCCCGGCGGTGCAGAGTCCGGCGACCGACAGCGCACGGCCCGACTTGGCGAGCTCGAGCGCCACCCAGCCACCGAGCGAGTTGCCGGCCACGTGCGCGCGCTCGATGCCGAGCTCGTCGAGCAGCGAGGCGACGCTCGCCGCCAGCACGAGCGGAGTCGGGGCGTCGCCGTGGCTCAGCCCTGGCGAGAGCCCGAAGCCGGGCAGGTCGACCGCGATCACGTCGCGCTCGCGCGCGAGCCGGTCGATCACCGGGTCCCAGACGACCAGCTCCGCGCCGAGCGGATGGATCAGCACGAGCGGCTCGCCGCGGCCCCGGCGGACGTAGTTGAGCGTGCCGGGCTTCAAGTCCGGGCGAGGATCCGGGTCCGGCTCACGGACGAGCCGAAGCCGCGGTAGGACGGCTTCGCGAACAGCGCTTGCACGTCGCCGATCCGGCGCTCCCTGAACCCGCCCTCGCACCAGGCGAAGTAAAGCTCCCACAGCCGTCGGAAGCGAACGTCATAGCCCAGTTCCACGGCTCGTTTCTCGCTACGTACGAAGTTTTCGCGCCAGCGCCGCAGGGTCTCCGGATAGTGGTCGGTGATGTCTTCCAGGTCGAGCATCCTGAAGTCCGTTACGCGGTCGACGCAGCGTCGGATCAGCTCGACCGACGGCAGACAGCCGGCCGGGAAGATCAGCTCCTTGATGAATGACCGCGAGGCCTTCTCGAGCTCGTAGAGGCGGTCCTGGACCGTGATCGCCTGGAGCAGCATCAACCCGTTCGGGAGCAGCAGCTCTGCGCAGCGGCGGAAGAACGTGTCGAAGTACTGCCACCCAACCGCCTCGATCATCTCGATCGAGACCAGCTTGTCGAAGCGCCCGGGAACGTCGCGGTAGTCCTGGAGCAGCACGGTCACGCGATCCTCGAGGCCGGCCTTGCGCACCCGCTCCACGGCGACCCTGTGCTGCTCGCGCGAGATCGTCGTCGTGGTCACGCGGCAGCCGTAGCGGCCCGCGGCGTGCAGGGCGAACGAGCCCCAGCCGGTGCCGATCTCCACGACGTGGTCGTCCGGCGTCAGCTCGAGCTTTTCGCAGACCCGGTCGAGCTTGGCCTTCTGCGCCTCGCCGAGCGTCATCTCGTGCGACTCGAAGTACGCGCACGAGTACGTCATCGAGTCGTCGAGGAAGAGCCGGAACATGTCGTTGCCGAGGTCGTAGTGCGCGGCGATGTGGCGCCGCGCCCCCGCGCGGGTGTTGCGAGGAATGCGGGTCAGCGCGTTGCGCAGCGGCGCCAGCGGCCGGCGCCACAGGTCGACACGCGGCAGCTCGCGCGCCCCGATCCGCACGAGCGTGACCAGGTCATCGGTTTCCCAGGAGCCGTCCGCGTAGCTCTTCGCGAGCGCGAGGCTGCCCCGCGGCAGCGCGCGCAGGAAGCCTTCGTCGTACATCCTCACGTTGGTCGCGAGAGGCGCGGCCGGTGGACCGAAGCTGCGCCGCCGCCTGCCGTCGAACAGCTCCACTCGTCCCTCGCGGAGCCTCCTGAGCAAGGCGGTTGAGACCGAACGGGCGAACATGACGACGCGCCACGGGATGGTACGGGTAGAGTCGCGCCAACCGCGAGCCAGGAGGTCCCCCAGTTGGATGTCAGCCAGCTTAAGTCGATCCCGCTGTTTCAGGAGGTCGGCGACGACGAGCTCGCTCAGATCGCTCCGTTTGCCACCGAGGTAGAGGTCGAGCAGGGTCGCGAGCTCGTGCGCGAGGGCGACTTCTCCTACGAGTTCATGGCCATCGAGGAGGGCCAGGCCGAGGTCACGCGTGCCGGCGAGCACGTTGCCGATCTCGGTCCCGGCGACTTCTTCGGCGAGATGGGCCTGATCGAGCGGACGCTTCGCAACGCCACGGTGACCGCCAAGACACCGGTGCGGCTCGTGACCCTGACCGGCTGGGACCTCAAGCGCGTCGAGCGCTCGGCCCCGCAGGCGATGGAGCGCATCCGCGCCGTGCTCGAGGAACGCCGCCAGGCCGACTGATGGCCCGCATCGTCCTCTTCGGCGCCACCGGCTACACGGGCCGTTTGGCCGCCGAGGCGATGGCCGAGCGCGAACTCCGGCCGGTGCTGGCCGCGCGCGGGCGGGACAAGCTCGAGCGGATGGCCGCAGAGCTGGGCGGCCTGGAGACGGCGGTCGCCGACGTCGCCGACCCAGCCGGCGTTCGCGCACTGGTCGAGCGCGGCGACGTCCTCGTGACAACCGTCGGCCCGTTCGCGCGCTGGGGCGCCCCGGCCGCCGAGGCCGCCTCGGACGCCGGCGCCCACTACATCGACTCGACCGGGGAGCCCGCGTTCATCCGGCGGGTGTTCGAGCGCTACGGTCCGCTCGCCGAGCGCTCGGGCAGCGCGATGGTCACAGCCTTCGGCTACGACTGGGTGCCCGGCAACCTCGTCGGCGGGCTGGCCCTCGAGCGGGCCGGCGCCGAGGCGGTGCGCGTCGACATCGGCTACTTCATCTCCGGCAAGGCAGGGATGAGCGGCGGCACGGCGGCGTCCACGGTCGGCGCGATCGCCGACCCGAGCTTCGGCTTCCGCGACGGCTCGGTGCGCACCGAGCGTGGGGCCAAGCGCGTGCGTGGGTTCCAGGTCGGCTCCAAGAAGCGAGACGGCGTGTCGGTCGGCAGCTCCGAGCACTTCACGCTGCCCCGCCTTGCGCCGCAGCTGCGCGAGATCAACGTCTACCTGGGGTGGTTCGGTCCGCTCGCCCGGCCGATGCAGCTGATGTCGCTCGGCACGAGCCTGCCGGGCGCGGCGAGCCTGATGAAGGCGATCGGCGCGCGCTTCGTGAAGGGCTCGACCGGCGGCCCCGACGCCGCCGAGCGCGCGAAGTCGGGCTCGCACGTCGTCGCGATCGCCTACGACGCGAGTGGCCGCGAGCTGGCCGAGGTGCGCATCACCGGCGTCAACGGCTACACGTTCACGGGCCGCATCCTCGCGTGGGGTGCGCAGCGCGCCGCCGAGGGTGGCCTGCACGGCACCGGTGCGCTCGGACCGGTCGACGGCTTCGGCCTGGCCGAGCTGACCGAGGGCTGCCGCTGGGCCGGCCTCGCCGAGGAGGGATCCGTGCCACGGCCGGAGCGTGCGGCTGTCGAGTGACCCGGCGGCGCGCCGCCGCCTGGCGCTGCTGTGCGCCGCCGCCGTGCTCGCCCTGGCGATCGGGATCGCGGTCGGCGGCGGCGACGACGACGAGGACGCCGGCGCGCCCGAGGCGCAGCGGCCGACCGCCGCTCAGGCGGCCCGCGAGGCGGTCGACGGCCTCAGCCTGCGCCAGCAGGTCGGCCAGCTGACGATCTCGAGCTTCCCGGAGACGAGCCCGCCCGCCTACGTGCGCCGCCGCCTGCGGTCCGGCGAGACGGCCGGCGTGATCCTGTTCGGCTTCAACGCCGACTCGCCGGCCGACTGGCGGCGGCTCACCGGGCGCCTCCAGCGCAACGCGCACAACGGCGCGCTGACGATGGTCGACCAGGAGGGCGGCGACGTGCGCACGGTCGCCTGGGCCGGCCCGGCGGTCGGGCAGCCGCAGCAGGGCAGCCCCGCGAGCGTGCGCAGCTCGGCCCGCGCGGCGGCGCTGCAGCTGCGCGGCGCCGGCGTCAACGTCAACCTCGCGCCGGTCGCCGACACTCCCGGCGGCACGCTGGGCTCGCGGGCGTTCGCGTCGGAGGTCCCGGCCAGCACCGAGGCCGCCGTGGAGGGGATGTGGTCGGCGCGATTGGCCCCCACGGCCAAGCACTTCCCGGGACTGGGCCGCGCCGACGTCAACACCGACGACGGCTCGGCCACGAGCACGCCGGAGCTGGCGCCGTTCCGCGCCGCGATCGCCGCGAAGGTGCCGCTGATCATGCTCTCGCACGCGCTCTACCCGGCGCTCGACACGGGCCGAATCGCCTCGCAGTCGCCGCGCGTCGTGACCGGCCTGCTGCGCGAGCAGCTCGGCTTCAGAGGCGTGGTCGTGACGGACAGCCTGGAGGCGCAGGCGGTGCTCGACCGCTCCGGCATCGACGTCGCCGCGGAACGCTCGATCCGGGCCGGCGCCGACCTGATCCTGATGACCGGCAGCGCCAGCTGGAACGT
>JBQGCL010000043.1:0-3050 GCA_052038485.1 Thermoleophilaceae bacterium | reverse complement strand
GCGATCCCGGCCGAGCTGATCGACATGGTCACGATGTGCGGTCCGCGCGACCGGGTGCGCGAGCGGCTCGAGGTCTACCGCGACGCCGGGGTCGGCACCCTGATCGTGTCGCCGATGGCCTTCGACCCGGAGCAGCGCAAGCGGACGATCCGCGAGCTCGCGGAGATGCTCTGACGCCGGTCCGCCGGCGATTCCTGCTCGCCGCGTTCGGCGATCCGGGACACGCCTTCCCGGCGATCGCGCTGGGGCGGGAGCTGGCGGACCGCGGGCACGAAGTGACGCTGGAGACCTGGTCGAAGTGGCGTGAGCACGCCGAGCGCGAGGGAATGCGCTTCGCGGCCGCACCGGAGTACCAGGTGTTCCCGACCGAGGGGCGGGCGCTGAAGCCGTACGAGGCGGCGGTGCGGGCGTCGGCGGTCACCCGCGAGCTGATCCGGTCGGTCGACCCCGAGGTGGTGGTGGCGGACATCCTGACCGTCGCGGCGACGCTTGCGGCGGAGCTCGAGGAGCGGCCCTGGGCGACGCTCGTGCCGCACGTGCTGCCGATGGGCGACCCGGGCTTTCCGGTCTACGCCGTCGGAGCCGTGTACCCGCGCACGGCGTTCGGCGCGCGGCTGTGGCGGACGACGCGGCCGCTGCTGATGCGGGGCGAGCAGCAGGGACGCGAGCAGCTCAACGAGACGCGCGCGCGGGTGGGCCTGCCGCCGCTCGAGCACGTGCACGGCGGGACGTCTCGGCAGCTTGCGCTGGTGGCGACCCTCCCCCAGCTCGAGTACCCGCGCGAGCTCGCCGAGCCGTGGCTGCGGGTGACGGGGCCGCTGATGTGGGAGCAGCCGTTCGGCGAGGTCGAACTGCCGCCCGGCGATGAGCCGCTGGTGCTGGTGGCGCCGAGCACGTCGCAGGACCCGGACCACGGGCTGCTCCGCGCCGCGCTCGCCGGCCTGGCCGACGAGCCGGTGCGGGTGCTGGCGACGACCAACCGCCGCGCGCCCTCGACGCCGATCGAGGTGCCGGGAAACGCTCGGCTGGTGGACTGGGTCTCGTACGCGAAGACGATGCCGAGCTGCGCGGCGGTGGTCTGCCACGCCGGCCACGGAACCGTCGTGCGTTCGTTGGCGAGCGGGACACCGGTGGTGGCCTGCCCCCACGCGGGCGACATGGCCGAGAACGCCGCCCGCCTGCGCTGGGCCGGACTGGGCGTGTCCCTCCCCCGGCGGTTCCACACGCCGCGCGGCGTCCGGCTGGCGGTCAAGCGCCTGCTCGCCGACGCGGGCTACGCGAAACGGGCGGCGCAGGTCGAGGCGTGGTGCGACGCGCACGACGGCGCCGCGACGGCGGCAGACGAGCTGGAGCGGTTCGCCGCCGCTCGTTATCCACCGGTGACGTAGAGCCGCCTAGCGTCGCCCCGGTGACGCGCCCGCCCAGCCTTTGGATCGACCGCGAGGGCAACCGCGATCCCGATGCTGGGCCGTTTTCGCAGGCGCGTTGGCGCCGTCAGGCGCTCGAGGCCGAGGCCCGGTGGCGGAAGCCGGAGGAGCCCGAGGCTCCCGAGCCGCCGCCGGGCCGGTCCCGGCGGCGCGGCATCGTGCCGGCGCTGGCGCTGCTGGCGGCGCTCGCCGCGCTGGCGCTGTCGGCCGTGGCCGTGCTCGACCACGACGACGGCGGCGGCGGGAAGGCCGCCGTGCTGCCCGCCGCGAGTGGCGGCAAGCTGGCGCCCACCCAGATCGGCCGCGTGTACCAGTCGGCGGGACCCGGGGTGGTCTCTGTCCAGGTCGGGTCGGCGTCGGGGACAGGCTTCGTCGTGCGCACCGACGGCACGATCGTGACCAACGCGCACGTCGTCGCCGACGCCGACAGCGCCGTGGTGCGCTTCAACGACACGGGCCGCCAGGTTCAAGCGGAGGTGCGCGGCACCGACCCGTCGTCGGATCTCGCCGTGCTGCACGTCGATCCAGGGCAGACCGGGCCGCTGCGGGCCCTGCCGCTGGCGAACTCCGATCGCGTCCAGGTCGGCGACGCGGTGGTCGCGATCGGGCACCCGTTCGGCCTCGACCGCACCGCCACCGCCGGAATCGTCTCCGGGCTGGGCCGCGAGATCCGCGCGCCCGACGGCTTCCAGATCGACGAGGTGATCCAGACGGACGCCCCGATCAACCCCGGGAACTCGGGCGGGCCGCTGCTCGACGCCCGCGGCCGCGTCGTCGGGGTCAACTCCCAGATCGCGACCGGCGGGGCCGGCGGCAATGTCGGAATCGGGTTCGCCGTTCCGTCCAACCGGGTGCGTGACGTCCTCCCGGCCCTGAGCCGCGGCGAGCAGATCGAGCGCGCCTACCTCGGCGTGACCACTGCGCCGCACACCCGCGGCGCGGCGGTCGTGAGCGTTGCGTCCGGAAGCCCGGCCCGCTCTGCGGGGGTGCAGGCGGGCGACGTGATCACCGCCGTCGACGGGCATGCGGTGACCGAGCCGCAGGACGTCTCCGAGGCGATCGACTCGCTGAAGCCGGGCGATTCGATCGAGCTCGAGCTGTCGCGCGACGGGTCGAACCGCACCGTGAAGGTCGACCTGGAAGCGCGTCCGTGAGCTTCGCCGCGCCGGGCTTTCTCGCCGCACTGTTGCTGCTCCCGGCGCTGTTGCTGCTCTACCTGCGGGGCGACCGGCGCCGGCGCGCCCGCAGCGCGCGCTTCGCCTCGCCGGCGCTGCTCCCGTCGGTCGCACCGCTGCGACCCGGGTTCCGCCGCCACGCGCCGCTGATCCTGTACGGCGCGGCACTGGCGGCCGTGGCGATCGCCCTGGCCCGCCCGGAGGCGACCGTCGCCGTGCCCGAGGAGCGGGCGGCGGTCGTGCTCGCGACCGACATCTCCGGCTCGATGCAGGCGAGCGACGTAGAGCCGTCGCGCATCGCGGCGGTGCGCCGGGCCGCGCTCGACTTCCTCGACCAGGCCCCCGGCAAGCTGCGCGTGGGCGCGGTCGCCTTCAACCACTCGGTGCGGATGATCGAGGCGCCATCCACCGACCGCGCCGAGGCGAAGGCGCTGATCGAGCGGCTCAC